>JBDNJA010000201.1:0-27544 GCA_041688005.1 Gammaproteobacteria bacterium
GAATTACATTTCAGTGTTTTATAACCCTTATCGACTGCACTCGACTCTGGGGTATATGAGTCCAGATAATTATGAAAAGCAATTAATTGAAATCAAAGAAGCCGCTTAACTAAGTTGTACTAAAAAGGTTGACCACGTCATATTGCCACCATCGGTGATGTAATTGTCGCTGACAATTTTGAATTAGCGACGAACAAAATAAAACATCAACTTTTGCAAAGTTGGTCGACTGACGGCATCGATAAAGAATTCAGCCTGATTATGGCCACCGGTCCGGCAGGGCTTGAAGAAGTTCGCAATTTGGCTACTCGATACCGGGTGAATGTAAAGAGAGCTTTCAGTTGCTGCCATTAACGAGCGTCGAAATTGATGGCTATTGTGCCAGCACATTATTTCCGTCGTTGCCGCCAAGCCCTCTGTCGATGCCGAAACAGCTTCGTCGGGCACTCAACGAAACACAAGGTGTGATTAGTAAGCTGCGTGATGTTGTCGAGCTGCATAGCGATCATTTCGCTAGGCAAGAGCTGTCTAGTCCTCCGTTTATTCTTAAACCGCTATTAGTTGTTTTTGGTTTGACTATTATTTTGGTGTTGGTTGGTCTTGCTTATTATTTGATGCCAGTTGCCTCAGCCGATCCTTTATCATTAAATCAGCAAGAGGAGGAGAGGGTCGAATTAATTCAGCCGACTCATAATTTGATTAGCAGCGTGCCAGCGGTAGAGCTGGATGAATCTCAAGCCCCACCGATACTAGAACCAAAGGAAATGATTCAGGTCCCTGTGACTGTCGAGCCGGTTTCACCAGAGCCTGCAGTAGAACTTGCGCTCGGCGAGACAATTGTTAGCTCACTCATTAAGCCGGAAGCATTCAACGAAACGCAACTAATTGAAGTAGATAAAGCTGAAGTCGATAAAGTACCAAAAGTCGAACCTGTGAAAGACGAACGCCTGGTTGACATTGGCGGGAAAGAACCCTCTACAGACTGGTTTAAGGCAGAGTTAAAACGCTCACGAGATTGGTTTGAAAGCAGTGAGAAAAGTCGCGCCACTATTCAAATTATGTCCATCAGCTTAGATAGCGAGACTTATGATTCCTATCTTAGCTATGTCGAGACGTTACAAAAAAAGGGGGTTGATATATCACAGTTACGCGTGCATCCCAAACGAGTCCGAGAAAAGGCAGTATTAATCATTTTTTTTGGTGAGTACGACAATCTGCGAATGGCTCGTAAATTGATAATCGATTTGCCATCGTCGTTAAGAGCCAACCAGCCATTCCCGCGATCAGTCGGTGGTATCTGGGATGAAATTAGTCAATTGTGACCAATAATCGCGTTATCTACTTCTGACAATCAACATTGCTCCCAAGGCAAACCATCAAAGCGCCACCCGCCGATTGCGCTACGTTGATGTTTATCATTTAGGACACCCTCGAAGCCCTGCTCGATGTTATATACATGGTTAAAGTTTTTTTCGATTAATAAGTTGCCCGCTTCTTCAGAGCGTTTTCCACTGCGACAAATCAACAAAATAGGGACTGCGTTATGCTCAGAGCCGTCAAACACACCGCCCAGCATTAGGCGCCGGGCATCTCTGACAAAGTTCGGATTTATCTCCCAATCGGGCTCCTCTATCCAGGGAATGTTAACTGCGCCAGCAGGATGACCAATAAACAAAAATTCCATTTCAGATCTAACATCGATAAAAATGACGCGCGGCTCCTTTTGAATGAGCTCCCAGCCCTCAAGGGCACTTATATAGGTAACTGCCTGGTTTGTCATAACGCCCTCGGTTGATACCTGGGAAAAGAAGTCTGGAAAATAAAGCCTGAAAAATGAAGTTAGTTGATAGCAGCTTAGGATTCAATCAAGTTAATTAAACCCTGCCGAATATTCGTTTCTGCTTTTAAACCAAGCTCGTAACTCATTTTAGTCGGGTTTGCTCGCGAATGCCATATGTCACCCTGACGTGGCTCGGCGTGAGCAACATCACCGACATAGATAAAGTCTCTGGTTTGTTGGCCATCACCAAAAACAATGAGTGGTTCACCTCGAGAGATTCTATCGACGAATAAAGCAACCACACCCGCATAGGGCGAAAGCTGATTTTTTATTGCGTTTTCTGGTAGGGGGTTTCTGAGGGCTCTGCATAGATTGCAGCGGAAGAGGTATAGACAATTTTCTCGACCTTATTTTGTTGAGCCGTGACCAGGACATTGACAGAATCGATATTATTTTGCATCACCGAAAACTCAGGGTTTTCTAACGATGCCACCACAGAACCCTGAGCGGAAAGATTGAGACAATGTGATACACCGATCATGGCTTGATTAACCATGTCGCTATCGGTGATGTCATCCGCTATAAATTCCAGTAAAGGATGATAGTCAGGTAGATTGCCTTGATTTTCAGATGACAGGTTATCCAGCACGCGTACCCGAATATTCTGACTCAGCACCAAGTCAGGGTTTAGGAGCCAATAAATCTGGCTCCGTCAGTGATGAGTACTCTCTTCATAAATTAGTTGCTATTTTGAGTGGGAAAGCCAGATAATTTTAGCAGTCATATGCGGATTTGTACTGATGTTTTTAAATCAAGATTAATGATGTATTTATGCTTGACAGTGATACCTTGCTTGATTAAAGTACGCGCTCTTTCGAGGGGGCCATAGCTCAGTTGGGAGAGCGCAACACTGGCAGTGTTGAGGTCGGCGGTTCGAACCCGCCTGGCTCCACCAGATTCTTTGTTTAAAGAGGTTCTGGTAAAAAAACAGTGTCCCCATCGTCTAGTCGGCCTAGGACACCGCCCTTTCACGGCGGTAACAGGGGTTCGAATCCCCTTGGGGACGCCACTTATTTCGACAAAAAGCTCACTTTATGTGAGCTTTTTTGTGTCTGCAACATTATTATTTTCGTTTAAAATTAATATTTTTGCTTATGTACTTAAACTGATATGGCAGGTGAAATAAGCTAGAACTAATGATGAATAGAAAGGCCTGACACAGGGTCTATGAAACTAGTAAAATATGATTTCTCAAGCGTTAGGCTAATCGCTTCAAAATTTAATCTGGTGACACAAAACAAGGTTCAACTTGTTACAAGACTTCCTCATTAAATTATTGGCTAATACTCGAACGCAGTATCTGATTCTATTGATATTGCTGTCGGTATTGGCCTATCAATTCTCTATTCTATTCGGGCCTGTACCCGGTTTCTTCGAGTGGACTTTTAGCGTCTCAGAACCAAGCGTAAAAGGGCAGATAATATCAGATCACATCGCTGCCGCCTATGCTAATAATTTCCCTGTTCGTGATATCAATTACGAGGCTGATTTATCCTGTTTGCTAACACTCCATGTTTGTTATCAAATTAAATATCAAAATGGTAAAGCCAATACTTCATTCAATCCATTGACCAATAATACAGTGATTGAACAGCTTGATGTCGAGTATTCAATGGCAGAGCTCAGCCCTTTAATGACTCAACTGCTGGTTAAACCAACGGGTGAACTCAGCCTCAAATTTACTCAAATTAATATTAAGCATCTTATTAATAATAGTGACATTAATAAAAGTAACGTTAATCAAATCAAAATTGGCAATATCGATGGTCTGGCCATATGGCGCAATGCGGGCATAGAGGGAGAGGATATCAATCTAGGTGACTATCAACTCGGCGTCGCACGCGAAGACAATAGCTACCGATTTAAATTGACGGACAGAAAGGCAATACTCGATATAGACGGTACGGGTCTACTTAAGCCGAATGGAGAATACTTAGTCGATATCAAAATACAGGCTGACTCGGGTCTGAATAGCAATATTAAGAGTATGCTGACGTTAGTCGCGAAAAAGAAAGGGCTAAATGAGTATGCGATTCATCGACAAGGACTGCTGCCACCACATCTAACCAGCTAGTTGTCATTTTCTGATGAGTTCTAAATCAGCAGATAGATCGACGATTAGATAAAAAAAGAGCATTAAATCTAACCTTCACACAGTGTTGCAGATTGTTATCAAATAGGGATTCTGCTATCGTTTCGGTCCAACCGGGCTTCACAGCTTCACATTCCTCTGAGCATATTTCTAACCTATGAGTCGTTTCATTTTTATTACTGGTGGTGTTGTTTCATCACTGGGTAAAGGCATTGCATCTGCATCATTAGCAGCCATTCTTCAGGCACGAGGATTGAGCGTTAATATGCTAAAACTCGACCCTTATCTCAATGTTGATCCGGGCACAATGAGTCCATTTCAACACGGTGAGGTATACGTCACCGATGATGGCGCCGAAACTGATCTGGATTTAGGGCACTACGAACGCTTTGCTGGCATTCGCTGTTCAAAGAAGAGTAACTATACCACCGGCCGAATATACGAAAATGTGATCGCCCGTGAACGCCGTGGTGACTATCTGGGGGCGACTGTTCAGGTCATTCCTCATATAACCGACGAAATTAAAAATTCGATACTGAGTAGCACCAATGGCGCAGATGTTGTGCTGGTAGAAATTGGTGGAACAGTGGGTGATATTGAATCATTACCCTTTTTAGAAGCCATCCGTCAGATGGGGTTTGAACTAGGACGTAGCCATACGCTTTATATGCACCTCACGCTGATTCCTTATCTAGCAGCGGCAGGGGAAATTAAAACCAAGCCCACTCAGCACTCGGTTAAAGAGCTGCGATCGATTGGTATTCAGCCTGATATTCTACTGTGTCGTGCCGATCGTGAAATTCCCCCTGAGGAATGCCGTAAAATTGCTCAGTTTACCAACGTAGCAGAGGATGCCGTCATTTCCTTTAAAGACGTTGATCATATCTACAAAATTCCACGTGAATTACATGAACATCGACTGGACGAAATCGTATCCAGGCACTTTGGCTTAGATCTGCCTGAAGTGGATTTATCCGATTGGGATCAAGTTGTTAAAGCACTCGAATCACCCGAAAAAGAAGTCAAAATTGGCTTTGTAGGTAAGTATGTTGATCACACCGATGCATACAAATCACTCAATGAATCACTCAATCATGCCGGTATTCATACGAGTACTAGTGTCAAAATAGTGAAAATTGACTCGGACTCTATCGAAACCAACGGGACTGGCTGCCTCGAAGGGCTAGATGCCATACTCGTCCCTGGCGGTTTTGGCAGTCGAGGTGTAGAAGGCAAAATTGCGGCCGTGAACTATGCTCGTACCAATAAAGTGCCCTATCTTGGTATTTGTCTTGGCATGCAGGTCGCTGTTATCGAATACGCACGAAATGTGCTTGGGCTTAAAAATGCACACAGCACTGAATTTAACCCGAAAACACCGGATCCAGTTATAGGGCTTATTTCTGAGTGGGTTAATGAAGACGGATCTGTCGAAATGCGTAATGAAAACAACGACTTAGGTGGTACCATGAGACTCGGAGCGCAAACCTGTAAACTGGTACCTGGCACCTTAGCGAGTAAGGCTTACAAGGCTGAAGAAATTAATGAAAGGCATCGTCATCGCTATGAATTCAATAATAACTACCTCATTAAATTACAAAGTGCCGGGTTAGTCATATCTGGCCTTTCGGTCGACAACGAGTTGGTTGAAATGGTCGAGATATCGGATCACCCCTGGTTTATTGGCTGTCAATTTCATCCTGAGTTCACATCGCAACCGCGAGAAGGCCACTCATTATTTAATAGCTTTATTAATGCAGCGGCGGCATATCGCAAAGGGACCACCGCAAAGGTAAAAAATAGCCCGTCAGATTGAAGTGCCTATTGAGCAGGATGATTGAGATGCATACGAGTAGCCAATATTGTCGATTTATTGCAAGCCGACTATCTCTACTACAGTCAAACTCTATTACAGGCAAGCTTTCCTTAATAACAGATTAGACAATAGGAAAAAATATGAGCAGCATCGTTAAAATAATCGGTCGAGAAATTCTCGATTCACGAGGTAACCCTACCGTTGAAGCTGAAGTAACACTTGCTTCAGGCATTGTAGGCAGAGCAGCCGTACCATCAGGCGCCTCAACGGGTGAAAGAGAAGCCATCGAGTTACGCGACGGCGACAAAAACCGCTATTTGGGCAAGGGTGTCACCAAGGCAGTTGGACACATCAATAATGAAATAGCTAACCTGGTTAAGGATCGCGATAGCACCGATCAATCAGGGTTAGATCAGGCAATGATCGACCTCGACGGCACCGAGAATAAGAGTAAATTAGGCGCCAACTCATTGTTAGCAGTGTCACTAGCCAACGCCCATGCAGCGGCATTACAGGCGCAATTGCCGCTATATCGTTATTTAGGTGGAGACGCCGCTAAGACGTTACCTGTTCCAATGATGAATATTATCAATGGCGGCGCACATGCCGACAATAGTGTCGATATGCAAGAATTCATGGTATTGCCTGTTGGCGCGAGTAGTTTTTCGGAGTCATTGCGATACGGTACTGAAGTCTTCCACGCACTCAAATTCGTGCTGAGCAAAAAAGGAATGAATACAGCTGTCGGAGACGAGGGTGGTTTTGCGCCTGACTTATCCTCAAATGAAGAAGCAATTGAAGTGATTCTTGAAGCAATCGAGCTCGCAGGGTTTAAAGCAGGTGACGATATTTGTTTAGGTTTAGATGTTGCTAGTTCTGAGTTTTATCATAACGGTAAGTATGTCTTAGCCTCAGAAAACAAATCATTTGATGCGCATGGTTTTACCAAATACTTATCTAACTGGGTAGATCAATATCCAATCATAACCATTGAAGATGGCATGGATGAAAGTGACTGGGATGGTTGGGCTGTATTAACCGAAAAACTCGGTGGCAAAATCCAGCTAGTAGGTGATGATTTGTTTGTTACCAATACCAGCATTTTCACACGCGGCATCGAAAATAATATTGCTAATTCTATCTTGATTAAATTTAATCAAATTGGCACGCTAACCGAAACATTGAATGCGATATCAATGGCACATAATGCGGACTACACTGCCGTTATCTCACACCGCTCAGGCGAAACTGAAGACGTCACTATCGCTGATTTGGCCGTAGCAACTAACGCAGGCCAAATTAAGACAGGTTCGTTGTCTCGGTCTGATCGTGTCGCTAAATATAATCAATTGCTACGGATCGAAAGCCAGTTAGGACAGGATGCTGTCTTCCCAGGCAGATCAGTTTTCCGTAACTTGTAAGCCCTAATTTGTAAGATACTGCTAACACCTATGAACCAATGAAAATACTGATCAGCGTATTAATAGCGTTACTCATAGGATTACAGTACAGATTGTGGGTAGGTGATGGCAGCCTCTCCGAAGTCGTCCAGTTATCGAGTGAGCTAGAGCGACAGAAGGTGAAGCTGCAGCTACTAGGGCAACGCAATAGTGTACTAGAAGCACAGGTACTCGATTTACAAAATGGCCTGGATGCCTTCGAAGAAAAAGCACGAAATGACCTTGGCATGATCAAGCAAGGCGAAACCTTCATTCAGCTTATCCCTGGCCCCGGCGCTCTATCTAATGAACAAGCTAAATGAGCCAGCTAAATGAGCCAGCTAAATGAATGAGGTACTACCCGTCTGGGCCATCATTCCTGCCTCCGGCATCGGGCAGCGCATGCAGTCCGAACTACCCAAGCAATACCTACCATTGGTAGATAAAACTATCATAGAGCACACCCTCGACCGGCTGCTATCGCATCCAGAGATCGCAGGGGCAGTGGTTGTATTAAGCGCTAAAGACAAATATTGGGCAAACCTCAACTATCAAACGCAATCCAAAAAACCTTTGGTATTCGCGCAGGGCGGGGTACTACGACATCAAAGCGTTTTCAATGGCCTAGAAAAACTGTTCACCGACATTAGTCAAGATTGCTACGCTTTAGTGCATGATGCAGTTAGGCCGTTAGTGACCATCAATGATCTCAATCGACTCATAGAAGTAGCTAGACAGCATAGTGCAGGTGCTTTATTAGGTGCACCAATCGCTGACACGATCAAACAGCTGAATGTTGATGGGAATATCAATCAAACTATGAATCGAACAGGCTTATGGCGTGCTTTTACGCCCCAGGTTTTCAAGGCAGATTTGCTACTGGATGCTTTGAAATTTGTTATAGAGAACAAACTCGAAATAACAGACGACGCTTCGGCGGTTGAAGCCATGGGACAATCCCCAAAATTAGTATTGGGTAGTGCAGAAAATATAAAAATAACCCTACCAGAAGACTTGATGCTTGCGAGGCAAATTTGGGCACGCCAAATGATCTCGGGTGAATTGCTGTCACCTAAAAATGCATGGCCAACAAAGCATGACGATCAGTAACAGAAAGGTGTTTTGCCAGACGCTTGGCTAAGCTAGTCTGCCTAAACTGGCATGTCTAAACCAGTGTGATCAGCAGAAATATAAATAAAAT
The DNA here is from genome assembly GCA_041688005.1 of Gammaproteobacteria bacterium. Lineage (GTDB taxonomy): Bacteria > Pseudomonadota > Gammaproteobacteria. Next base: position 8,389 of record JBDNJA010000201.1, read on the forward strand.
AACCGCAGCCATAGGCACAATAAACCCCATCCAATCGCTACTTGTTCCTTTAGGGGATTGCTTGATGGCTGCTTTTGCTCTTGGGAAAATCATAAACAGCATGGCTACTAACATGAGAGCCGAGCCAATTTGAATCCAGTCCATTCTAAATACCTCGTAAAAAAACGTCCTAAAAAGAAAAGCCCCTGAAAAGGGGCTTTAAACATAACTTAACTATCAGTTTTAAGCACTAATCGTCACCACCAAATACACCTAAAAGATGTAAAAGCGCTTGGAAAAGATTCAAGATAGACAGGAATAAACCAGCAGTCGCCATGATGTAGTTAGTCTCGCCACCATTAATCATTGCAGATGTTTGGTATAAAATCAGGCCGCTCATAATCATTACGACAGCCGCACTAACTGCCAATGATAATGCTGGAATTTGGAGGAAAATATTGAGCAGAGATGCGCCGATAACCACGATCAATCCCACCATTAAAAAACCACCCATGAAGTTGAAGTCTTTACGAGTCGTTAGTGCATAACCAGACAAGCCAAGGAAGATGGCACCGGTACCGCCAAGCGCAGTCATAACAATGCTTGGGTCCATAGCAAGGTAATAGCCAATTAACGGCCCTAGTCCGAAACCTAGTAAACCAGTGATGCCGAATAATACAGGGATGCCAGAGGCCGAATTAGCCACTTTAGGTAATACAAACCAAAGTAAACCAATCGCCACTAAGTTCGCCCCAAGTGCGAGACCAAATGAGGCACCCATTGCGACGCCAATAAAAGCAGTGACACCAGCGAAAATCAGCGTCATAGATAAAAGCGTGTAAGTATTCTTAATTAACTTGTTCGTTTGTAGAATCGCCTCTGGTGGGCGAGTGACTGAAGTATTGAGTTGCATTGCTATCTCCGATAATTGATGTGCTCATGACTTGCTGCTGCCATTCTAAGTTCCAACAACTGCGATATCAAGTGAATATATCGAGCGACTAATAATGAGACAATTCAACAATTTATTGATGCCACTACACTATTATTCGCATGACCTTTCTATAATTATAAGGTAGTGATAAAAATACATTTTTCAAGAGAGTAATTTAATGCAAATTCCTAATGACTCCGCGCGACAAATGTTTATAATACGCCCCCTATTAAGGCAGCCACATATGTCTGTCTTAATCGATACCGATGTAAATCACAAGGTATCATCCGGAGAGCTGGCAGAGTGGCCGAATGCGGCGGTCTTGAAAACCGTTGAGGAGAAATCCTCCGGGGGTTCGAATCCCTCGCTCTCCGCCATATTTAATCCCTAAGTATTTTATTTTTCTTGTGTTTTTTTATTTCTGATACATTTGTCCCACCAGTTACCCCACCACATAGTTTTATAGTTGCCTAAAATCAACTCGATTTAAGAGCGCGGTTACTATCCACCCCAGCACTTGGCACCGTGTACATAGCGTATAGCTGCTTTAGGGGGGGGGGGCTGAGTATTACAGGCTAGAAGTCAATCACTCTTTAGACACGGCTTCGTTGGTTACCTGAAAGCAGCCAAGGTTGATACACATTAAATATCAGCCATGCTGACAACTCGATCACTACTGGTAGGTATGGTTCTGGAATCGCTTACTATCTTCTATGCTATTGAGTTGTTCTAACTTCATGATCGTTTTCATTCCTCGATCATGAACGACTTCGTTGATTATTTCAGGCTCATTTTATATTAGAATCACATACCTCGTTCAGGCTCATCTCATATTGGACAAGGCTACGCTTTGACACTTTAGTCATAAACAATTATACTCTGCGCCCCAATTTAGCCCGCCTTGCCTCGCAATTCTGGTCTTTACTCACCGACGCTTTTTTTACTCGCCAGCTATTTAGGACACCCTCGTGATTTCCACCGCCAATATTACAATGCAATTCGGCGCTAAGCCATTGTTTGAAAACATTTCTGCTAAATTTGGTAATGGTAATCGATATGGATTAATCGGTGCCAATGGTTGCGGTAAATCGACTTTAATGAAAATTTTGAGTGGCGAACTGCAACCGACATCTGGCAATGTTTCGATTACACCGAATGATAAAGTCGGGGTTTTGAGCCAGGATCAATTTGCATTTGAAGAGAGCAGTGTTATCGATACTGTTATCATGGGCGATGCAGCGCTTTGGAAGGTAAAGCAAGAACGTGAGCGTATTTATGGCTTACCCGAGATGTCTGATGAAGATGGCATGAAAGTAGGTGACCTAGAAACTGAATTCGCTGAAATGGATGGTTATAGTGCGGAAAGTCGAGCGGGTGAAATACTGCTACAGGCTGGCATAGATGAGTCACTACACACTGGTTTGATGAAGCAGGTGGCACCGGGTTGGAAACTGCGAGTGTTATTGGCGCAGGCTCTGTTTTCTGACCCCGATATTTTGCTGTTGGACGAGCCAACCAACAACCTGGATATCAATACTATCAACTGGCTTGCAACGGTACTTAATCGTCGTAAGTCGACCATGATCATTATCTCGCACGACAGGCACTTCTTGAATTCTGTTTGTACTCACATGGCCGATATTGACTACGGTGAGTTGCGCGTTTACCCGGGAAACTACGAAGCTTTTATGGCTGCATCGACCTTAATACGCGAGCAGTTACAAACCTCCAATGCTAAAAAGAGTCAGGAACTTAATGAGTTACAAGACTTTGTTAATCGATTCTCTGCCAATGCTTCAAAAGCCAAACAGGCTAGTTCACGTGCCAAGAAGATGGACAAAATTAAGCTGGATGAAGTGAAACCATCGAGTCGAGTTAGCCCTTTTATCACCTTGCTGCAAGAGAAAAAGCTCCACCGACAAGCGTTAGTATTAGAAGGCCTGTCTCATGGATTTGACGGCGAGAGGTTGTTTGATAAGGGTAATTTAATCCTCGAGGCTGGTGCAAAGCTTGCTGTGATTGGTGAAAATGGCACGGGCAAAACAACACTCTTGCGCTGCCTAATCGACCAAATTCAGGCCAATGGCGGTACTATGAAATGGTCTGAAAATGCCAGTATCGCTTATTGTCCTCAGGATAATACAGCCGATTTTAATAATGATTTAAACCTGTTTGACTGGATGTCTCAGTGGCGTCAAGCCAAGCACGACGAGTTGATGGTTCGCGGTATGTTAGGACGTTTGTTGTTCACAGCTGACGATTCTAAAAAGAAAGCGAAGGTTTGCTCGGGTGGCGAAAAAAACAGGCTGCTATTTGGCAAGCTAATGATGTCGGATGCGAATGTACTCATTCTTGACGAACCAACCAACCACCTTGATATGGAATCGATAGAAGCGCTCAACCAGGCGTTGTCGAAGTATGATGGTACCGTTATTTTCGTTAGTCATGACCGCGAATTTGTATCATCGCTTGCGACTCGTATTGTCGAAGTGAAAGATCAACAACTGATCGACTTTCAGGGTAATTATGATGAATATCTCGCCAGTCAGGAACGCTTGATCAAGGTCGCTTAGGCTCGTTCGACGGGTTGTTTTTACGTCGCCATTCTACGTAGGCATCCCTTATAAAGGCAATGCTATACCGGCAATCCAGCGCTGCCGGTATAGAAGCTATGCATAGCGTCGCTATAAAGCCTGTTCAGGATAATTCTGCTAGCTATTCATAGACAGGGTCATTATGCTGCCGCACCATGACCGATGCCCATACCCTAACGTCTGAATCAAACTCACCTGGGCGTTTGTTTGGTATCGCGACTGTTCTGGTTTCTGCCGCTTCGTTTGGCCTAATGCCTGTCTTTGCGGCACTATCTTATGAGGGTGGTGGCAATGCCATTTCGTTCACTCTGGTTCGTGCCATTGCCATCATCCTATTTATCACACCTTTAGTTTTTTTCTAAATCGTGGATGGCGGGTTCCCCAAAAAGCAATTGTTCCCGTCGCTTTAACCGTGGTCAGTAATCTGGGGCTGGGTGTTGGCATATTAAGTGCTGTGCAATACATTCCGGTCGCATTGGCACTATTGATCCTGTATATCTATCCAGCATTGGTGATAGTCATCGAAACGCTGGCCAACCGACAAAAAATTTCACCTTTACACATTGTTGTGTGTTTACTGGCTTTCATGGGTTTGGGTTTGGTGCTAGCGCCTTCTATTGGTGAGCTGGACTGGCGGGGCGTCGCCTTTGCTTCTATGGCCTGTATTAGCATTACAATCTTAATGCTGTCTGTGCAGCGTGCTAGACGCGATGTGAATGAAATAACCCTGCTTTTTTGGAGTAATAGCGGTGGACTACCCTTGATTTTGTTGATTCTGCCATTGTTTGGTGGGTTGGCATTGCCAGACACACAAATTACCTGGATGGCACTTGCTGCGGGCAGTTTTTTCTATATTGTCGGGTTTTGGGGATATGCTTTATCAATGCGCTTTATTAGCGCTAGCCGAGCATCACTCATTTATAATGTGGAGCCTATCGTCGCTATTATCGCCGCTGCGGCCATCCTAGGTGAATATTTAGACTGGGTGCAGGTATGTGGGGCTATGCTGGTTATTGTTGCTGTTTATTTGGCCACTAGATCTTAACGTCTTTTCTGGCTGTAACGGTGCCATTAGGCTCGCATACCCAAAATAGGTTCATTTGATGAGTGTGACTGAGGTGTTATATGCGCTATCTTCATCCATTTAAAACACGTCATCTTTTATCGCCTCCATTGATACATGAGTTGATGTGCTGCCAACAAAGGGCAGGGTGCTAATCACTTCACCCAGTACATAGCGATAACTCTTCATGTGACTTGTTCTTACCTTCAAAAGGTAATCAAATGCGCCTGCTATCATGTGACATTGTTCAATTTCGGTCACCCCTAGCACCGCTACATTAAAGGCGCTTAGCGCCGACTCGGTTGTATCGGTGAGTTTAACCTCTACAAATGCAATGTGATCCTTGCCTAATTTGGTTGGGTCGAGTACTGCCCGAAACCCTAGAATATAGCCTTCCGTCTGAAGCCTTTTTAATCTCACCTGACAGGCCGATTTAGACATGCCTACCTGCTTTGCCAGTTCAGTCACGGGTATGCGCCCATCACGACCCAGTATTTCCAGTAGCTTGTAATCGGCTTGGGTTAAATGCCCGTAATTCATTGTCATGTTGAGTTTATTTCCCCATAATTAAGAAATAATAAATTTTAAGTTCGACTCAATTCAATTTAACAGGAATATTGCCTAGTCAATTTAGGTTACCTTAATACCATCAATATTCAAGGGAATAAGCTCATGGCAGTACTCAAATCTGTACGAGAACGAATTCAACAAAACCACATTCGGGATGAACATTTGGTGCTGACCGAGTTACAGCAAAAACTCGAAGTATCGTCCTTGACTCGTAACCGGATCTGTACTCGTGCAGCGAGGCTGGTTGAGACGATTCGCTCAGGCGATAAACTGGGGTTGATGGAGGTATTTCTGGCTGAGTATGGTTTATCGACGGACGAAGGCGTGGCGTTGATGTGCCTGGCGGAGGCACTATTACGGGTACCTGATTCGCACACTATCAACGAATTGATCGAAGATAAAATCGCGCCCTCGTCCTGGGGCGAACATTTAGGTCGGTCAAGTTCATCCTTGGTGAATGCTTCGACTTGGGCGTTGATGTTAACAGGTAAGATGCTCAAAGATGGTCAGGGTGTTGCGGCGGTGCTTAAAGATGCAGTAAAACGAGTTGGCGAGCCGGTAATCCGCACCGCTGTCGCTCGTGCAATGAAGGAGCTAGGTCATCAATTTGTATTAGGTGAAACCATTAGTGAAGCGGTTAGACGCGGGCAAAAACGACAGAACAAAGGTTATACCTATTCCTACGACATGCTAGGTGAGGCGGCTTTAACAGCGAAGGATGCGCGCGCGTATTTTTCGGCCTATAAAAATGCAATCGCCGAACTAGCACTATTTTGTACCTCGGATGATATTCGTCAAAACCCCGGTATTTCGATCAAATTATCCGCTTTGCATCCCCGATATGAAGTGGGGCAATCAAAACGAGTGATGTCTGAACTCGTCCGCAGTACGCTAGCTTTAGCTCAACAGGCGAGTGCGGCGGGCATGGGCTTGAATATCGACGCTGAAGAGTCCGATCGACTGGAATTATCTCTCGATGTGATCGAGGCCGTACTATGTGATGCCTCTCTCGCTGGCTGGGATGGCTTTGGTGTTGTCGTGCAAGCTTATGGTAAACGAGCCGCTGACGTTATTGAATGGTTGTATGCACTGGCTCAAAAACACGATAGAAAAATCATGGTGCGATTAGTGAAAGGTGCCTATTGGGATACCGAAATAAAGCGCTCGCAGGTTGAAGGCTTATCAGGGTTTCCTGTCTTCACTCAGAAGGCTGCAACAGACGTCTCATACATTTGCTGCGCTCAAAGCTTATTGTCGTTGACGGATCGTATTTACCCTCAATTTGCGACTCATAACGCCCATACCGTGGCTACGATTATTGAGATGGCTGATGATATCGATGCATTTGAATTCCAACGACTGCATGGCATGGGAGACGCGTTGCACGACAATGTACTCAGCGAGGAAAAAACACGCTGCCGAATTTATGCGCCAGTCGGAGCACACCGCGATTTACTCGCGTATCTAGTACGACGCCTACTTGAAAATGGTGCGAACAGCTCTTTCGTCAATCAAATTGTCGATGAAAACGTCCCACCATCGGAAGTGGCAGCCGACCCGTTTGCAAAACTGACAGACAGATTTGAAAACCAGGCCGTTGCGCATCCATTAAAACTGTACGAACCAGAGCGCCGAAACTCCAAAGGTTGGGATTTACATGATGGAAATGATTTAGCCGCGATTGAAACCGCTCGTCATCCACACCAATCGAGGCAATGGTCGGTGGGCCCTTTGATTGCAGGAAAACTGAGCAGCTCGAAAGTGCTCTCGGTTATTAATCCAGCGTTACCCTCCGATCAGGTGGGTGAGGTGGTTCAGGCCACTCTGGATGATGTCGAAACTGCACTGGCTCAAGCGACCAGTTGGCAAGCATCGGCTGCAGAGCGAGCGGCCATACTGGTCAAGGCGTCAGATTTATTCGAGGAGAATTTTGGTGAGCTATTCGCAATTTTAAGCCGAGAGGCCGGTAAGACTCCGCTCGATGCCATTGCTGAATTACGCGAGGCGGTTGATTTTTTACGTTATTACGCCGCTCGTGGGCAGGAACTGTCCGATCCAGCTCGCGGTATTATTGCCTGTATATCACCTTGGAATTTCCCGTTGGCTATCTTTGCAGGGCAAATTTCTGCGGCGCTTGCCGCGGGTAATGGCGTTATTGCGAAACCAGCCGAGCCGACGTCAATCATCTCCTGTATTGCAGTCAAGCTAATGCACGAAGCCGGCGTCCCAACCCAGGCACTTCAATTATTACCTGGGCCGGGTTCGATTGTTGGTGCAAGAATTACGTCTGATCCGCGCATTAAAGGCATTTGTTTTACCGGGTCTACGGCAACGGCACAGACCATTAATCAAGCGATGGTGAAACAGATTGATCCTACCGCGCCATTAATAGCTGAAACGGGTGGGCTAAACGCGCTCATAGTCGATAGTACCGCATTGCCCGAGCAGGCTATTAAAGATATTATCGTCTCCGCATTTCAATCGGCTGGTCAGCGTTGTTCTGCTTTGCGCCTATTGTATTTACAGGAAGAGATCGCAGTAGCATTCCTCGATATGTTGTATGGCGCTATGGATGAGTTGGTAGTGGGCAATCCCTGGTTATATGCAACCGATTTAGGACCTGTCATTAACGAAGCGGCACGATCAGAAATAACCCAATACATACAAAAAGCCCGATCCGAAGGCCGATTATTAAAGCAAATAACCGCACCAGCTAAAGGCACCTTTGTTGGCCCTGCGGTGATAAAGGTAAGCGGTATTCTTGATATGACGAAAGAAATATTCGGTCCTGTCATGCATGTAGCCACATTTAAAGCAAACCAACTTGACTCAATTGTAGATGACATCAATACCAGCGGTTACGGTCTTACCTTTGGCATGCACACACGAATCGATAGCAGGATTGAACAAGTCACATCGCGTTTGAACGTCGGTAATATTTATATCAATCGTAATCAAATCGGTGCCATTGTGGGCTCACAACCCTTTGGTGGTGAAGGTCTTTCTGGCACTGGCCCCAAAGCCGGTGGCCCAAACTATGTTGCTCGTTTTGCAAAACCTGACATTATTACCATCGATGAGGTGAAAGCCAATAGTGTCGCTGTCGAACAGGTACAAGCACGCATTGATGCGCTCCGGTTAATACGGCCAGCTCATCTTGAAACGCTTAACCTACCAGGGCCGACAGGTGAGTCGAACCGGTTATCCACGTATGGTCGTGGTGTTGTACTTTGTCTTGGGCCAACCAAAGACGCAGCGTTGCAGCAAGCCAGTATCGCTAAAGACAATGGTTGCATCACCATTTGTATTTCCCCTGGCATATCTGACATTGATGGCCTCGATGGCGTACTCGATAGAAAAAATTTAAGCATTTTAAATGGCTTTCAACTAATCGTACTTTGGAGCGATACTAAAGACTTACGCATCACACGCCAGGTCCTAGCAAAGCGCAAAGGAGCGATAATCGTGTTGTGCGCAGAACAGGATTTTTCTGCTCGATGTCAAATTGAACGTCATATTTGTATCGATACGACAGCAGCCGGTGGTAATGCGAGTCTTTTGGCAGAAGCGGGATAAGCCTTTAGTTGGTATAGTACTGGCTCTGACTGAATTTATCAGTGCACTTGCTGTGTTGTTAAAAAGGCGCCGGAAAATCTAAAGTTATTCATTTAAACAGCGACTTGAATAAGACGATAGTTTTTTTTATCTTCTACTGAATCATTCCTGGAGGAAAAATGTACAAAACCGTTAGTAGCCGAAGTACTCGACATAAAGCGTTACGCATTAATCTCGATGAAAAGAAATATGGGACTATTGTTGAAATTGGTGCTGGGCAAGAAGTCGCGCGCCAATTTTTCAAGGCTGGCGCAGCCGCAGGTACTATTGCTAAAACAATGTCTGCCTATGACATGACATTTTCTGACGCCATTTATGGCGTGCAGGAAGATCGACGCTATGTCAGCAAATCAAGAGTTAAATCGATGATCGAACATGAGTTCGATTTGGTGATCAATCGTGTCGGTACATCACGCCCAAAGGCGTCTCGATTCTTTGCCTATGGTGCGACCGTGGCGGCCAAAAGTTACAACTCAGATAACGAATGCCACGCCTGGTGCGGTATTCGGATTCAAATGTATCCTGGTGCAGAGCCATCTGAAATCGTCGTTCACATCCGAATGCGTGATGAGAATGCAGAAAGTCAACAAACTGCGCTGGGCGTCTTTGGCGTTAACTTAATTTATGCCGGTTATTACTACATTGAAAATACTAAGAAAATCATCGAGTCGCTCACCGACGGCATGGTTCAAGGACAGATCGAGATCGACTCTATCGAGTTCAATGGCCCTTATTTCGAAGAGGTCGACAATCGCTCGATTAACCTGCATTTAATCCGCAGCTGGAAAACACGCGCGATCATGTTCAAGCCTGATGGTTCGGTCATCGTTCCGGCTGAAATGCTATACAAAAAAAATGTGCTGACTATTCGTGGCTCGTTTCGACCGGTAACACGTTTGAATGTCGATATGATTGAACAAGGCATGAAGACGTTTAGCGCGATTGACGGAGTCACGCCAGAAAACAGCGTGGCACTGGCAGAGATTTCATTGAACGATTCTCGAGGAAGCGACCTGATGGTGTCAGAGGCAGACTTACTCGCTCGTGTGCATTTGCTTAACTCGCTGGGTTATAGCGTCATGATCTCAGATTACACGCGTTACTTTTCTTTGCGCGCCTATTTCAGACAATTCACCCAGCTACAAATCGGTATAGTGGTGGGATTAATCAATATACGCGAGATTTTTGACGAGAGCAGTTATCGAGGTGTTGAAGGGGGAATACTGGAAGGTTTTGGTAAACTTTTCCCTGATAAAACACGTCTGTTAGTTTACCCAGAAATCGACCAGGCAGGCGAATTACGCGATTTTACCAACGTCACACTGCCAGAAAACTTACAATTTCTTTATGAGTATTTAGTGGTGAATAAGTTTATCTTTGGAATCGATAGTAGTGATCAAGGATTACTTAAAATATTTTCACGCAACATACTTAAGCAATTGCCGAATGGACGTGGTGATTGGGAAAAAAGTTTGCCGAAGGGTGTTGCAGGTGAAATTATCAAAAACCGTTTCTTTGGTTACCGAGGTTAAGTCCGACCAGACTAGAGCAGTCGCTATCTATTGGGTGTCTCAAAAAACAGTGCATTTTTAGAGATGCCCAATAGATAGCGACTGTCAAAATGGAGCGGTATTAACGCATTGTAACCAGCTCTTCTGAACTGGTTGGGTGAATCGCAATCGTGTCGTCAAAGTCCTTCTTGGTCGCGCCCATTCGAATGGCAACCGCAAAGCCCTGTAACATTTCATCGACGCCTGGTCCAATCACATGGCAACCAATGACAACTTCATTTTCGCCCAAGCAAACCAATTTCATTGCGGTTGGTATCGTGTGATCTGAGATCGAGTTATACATCGCGGTGAATTCAGTTTGATAAATTTTAATATTATCACCATGTTTCTTTTTAGCTTCTTCTTCGGTGAGGCCAACTGTTCCAATCGGTGGATGACTGAATACGACGGTAGCAATGTTTTGGTAATCGACATGTCTATCGTTTTGTCCATTATAAAGGCGGTCGGCAAGACGTCTGCCCGCCGCGATAGCTACCGGTGTTAAAGGTGCGCGGCCTGTAATATCGCCTAGTGCAAAGATATGAGCTTGATTGGTATTTTGAAATAAATCGCAGGGGATATAGCCGCGTTGATTGACTTCAACGCCTGCTTTTTCGATATTGAGGTCGGCATGATCTGGGTTGCGACCAACGGCATAAATGACCTCATCGAGTCCTGATTGAATATCGCCCTGGTCGTCATTGATATCGAGTTGTGCGTTGTTCTGAGTAATACTGGTAATTTGGATGTTTGTTTTAAGCGTAACGCCTGACTTTTGCAATGCGTCGAACAGTGTCGTTTTCAATAAGCTATCGAATTCGCCCAGTACATGCGACTTTCGTAGATACATCGTAACGTCTGCTCCGAGTGAATTTAAAACACCGGCCAATTCAACTGCAATATAACCTGAACCAACGATAGCGACTTGCTTTGGCAGACTCTCCATTGCGAAAAAGCCATCCGACGTAATTGCATGTTCTACACCGGGAATATTGGGCAGAGTAGGGATCGTGCCTGTCGAAATGACGATATGATTTGCGGTGTACTGCTTGCCGTCTACTTCAAGTGTGTGGGGATCAACGAAACGCGCATTGCCGGTGAGTTCATCAATGCCCAGGTCCTTAAGATAACCGTGATACCAGTGGTTGATCCCATCAATATAGGCCTCACGTTTTTTGACTAGCTTGCCCCAGTCAAATCTATTATTGCTGACATTGAAACCGTAGCTTTTGGCATCTTCAATAGAATGGGCCAAGTTGGCACCAAACCACATAATTTTTTTCGGTACACAACCAACATTGACGCAGGTACCGCCTATTTTACCGCGTTCAATAACGGCACATTTTTGCCCATAACTCACGGCTCGTTCAACCACCGAAAGTCCACCACTGCCTGCGCCGATGGCGATGACATCATAGTCATAATTATGTTTCATATGTTTTCCGTTCAATGTTGATTGGTTGGTGTATCAAGCCAGAATAAAAAGCCAGAACAAGTGGCAAGAATAATAGTGAGATAAACTGGCGCAATTAGACAGCTAAACCGTAATTGGTTGCGTTTAAATTTGAGCACTACTTAAGCATTCAGCGACGATAGTCGCGGCGATCAGGCTGCGGTCTGAGTCCATATTCGGCAAATCAACTCGCTCAACCTGAATGTCTACCTCAACCGGACCACCACCCATCTGTCTGGCTTTTTCTGTTACATAGGCACTAGCCAGTGTGCGGGCCTGTTCGAGCGCATCGTTCGATGCACTAAAAAATATCGGTTTGTCGGTGTGATGTAAATGATAGCCACCCGATTCTGTCGTGGTAATTTCGATGACAGCCCGAATTTTAATTTGACCAATTGCAGCACCGATTGCATTAGCGACATCCGCATTCGCGGGTATCACGCAATCACTATTGAGTCGCTCGCCAACATCCGTATAGAATACTTGTGCTGGGCCACCAACTGCAACAATCGGAATGTTAGCTGTGAACTGAATCGACAGGTCGTTTAATTGGTTTTCGCCATTGATTACTGCCTGAACCAGTGGATTATCCATGGTGAAATTAAAGCCACTGAGTTGATTGATAATAAGGTAACTACTCTTGGCGACCATGGTGTCGAATACTCGACGAGCAAATTGATGAATCTCTGATTCTAAGTCATCGTCCCTCCAGGAAATAAGGCCGAATGATCTACCTAACATCAGGCAGGCCAGGCGTGCGGCCTGGATAGACCATTGTGACTGTAATCCCAGCGCATGGGCGGCGTCGCTTGGCGTCAACCCTGAAACTTGAACAATACCACGAGCGAGTAAGCGGGTAACACGTGACCGATCAGCAGCACGCGCGGCTATTTTATCGTAAAACTTTGGCTCGTCACCAATTCGGTGAATTATTTCGATATCTTCTGGTGACAGGCCTGAGGGTAGGTTTTGTTGATTGAGACCTTCCGCTAGAAAGATAAAGCGTATCGCTGCCGCCAGTCCCATGCCTTCGCTGAGGCTAGTCTGTAGTTGATTGATAACACGAGGGAAGCGCGTGCAAACTAGTGATAGCGGTACCACGCGATTGGCTTTCAAACTCACGATGCCTTTGAAGTTGATATCGACTTCACTATCGCCGCCGAGGCCAATGGTTTGCATATCGATCGCTCGAACTAAAGTTCGATAACCACCGGCCATTGCGCCACTTTCGTTTAACGTAGGCCAGCCATTACGAACGATCGCAACATCGGTTGTGGTACCGCCCACATCCGATATGATGAAATTATTTAAGCCTGAAATGAAGTTGGCACCAATTACACTTGCGGCTGGACCGGAAAGGATGGTTTCGATTGGCTTGTCGATTATCGAATCGGCACTGGCGATAGAGCCATCGCCTTTAACAATCATTAAAGGCGCATCAATTTTCTGCTCCTGCATGGCACATCGAACACTCTCAACCAGGTTGAATATGAGCGATACGATGCGGACATTAAAGGTAGCGGTCAAGGCTCGTAGCGGGCCATTTAAGCCATCTGATAATTCACTAGATGCGGTGACTGGTGAGCCAGTTATCTGCTGAACTATTAGCTTTGCACGTTGCTCATGGTTGGAGTTTCGAATGGAATAGTTAGCCGATACTGAAAAAGCTTCTACGCTGTATTTCAACGCGAGTACCTTTTCCTTTAATAATGCTTCGTCAAGCGCACAAGTTTCACTGCCGTCATATTTATGGCCGCCCGCGATACGAATAATCTTAGCACTGGGTATGGCCTCACAGAGCTTACTGCGTTTCACCATATCGTCACTAAAGCCAATGAGTATGGCGGCAACCGGAGATCCCATTCCTTCGACCAGAGCATTGGTCGCCAAAGTTGTGGATAGAGAAACAAGCGATATTTGGTTGCTATCGAGGCGCTTAGCCGATTCGACTACGACTGCTTTCAGTGCGTTGGCCACACCAATTTCGAGATTACCCCGAGTCGTGAGCGACTTGGCGGTAGCAATCACTTCATGCGACTGGGCATCAATGATGACAGCATCGGTGTAGGTCCCACCGGTATCAATTCCAATATTAAAGTTAGTCGTTTTCAAGATTCTAAAGTCATCATTCAATCGTGAACTGTAACAGTTTTCCTGGTGTAATTTAATTGTTGAAAACAATTTACCATCAGTCATTTTGTTGAAAATGATTGTTCGACTTTGTAGGCGCTTGATAAATCCTGATATCGCATTATAGTAACTAGGACATTCAAAGGAGCGGTAATATGAAAACAGTCAGTCAGTTAATTCATGGGCGGCAAAATCAGATTTGGTCGGTGAGTCCAAATGACTCGGTACATGATGCTGTAAAATTACTGGTAGAAAAAAATATTGGTGCTTTATTAGTCATTAATCAAAATAAACTGGTTGGCGTAGTGTCTGAACGAGACTGCACTCGCAAAACCTTACTGAACGGGCTATCTGCTTTTGAGACGACGGTTGAGTCAATTATGACATCAAGAGTCGCCTACGTAAAACCGAGTCATACGGTCAATGAGTGCATGGCACTAATGACTGAAAAACGCATTCGGCATTTGCCGATTATGGATGGTGATGACATTGTCGGTATGATTTCATTGGGAGATTTGGTGAAGGAAGTGATTGCTGAGCAACAAATGATCATCAGCCAACTTGAACATTATATTAGTGGATAAACAATGACTGAGCCCTAGCTTATGGGTTCGAGGATAAGGATTAACTCAAAAAGTGAGTGATGTGCCTGCATATAGTTTGCTATTGTTAGTATCAATGTTGTAGGCATAGTCGATAAATAAATCGGTTTTAATAAAGGATAGCGCTTTCCACCTGCCGCCAAAAACGATGCTGGTTAGCAGATCACCGAGGTCAATCGGGTCGAGATCTGGATAGACATTACCAATGTCAATAAAGCTGCTCCAGCGAAAACTAGGGTAGCTTTCAAAGCCTTTCACATACTCAAAATTTCTTAGCAGTAATGCATCACCACGGATCGAATCTTGTTTCTAAACCTCTTAAGGTGTCTGATCCACCAAACTCATAATAAGGGACATTAAATGGACTGTTTTTTGACCAGCCGAAAAGTAATCGAGTATTAAAATTATCTCGTTGATTTAGCGGGTGATAAAAACGAGATTCGATCTTGATTATGCGAGATAAATAGTCCGATTCCAGCGACTTTAATCCCTATTGTATCTCCAATGAGTGAAAATAACCAAAGCGGCGGTATAGTTGTGTATGAATGGCATCATATTCAAATTTTAATCCCAACCGACTGAACTTGCCTGCGTCTAATTCTTCCAGCGCATCAGGGTAGGCGATTGCAGGTGAATGTTTTGATAAATGAGCGAAGTCGTTATGGAAAAAGGGTAAGCGAGTGAAGCAACATGCAAGTCTCGTTTTACAGAAAATAATGTAAAATTTTCATATTCAATATTGCGAAAATCGCTCGCCTGAGTATTGGTGACAAAGTTGATTAAGCTAATGTGGTAGCGATAGGGTCGGTTGTATTGGGTAAAATCATAGCCGATACGATAGCGTCGACTATCATCACCATTATTCAATTCAGATTTTTCTGCCAGTAGGTTAAGCGTTTGATCGGCACCATTGATATTGTGCAGCTTTAGGTTAACGCCAAGTTTTAGGTCGCTGTCGCCGTTTCGACTAAAGCGGGGTAAAAGTAGGGTGTAAATTTTTTATTCCAGTTTAATAATCAGGGTTGGCTTTGATGGCTTCAATTCTGTTCGAAGTGTTATTTGTTTAAACAGTTCTGTGTCTAAAATATTTTGTCTGGCTTGATCCAGTTTGGCTTGACCAATAAAATCACCAACTTAAATATCTGCCCATTTGAGCACGATGCGAGTCTGCGTTTTAGTATTGCCCTCCACAACAATTTGAGCCAATGGTAAGCCGAATAGATCAGCATTAGCGACGGCCAGGCTAATATAAAAAGTGAATAGGACCGATATAGACCGATCGCCAGTAATTTCGCAGTGAATTTATTGGAGGCGTTAATTGAATTTGTCATCAATTCTAATCTATTGGACCCCAGAGCATCTTGTCGAGACTGTCATCAGAGTCGACTGTGACGACTTTGTTGGACTCGAACAACACGCCTTCTTGGTTTAATAGCTGAGCTTGCTCTCGATAGGATTCCGAATCAGGCTCGAAAGCCAATGTCCTATCGGATTTCACGACGCGATACCAGGGTAAAGGCTCGGGTGAACGTCCCATCGCTGCCGCTACCATACGAGAATATCGAGGAAACCCAGCAGCTCTTGCGACTTCCCCATACCCCATCACCTGACCGAGTGGAATGCTATTAACAGTTTTCCAGATATTGATATCAAAGTTTTCTCGGAATTTTGTCATGCGCGTAGTTTACCGATAGATTTTGTGGCTGAAAAGTCTTGATATTTATTTGAATACCTCTCGTTTTCATTATCATTAATCATTATAATAAAATCAATTGTCATCATAAAAATTGATTTGAAAATATAATGGAAATTCGCCAATTACAATCCTTAATGAAATTAATCGATTGCAACTTCAGTGTCAGTAAAACCGCTGAAGAAATGTTTCTGGTGCAGTCGGCCGTCTCACAACACCTAAAAAAACTAGAAGAAGAGCTGAGTTCGGACTTATTTGTTCGCAAAGGAAAACGCTTGATCGGGCTAACGCCGATTGGTGAACAAGTGGCTAAATATGCCCAAACCACGCTAGCCTCAGTCAATAGCATTCGAGCGATTGGACACGATCATATCAACCAGAATGAAGGTGTGTTGCGAATTGGGTCTACCCATGCTCAGGCACGCTACATATTGCCGCCTGTTGTGAAGGCTTTTAATGCTGCTTATTCTCGAGTTGAATTACAAATTCATCAAGGCACGCCGAAGCAACTGGTGCAATGGGCGGTAGGCGACGAAATCGACTTTTCTATTTGTACTGAAGCATTGGCTGAATCGTCCCAATTGACCAATATTCCATGCTATCAATGGAACCGAAGTCTAATTACCTTGCCGGGTCACCCTCTGCTAGCGAAACAAATACTGTCGCTTCAGGACCTTTGCGATTACCCAATAATAACCTATGTCTATGGTTTTACAGGGCGTCGTTCGTTTAGCGATACCTTTGAAAAGGCTAACTTAGAACCGCATGTCGTTCTCAGTGCAGCCGACACCGACGTTATAAAGACCTATGTCAGAGGTGAAATGGGGGTGGGTATCATCGCCAGCATGGCGCTAGATGATGACAATGATCAAGGTTTAGTCAGTCGAGATGTGAGTTATTTGTTTCCCTGGGAAACCACCAGAATCGCCTATTTAAACGATAAGTTTTTACGCCAATATCAGAAAAAGTTTATCGATCTGTTTCTAGCCTATGTGCATAAACCCGGGAATAATAAAATTAAAGACTTATCCGTCTAATGGCTATAAAACCGACCATTTATAAATTAAAAATAGACCTTTCCAACACTGATCAAGGGCATTACGACAGTTACCCGCTGACGATTGCACTGCATCCATCTGAAACACCGGAAAGAATGATGGCGCGTGTTTTGGCTTTTTGTATCAATGCTCAGGATGGGCTGACCTTTACTCGAGGGCTGAGTGCAATTGAAGAGCCGGATATCTGGGGTCATAGCTTAGATGGTCAGATAAATCTCTGGATTGATGTGGGAGAACCTCGTGCCGACCGAATCAAAAAATCGTCTCGTCTCGCATCTCGTGTCAGAATATATAGTTTTAACGCAAAGTCTGATGTGTGGTGGCGTCAGGAAATAAAACAAAAGGTAAATCCAAAGACGTCAGTTTTTCAGTTTGACTGGGCTTGTATACAAGCGCTCGCTTTGCTACTCGAAAGAACAATGAATATGGCCGTCATCATTACCGATAACTCGGCTTATATCTCGACAGGAAAAGGTGAGTGTGAAGTGAGTTGGAGAGAGCTACAAACCTTGTAATTCGATCACTCGTGTTGCGGTTTAATTCGATCGAGGTGCTTTTCAAACTGAGAGTTCTTAATTGAGAACCTCTAACGGAGCTATCAACACTATGCTCATTAACTATCCCAGCGGTTGTTGATTCCCTTGCTGGCACAAATTAGTAAGGGAATATAGTCGCGTCTCTAAGTTAGCGCAATCATTCATACTGACACTTACATATCGTCAATCAATGACTCAATATAGGCTAGTCGGCTCGTCATTTCCTGGTGCAAGCGTTGCAGTTCATCTTTAACAATGGTTGCATGTTCGACGTTAGATTTTTTGCTACTGACAATATATTCCAGTTCTTCAACAGCCTTTTGTACGAAAGGTGAAATTTCATAAACAACCTGGGTTTTACGAGTGCCGCTATCAGTGACGACGGTTTTACTCGCTCGACCGAATTCGAAACGCTTACTAGCAGGCAGAAAAGAACCTTTCTTACGACGATAAATAATACGCAGGTAGTCTGTTTGACTTGAAGTGGTTAAAGAAAATCGTTCAATTTGTTCTGGGTTGTTAATGCCCATTTCTTTCAAAGTAGGGTAGTTTTTCATTTTCCATGCACCTGCATTACTAAAGATTAAGACGCCCCACAATAATAGGGTTTATTCTAGGCACTGATCCTGTTAATCGATAGATAATAGCACTAAATTCATTTATGTTGTTGCGCTGTATTCAATTGTCCGCTTATTTTAAGCGCGACGATTACATTAAATTAAATAGAGTAAGTCAATGAGTACGATTCATCCTCAATTGCTGAACGATAGCCTTGTCTTGGGTTATTTCCCGCTTTGTCATTTGTTGCTCGCAAAAGATTCCAATTATCCCTGGTTTATTTTGGTACCAAACCGAGAAAATGTCTCCGAAATTTATCAATTGTCGGCTGCCGATCAGCTGCAGTTAATGGTTGAATCTAGCGCTTTAGGTGAGTGTTTAATGACAGCATTGAACGGCGATAAACTGAACGTGGCAGCACTGGGCAATATGGTTCCTCAGCTACATGTGCATGTTATTGTTCGGTATAAATCAGATGTTGCATGGCCCGATCCTATCTGGGGTAAGGTACCAGAAAAAGTGTATGATGAGCTTGAACTAATTGAGTTGAGAGACCAGTTAAAGAAATTGGCGCTGCCCAATTTTACAAATACTGGCTAAGGGGTTGATAGACTTTAGAGGAGCCCTATAAATCACAGCGCTTGTGTTTGCTTGATATTAATCAATACGGGCGCTCGCTATTCCTTTAACCGCTTGCGTAAATCTCGGGGGCTTGCCCCCGTGCTGGATAGCTTACAATGGGGAGTCTTTTCCCCCGTTGTAAGGTGTCCGGCCCATGGAACTGCAGAAGAATACGCATCACGTATTCAGGTTAATGTATC
>JBDNJA010000202.1:0-4829 GCA_041688005.1 Gammaproteobacteria bacterium
AATTGCGCCGTGTTTTGTGTAACTATTCGCCAGCCAGTAGCCCTCGTATTCAGTGTAATTTCTGGTATGTTTTTGGGTTTGAGAATGAAACCCTGTTTCTTTGGTCAATTGTTTTTCTGCATCAGTCGTCATTCTGTTTGCCACCGCTTTGTTAAATGAATTCTTGCCTGAGTACACTCGCATGTGTATCTCGGTTGGATTCCAGCCGTTCGCCGGGTCGATATCGCATGGACAGGCAGAGGATACGCATATCATATCCTTCAGCGCGCGCATGAGTACGTAGTCGCCTGGACGAGACCAAGGCTCATCGAAATCCATCTGGTTTGTATCATCGATGTTGGTATTAAAAAAAAGGTTGATCGCCATCCAGCCTGGACGCGGCTTAACGCCATAGGGTTGAAGCGCATGATTGAAGTTTTCGGAACAATTGACATGCCCCGGATAGCCAAGATCGTCGTAATATTTAGCAGTACAGGCGGTACCGAAGCTATCGTGTCGCCCGCAGGTATCGCGAACCAGTTCGACCATGGGTTCGAAATCCCGAGTGTAAAATTTACCTAATAACCCTGGCGCTGGATAAGATCGGCCGACAACATGACGCGTACTGGTTACATCGATACAACGTTCGAGACCCTTGTCCAGAGCGGCAATATCAAAGCTCTGAAAATCAGAGCACTGACGCCCTTCGACATCGATGATTTGTATATATTGACCGGCCTTGACTTCATAGGCGAAGGCAGTTCTCGAATCAATGCGCATATCCTGTAAAGGGTCGGCCAAGGGATCGGGCAGCTGAATGAGTTTTTCGCCTTCGGGCCTGGGCTTACGAAAGATAAAAATCGTCAGGTCGGTAATGGTGTCATGATGATCGACCATCATTGGTTCACCCGGTGCAGCAACGACGCAGGTGACAGCTTCATTGGCGGTAAATTTGACTGAATCGCCAGCGGGTGAATCTTTTTTGAAAAAAACAGTGCTCTCAGCATCATTCAGGGAAATATTGCGAAACCTGAGCGTGCGTTCTAATTTAATCGCGCTGGCATCCTTTCCACTGAGTATATGCTTGAAGCCTTCTGCTTTGGCGTTTACTTTGGCACCAATGTATTGCATATCACTCTTTCCTTGCTGGTTGAATGCTGTCAATTCACCTAGTTGCATACCTTCGGGGTTAACGATCTGAATTTCATCGCCTGGTAGTAGTTCCAGCGCGGTAATGCCGCCAGCGCGAACGGTGTGGCGCTCTGTGTCTGCTGGTAGCGCATTCATTCCCGGACGCAACGAGCGTGCCGTGGACGTTATTATGTTTGGGTTCATTTGTTTTAACTGACTGGGTTTATTGGATTGTGATCAGGTTTCGAGTAAATCATCTTGAACCCCGTAGAGGTGGCTTTTGATAAGTTTGTTAGCTTCATTTGCATCACGAGAAAGTATGGCGTCGTATAGCGCTCGATGTTGTTTATTGTAGAAGTCGATTCGTCCGGGGGTTAAAAGTTTTGCTTTCATATTGCGCCACTGAGCGTGCTGGCGGACTTTACTGATTCGTTCGTACACCCAAAATAATAATTTGTTTTTAGAGCAACGCGCCAAAGCAAGGTGAAAGGCAGTGTCGGCCAGGGCAAACTTTTCTGAATTTCCGTCACAATCTTCACACTGCAGAAGTGTCTTTCGCAAATCTTCCAGGTCACGATGGCTGGCGTTAGTGATTGCGAGACGAACCATCTGCGGTTCGACTGCAATTCGCACTTCAACCATCTCAAGTGGACTGGTGATGCTGGATATCTCATACTGCTCCGGCGTGTCCTGAAGATTGACATAGGTGCCACTGCCTACCTGGCGAGTGACCAGTTGTTGATCTTCCAGAACCTGAAGTACTGCTCGTATCGTTCCCCGCGAAACCTGAAACTGTTCCGCCAAATGCCTTTCTGAGGGTAGGCGTTCATCATGAGCGTACTGACCTTCCAATATCATGTTTCGTAATTGAATCGCAACATGACTCGTTGTTGTACCTAAATGAGAGGACAGGCTTTTAATTTGCTGGGTCGTCCCTGAAGGTTGCTTATACATATAGTAATCTCATTCGTAATCAATTTAGACCAAAAACAGTAATTGGTACACTTAATGGTCCAATATTGAATGATGTTTTTGCTTAAATCAATCGCTTATTTGGCATTAAACCAATTATTCTAAAATTAAGCTATAGGTAAATTAGTGTGGTTGTATACAGTGTGGTCCTAATTATGAACAGAGGCTCAATTCTGTTCATAATAACAGTAGTATAAATTCATTTAGTTATTTATAAACAATAACTTAATTTTATATTATTATTGCGATATTGACCGAATAATTTTCTACAAAGATGCATTTTAAACCCGTTGAAGGAATAGCCGAGTGACGTATTTTTGAGGGGCTTTGGATGAATGGTTGGAAATATATTTAAGATTTCTTGAATTGGAATAGTATATGGGTATACCATTGCCAGCGTATTGGTATCGAAAGTAGACTGTTTTTCTATAGTGACGGGCTAAAATAAAGATAAACTATGACGCCTCCGTCTAAACTATATTATGACTTTCAAACTTCGAGCTGGTAGCGGCTACACGCTGTTTTTCTGTGCCGATGGGTGCAAAGTTAAAGTAGCGATAAGACAATTTCTAAATAATTAGGAGAAGGAAAAGAATGACTGATTTACAAGCACATGTTGAAGCACCTGGTCGCGCTGATTTGGTTAAGCAGGTTAGTGAAAAGATTAAGGAAACTGGTGTCGACTACATTTATTTTCAGTTTATCTCGGTCACTGGCCGGATCGTAGGCAAAGGTATACCGGCAGCCCACTGGGCGCGTCTTTCAGAAAAGGGCTTTCAACTCGTATATGGTTCAACCGCAAATTTATTTGTCGATCGTCATGGCGACTATATTGGGTACGGCGCGGAGTCTTCGGAGCTAGTGGGTATCCCTGATCCAGAAACTTTTTGCCAGTTACCCTGGGATAAACGGATCGGCCGCGTATTCTGTACTCTATTCCGAAATCGCGAGGAACGAGTCAATCCAGGTGGCGCGCTCACCTCCGATTGTCGTGGTAACCTGCGCCGTATTCATGATGAATTTCAGGGCAAGCATGGTCTGAATATGCGTTGTGGTACTGAGCCTGAAATGATGTGGCTAAAGCGTGGCGAAGATGGCAAGCCTGATGGCGGCGTCACTAAACCTAACTGTTATCACATCGATCAATTCGAGGAGCTTCGTCCAACTTTTATGAAGGTTATCGAATATTCGCAGGCCATGGGTCTCGATATTATCCAGGGCGATCACGAAGATGCGCCTGGCCAGTTAGAACTGAACACCCAATACGATGATGTTTTACGGAATGCGGATCGTCTGACCACTTATCGTCAAATCTGTGCGCAGGTTGCTAGAGAAGATAATTTGATAGCCTGTTTCATGTCGAAGCCTTTCATGGGTGTTTCGGCCTCAGGCTGTCATCACAACATGTCACTCTGGCGCGGCGGTAAAGACGTTGTTAATAATCTTGGTTTTGATTCCTTACCCGGTATGGATGGTTCTTTTACTTATATCGAAGGGGGTGAAAACACCTTCATGCCTGATCCTGCTATCGATGAGCGTGCACCAGGTCCTATCGGTCTTAACTGCATCGGTGGCGTCATCGAGCATCTGGGTGCATTAACCTCAATTGGTTCGTCAACGGTTAACTCTTATAGACGACTATGGGATACGGGCTTCTGGGCGCCAATCTTCGCTGACTGGGGTTATCAGAACCGCACCTGTGCGCTGCGTGTTTCGGCACCAGGTCGATTCGAATACCGTTCGGTTGATTCAATGGTAAATCCTTATCTAATGGGAACAGCCTTGTTGAAAACCTTTGATGATGGCATCGACAATAATGCCCATCCAGGTGAAGCAGAAGAGCGCAATATTTACACCGCAATGGAAGAGGGTAAGCAAGTTAAGAAGCTACCGATGTCGTTGGGTGATGCCCTTGAAGAGTTGCGAAATGACGAAGTGATTAAGTCATCTATGCCTGGCGAAATGTATAAAGTTTACGAGCATTACAAGCGTGACGAGT
Organism: Gammaproteobacteria bacterium; assembly: GCA_041688005.1. GTDB lineage: Bacteria > Pseudomonadota > Gammaproteobacteria. Next base: position 4,082 of record JBDNJA010000202.1, read on the forward strand.
GGGAAAGATACAATGCCACAGTAACCGATTGGGACATTGAGACTTATCTCGACTGTCTACCATAACTAATTTGTTATTGACTAGTCGCTAATGGACCTAGCAACCAATGGGCCTAGCAACAAAAGGGTCTGGCACCTAACCTCTGTGTTTGGGGCGTCGGGCAATAGCAACTTTTAACCTGCTGCAATTGTGGTAAATTTTTTATAAAATTTTTTGATAACGAATGAGGAAAAGCTTATGTGTGGTATTGCTGGACTTATCTGGAAGGGTGGTACAAGCAGTGATATCGGTAGTGAGATGACCAAAATGCTTCAAGCGTTGAAGCATCGAGGGCCAGACTCTACTGGTTTTGCACTCTACGGCAAGGAACAAGAGGGCGAGCAAGTGTTGCGCTTTAAAGTTGCCGAGCAAGAGGAAATGAAATCTGGATTTGATATTCATCGTCAAGTAGTCGAGCGTCGTGCTGCGGTTGATATGCGTCTTAAAGAGCTGGGCGCGGTTGTGACTAAGGAAGAGCAGGCGACTGAATATGCGTTTCGTTATCAATTTAAATTTAGTGGCGACTTAAAGCGATTGATCGATTTTGTGGAAGACTTGGAAGGTGTAGAAATTCTATCTGTTGGTAAAGCATTAGAGCTGATCAAAGATATGGGTGACGCGACTGTCGTATCTGAACAGTATGGTATTCCAGGCTTTATTGGTACTCATGCCATTGGTCATACCCGTATGGCGACCGAGTCGGATGTTG
>JBDNJA010000203.1:0-4904 GCA_041688005.1 Gammaproteobacteria bacterium
AAATGCCAAATTACCGTAGAAACCTAGTACCCGATGGAGCTATTTCTTTACCCTCAATTGACTGGAAAGCATCAAAACCAGCTGTAATTGTCGAGATTAAATTGCTTCGAACGATAGCCATATCTTCAAAAGATTAACCATATTCAGCTTTCACAATCTTACGAGATTGCAGATTTATTCTGCGGTTTGCGGCGGCCGTGCCTTTAATTTTGAGATCAGTCAAAGTGGTTGAGACATGCGGCGGAAGGCGCTGCGCTTTTCCGCCCTACGGTTTAGGTTCGCCTCGAACATAGAAAGTGGGAGTCAATGATTTTTCTCCTCTGTATTTTTGATAAGGCTGGATTATTTTTTTCCTAATACGCGCTGAAAACGTTCATCCAGCGCTACTTGCTGTTCGGCTTTTGCACCTGGCATGCACAGCCAGTCGAGTTCCATATCCGTTATCAGTTGTTTACCGTCTGTGACTAGTTGACTCAGTCCAGATTGATTCATTTGTTGCAGTTGATATTGCATGCGTAATGCGCTGTCTTCAGGTGGACTTTCGATATCCATTAGAATCTCGAGTCGAATACACAGCATGCGCCTTTCCACCGTGATCGCATCTCTGTCCATATCGATTTGGGCACTATCTCGACGTGCCTCGATACGTTGCGATAGTGCAGGGTTGTGCAATTCTATCGAATCCCATTGTTGGGATATTTCCAGCAGTTGCTGTTCCGAGGCTGATGCTGCTAATGCTTCCAGCCGGGCACAAAGACTGGCCTTTTGTCGCAGTGCATCGAGCTGTTGATTGTGTCTGCCTTTAATGATTTGCGAACGGCAATTGTCGAACTGATCGCAGGCATTACGATAGTCACGCTGAATGCCTTCCAGTAATTTTTCAGGGAGTTGTTGGGGTAATGCTGGTAGCTGACTATAGCTGGCTTGTAGCTCTGAAAACTGATGATCCGCCTCGGCCAAATCATTGGCTGCTTTTGCCAGTTGCCCAATTGCTTTGATGATATTCCGATAGGCATCGAGCTGCTGATCGGTTTCATCTCTTTGACTCTGACGCAGCGCCTGCACCTTGTTGTAGATAATATCGCCTTGTTTTTTGAATGCCTTCCAGGCTTTCTGGTCTTCGCCGCGCCGGGTGACTCCAACCTGTTTCCATCTGGTTTGAAGGGATTTAAGGCTGGTCAGGTTATCTACTATGGCCGCGTCTTCAGCAAGCGTTTCGGCCTGATCGATCAAGCGTTGTTTTAGCGCAATATTGTCGTCATAGACAGCATCGAGTTTAGCCATCACAGCTGCCTTCAATGTCGAATATTGCTTCCATTGTTTCTCTCCAGCATTGCGTTCAAGATCTTTGATGCTAGAAAAGCCACTATGAATGTTATGCACGCTGGACTGTACGGCTTTATAGTCAGGGCTATTATCCCAGTCGGTGTTTTCCAGCAGTTCTCGCATTTCCTCAAGATATTGCCTTCGTTGCTCGAGTTTCGCCTTACGAACGCCGTGACGTTGCTCGAAAAAAGCAGCACAAATCTGGTAGACCTGATCAGCCGCGAGTTTAAAGCGAGGCCAGTACTGCTCGGATATATCAGAGTTACCCAGCGATTTCCATTGCTGTTGTAGCGCCTTCATTTCACTGGATCGTTTGTCAGCCTGTTTGTCGGCATATTTGCTGGGGGCGGCCAGCAGTTCCATCGCGTCACACAGTTCGATGTATTTGGGCTCGGTCGCAAAATTTTTCCAGTCGCCCATATCACCAAGCGTTTTACTGGCTTCGTCGAAACGCTCTTGTAGGGCTAACAGCTCTTTCCCATCAAACGCACCAAGTGTTTTTTGCACTTTTTGTACAACCTGTTTCGCTTTCGCCAGGTTTCCGGCGCGTGAAAAACGGAAAATTGAATTGATGCTCTTATGCATGCGGGCCAGTTTCTCGCGCTGTGCCTCTTCAGATGCTATCTGTTCGTTACGCCAGTCTAACAACTGCTGTTGTACTTCTGTTGCGATCTGAAGCTCAGTGAAATCATTTGACCACTTGAGATTTTTCAATGCTGCGCTGAGTTTCAAAACGACTTCGGATTGTTTGCTGCCATCCTCCCGGGCAATCTGTAGCGGTTCAGCCGTACTGGTTACGAACTGCGTGGCAGATTGAATTGCACCGTACATTTTCTCGTATTGACTCACTATTGGTTGGTCAGCTTCGGTGATCTCGGCCATTGCCCGCCAACGTAAGTCGAGCTGATCCAGCTTTGATTGTATTTCTGACTGGGCTTCGACTGAAGAGGCGATATCTTGCTCGGCTGTCATCTGCAACAAAGCGTCGAGCTCACCGAGCAACTGCTGTTGAGCGTGACGGGTTCGCTCAATTTCCTGCTGCCGCTTATAATGCGAATCAACAAGCTCGCGCGCCGGCCGATAACGTTGCAAGTCGTCATCCTCGACTTCAAACGCCAGGTTATCCCACTGCTGCCGATGAGTCCGACAGCGCCCCTGGAACTCTGGCAGCCAGTCATGGGCGGCGAGATACTCGACTTCTTCAATCAGTTTTTCTACCCAAGATCTATTCTCAGCCAGTTCTCGTTCATGACGCCTGACGGCATCAATTTTGACCTTGATTAACCGTTCAGCATTCTTGTCTTTACCGCGCATCATCTTGCGAGCGGATTCAAGGCTCGAGATATCCGAAAGCTTTTCGGCTATTAACTGACGGCAATCGGTATGGCGTGTTACGTCAAGAACCTCCAGTAATTGTCCGCTTAGTAAGTTCTGGATAGCCAGGATTCGAATCGAACTGAAATCAGCGTGAGTAGCAATACGCAAATGCAATTCCGGATAACAGGCTAGCAAGTTGCGATATTGCGCTTCATCAACGACCTGGCTGGTCGCCATTAATTCATTTAGTCTATTCTCGGCTTCCACACTGACGGTACTATCCGGATTTCTTCTTGATAGTTCATGCAGCACAACTACATCGGTTAATCGCTGCATCGCTGCAATGCGAATGGAGGCATCGTCATCGTCCGATGCCAACTGAAGCAATATTGGCTGATGATCAATATTATCACTATGTAGATCAGCGATAGCTCTCAGACGTTTTTCAACAGCGGGGTTTTGCCAGGCGGGTTTAAAAAAATTGGATAGCATATTATTTTATCTATATTTCTGAATTCATTGGGTAAGCTGGTAACCTAGGTGTTGGTATTTTAGCCTAGCGTCCGATGTCATATTATCCAACGTGGTAATGATCGCAACCCCTCATAACCGAGTCCGTGAAGGTGGATTAAAGACTACGACCAAAGGATTAACACAGTAGGCCGGAAAAGCGTGAGTGAACTCTAGTTACAAGTTGTTCTCGCCCAGCATAATTCGGATTAATGATGCTTGCGCCGCGCTTTCCTGGCCTTATGCTTTGATGGAGAATGCTTATCTGCCGGACCGTATTTCGCCTGCCTGATCTTCCTTTTTCGACGTTTTTCAAGGAAAACAGTAATCACGAAAATCAATAATAACCCTCCGACAGCATAGCTCCAAGATGGAATTCGAAAGCGTCCAAGGGCACCCTCAACATACTTACCATCAATAAAATTAGCCTCGTGTATACGCGCTGAAGTAGCATCACTTACATCAAATGTGACTTGCAACTCTGTTTCGTGCGGTCCTGCTCGGAGCTTGAGAACGCGGAGATAGTCCGCATCATGCAGGTGCAAATGCAACGAGTAGTAGCCATCGGAATTGGTCTGGGTGGAGCCGAGCGCAGCCCCCTCCGAGAACACCTGAACTGCCAAGTTGTCGGTGCCACGCTGATCGGCATCGAGCACATAACCTCGGACGTTATAACGATGGTCAGGTTCATGATCAGCCAATAAATTGGTGGATAATAAGCATCCAGCGAACATAAATATAATGACTATTCTCATAAGGCTTTCGGTTCCGTAATAATACTGAAGACAGCGTAATTATACGATAGACAATGCTAGTGTTGGTTTTTTCTCGGTATTGTCATCGACTGCAATTATGGAGACAGTACACCTATTTTAAAAGCACCAATAGATATTCCGCGAGAACATCGAATTCAACCCACTCAACTATGGAATTCTTCCAGTATTATTGCCCTTTTAACTTGCTGCCTAATGAGGGACCCTCATATTCCATGTTTTAGTTGTCAATTCAATGCCGAATCTGAGAAAATAAATCAAAGACTTCGACCAAAGGGTTAGCATGAAAATTTGTGGTGTAGATTTAACCAGTAACGATGCGGTTATCTGTTTGCTTGAGCAGGATAGGGGAGAGTTTAACTTGCCCGACTGTCGAGTGCGAAAACTGACGCTAATAAAAGGGCATACAGCCGAAGACCTGCGCCAGTTCCAGTTTGAGTTTGCAAAACTCATGCGTGATTATAGCGTTGATAAAGTAGTGATTAGAGAGCGTATGCCCAAGGGGAAATTTGCTGGTGGTGCTATTAGCTTTAAACTAGAGTCGGCCATTCAACTCATTACAGATCTCGATGTTATAATATTAACTCCAACACAAATCAAAAAGGCATTGTCCGAAAATCCCTTACCAGTTAAATTTTCTGATACCGGCTTAAAGGTATTTCAGGAGGTCGCATTCAAAGCTGCCTACGCAGCCTACAAGATAGATTAGTTTGATTCCAGAACCAGTTTCAGTACCGTAGGGTGGAAAAGCGAAGCGTCATCCACCGCATGTTTAAAAAAGATTAAAGGACTAATCAAATGCCAAATTACCGAAGAAACCGGGTACCTGGTGGTTGTTATTTCTTTACCGTCAATTTACTAGAAAGGCATCAAAACACATTGCTAATTGACGAGATTAAATTGCTGCGGACAGTAGTCAAACAGGCAAAAGACAGGCATCCGTTTCACATCGATAGCTGGGTTGTGTTGCCGGAGCAC
>JBDNJA010000204.1:0-2751 GCA_041688005.1 Gammaproteobacteria bacterium
TAAGGCAAAATTGCCTGACTAAGCTCAGATTGGGTCAGTGGTATAAGAATATTTTTTTTTGACATCGGAATTACCAGGATGCTAAAAGGAAATTCAATATTACGTAGATACTGTCCCGAGTCAAATACAGACGAGTCGTAAGCCATCAACCTTTGATGTTTAGTGGTGAGTCTTTTATCATTCAATCTAGATATCGAATCTAGAACCTCGAATCTCAACTCTCAATTCTCTAGTAGATGGAAATTGCCATGTTAGAAAAAAATCAAACTGCGCCAGACTTCACGACCACAAACCAGAACGATGAGACGGTTAGTCTTGCTCAATACAAGGGCAAACAACGGGTCGTGTTGTACTTTTATCCCAAGGATGACACGCCGGGCTGCACCATTGAGGCCAATGAATTTACGGCACTGGTTGCCGAATTTGCCGCTGCCGACGCAGTCGTGTTAGGCGTGAGCAAAGATAGCTGCGAAAAGCACCTAAAATTTATTGTCAAACACGATCTTAAAGTCGAATTACTGGCTGATACCTCGGGTGAGGTTTGCGAAAAATATGGTGTTTGGGGCGAGCGTCAATTTATGGGAAAAAAGTATATGGGCATCGGACGGTCGACGTTTGTGATTGATAAAAAAGGCATATTGGTCGAGGTCAACTACAAGGTCAAAGCGAAAGGGCATGCTCAACAAATATTAGACCTTGTTCTCGCACTCGATTGAATCTGTCGATAGCCGCGATCAATTGTTTTTGTTGGATTTTTCTAAGCGGATGCTTATATTTCTAACCTCACGTGACCCTTCCAAAATTATAGTGCCTTTATGAATATTCTTTTTATTACAGTCGACCAATGGCGCGGTGAATGTTTGTCCGCCTTGGATCATCCCGTTGTGAAAACGCCAAATTTAGATGCACTCGCCAAAGAAGGCGTTTTATTCAAGCAGCACTTTGCTCAGACGACGCCCTGTGCACCGAGCCGTACCTCGATTCATACTGGCATGTATTTGCACAATCATCGATGCGTTAGCAATGGCACACCAGTCGATAACCGCTTGAATAACTGGGCACTGGAAATGCGAAAGGCAGGATACTCCCCCTCGTTATTTGGTTACACCGATACAGCGCCCGACCCGCGCGGACTCGATCCAAAAGATCCGCGACTGACTCAGTATTGCGAACCATTGCCTGGCATCGGCAGCTACACACCCTACAAAGAAGAAGTTTCGATGGACTGGGTTCAATCGTTAATCACCAAAGGCTATGAAATCCCTGAAAGTCCCTTGAGTTTATACGGCAACACGGTAGCGGGGGTCGACTGGAAAGATGGTGGCGATAGCTTGTTACCATTGGATATAAAAACAGAGGATCACGAAACCCACTTCATGGTCGACAAATGCATCGAGTGGATTAATGGTCAACGGCAGCCCTGGGTAACCCATTTATCGCTGTTACGCCCCCATCCACCATTCGTCGCACCGGCGCCCTATCATCAGTTCTGCGACCCTGCTCAACAGGCTCACCCGGTCCGTTGTGACAGTGCGAATGAGGAAGGGAAGCAACACCCGTTTCTTAAATACTGTATCGAGCAAACGAATTATGGTGCCCCCGAATCGGTGCAGGAAATACAACAGGCAAAAGCCCACTACTATGGTTTGATGAGTGAGGTTGACGACAATCTGGGGCGGCTAATCGAACAATTGAAAGCAAGTGGCGAATGGGAATCGACCCTGATTATATTAACCTCCGATCACGGCGAGCAAATGGGAGATCACTGGTTATCCAGCAAGCTAGGGTATTTTGATCAGTCGTATTATATCCCGCTTATTATTCGTGACCCCAGAGCCAGTGCCGATGTAAGCCGAGGCAAGCAGATAGACGCATTTACCGAAAACGTCGATATCATGCCAACCATGCTAGATTGGCTGGGTTGTGACATTCCATCACAATGCGACGGGCACTCATTGCTGCCGATATTGCAAAGTGGTGTCGAGCCAGAGTCATGGCGCAAGCAGGTACACTGGGAGTATGATTTTCGGTCGGTGTTAGATGATTCGGTCGAGCGTCACCTAGGCCTCACCGCCCATCAATGCAGCCTCAGCGTGATCCGAGACAAGCGCTATAAATACGTTCACTTCACAGCCTTGCCACCGTTATTTTTTGATTTGCAAGAAGATCCAGATGAGTTTATTAACCTGGCTGACAGGGCAGATTATCAGTCGCTGGTGCTGGAATATGCACAAAAAATACTGTCATGGCGGATGAATCACACTGATCGCGGTTTGACCGAAACCTGTCTCAGCGACAGCGGACCAGTCACCCGCCGTTCGGCATTGCAGTAGGTGTGTAATTTTTAGATGTGCCCGGTAGATAAGCTTCTATTCTCAGAAGGACTATTCATTAGAGAGGCTGAGGGGCCTGGGATCGATACACTATCATTGTTTGATCAGTACTAATCTATCAGTACGGGTCGACCAATCGTCATCATACGGCTGTTGCCTGATTCGAAAGGCTTTAGCCGCTTTGATGTCTTTTGAACAGTAGATTTATTCTAATTGCTACAAGCTACTAGTCACAATCAAGTAACAGCCGGCTACCAACATAGCGCTGCCAGCCAAACGGTTAAGCATTATTTTCGCTGACGTATCCTTGAGTAATGCGCTGGCTTGATGGGATGCAAATGCATAGGCTACTTTGACCCCAACAACTGCGACAATCGTAATCAGGATGATAATGCTAATGTCAGTCAGTGAGACATTA
>JBDNJA010000205.1:0-32637 GCA_041688005.1 Gammaproteobacteria bacterium
GAATTGAAGAGATTGCGTCATCATCTGGATCATCATAACCATTCTTCGGGGTCTGAGCGGGATAATTCAATTGAATCCAGCGTTATTATTGGTAAGAGTGTACTGCATCAAAAGTTATTGAAGAAAATTGCCAAGGTTGCCACAACTGATGCCACGGTGTTAATCACTGGAGAAACTGGCACAGGTAAAGAATTGATTGCGAGTGCAATCCATTCGTCTAGTGCGTTAAAAGATAAAGTGCTAATCAAAGTGAATTGCGCTGCTTTACCATCAGGGCTAATAGAAAGTGAATTATTTGGTCACGAAAGGGGCGCCTTTACTGGCGCTATTGCAAAGAAAATCGGGAGGTTTGAACAGGCGGCGGGGGGCACGATATTTCTCGATGAAATTGGAGATTTACCGCTGGAATTGCAAGCCACGTTACTTCGAGTGCTACAGGAGGGAGAGTTACAGCGGGTCGGTGGTGACAGGACTATTCCAATTGACGTGCGCGTCATTGCCGCTACTAATCGAGTACTACCCGAACTAATGGAAAAGGGCACATTCCGAGAGGACCTTTATTATCGACTAAATGTCGTTCCTATTCAGAGTTTACCGCTTAGGAAACGTAAGTCTGATATCGCACCTCTGGCGGCTCATTTCCTTGAAAAGTATTGTATAAAAATGGGGACTTGGTTTGACGCTTTGGATATAACAGACTTAGATCGACTAAATGCTTATAGCTGGCCAGGAAACGTCAGAGAACTTGAGAATATAATTGAACGAGCCGTTATTTTCACTGAAGGTAATTCACTTCAACTCGATGAAGCCTTCGATGACTCAATATCGACTGGCTTCACACCGACCCAAAATCACTTAAACAAGTAGAGCGAGAAATGATTCAGCTAGCTCTAGAAGATAGCGAGGGTTGCATAGAAGGTCAATTTTGGGCTGCAAAAAATTGGATATGCCTCCAAGTACACTACGTGAACGTATTAAAAAGTATGGTTTGGATCGATTATCCTCGACAGATTCGGTCTCTTAACTAATAATTTCAACCCATCGGAAAGGACAGCCGTTGGCTGTTGTCTCCGCTACGTTCCGGCTCCTTGCACTTATTGCCACGGATGGCATGTATGCTGTTTTTGCAGGAGCAAAAAACAGTCACGAAAAAATCACTATTTTTAGAGACGCCCTAAAGTCTAGAAAAACAAATTAGACACCTTCTCGAATGGATCGCAAAGCAAGCAAACCCAAAACTGGCCCGGGAATCAATAGCCAGAAAATATACTGTACGCCAAGCACTGGCAGTAGACTACTGGTGAGTTGAATACTCACCACGGTAATCAGAAAGCCAATTGAATTGACGATTGTCAATGCTGACCCAACATATTCACGAGGTGCATTTTGAGCGGTGAGCGTTGAGAATTGAGGCGAATCGCCAACGACAGTCATTCCCCAAACTAGCATAAACAGCATGAAAACAGGCCACTCAGACAGGAATATAAAGGGCGATAGAATGCAACAGGCACCTGAAATTAAGAGTTGAATCGAAGCGACCCTAGCACTGCCTAATTTTGCAGACATTAATCCGCCGACAGCGCAACCAATGAAACCGACGGCAATAGTGATGAAAGACCAAAATGAAATATTGATCGACTGGTTCGATTGAGTGAGATAACCCAGTAGAAATAACGGTATAAATGCCCATAGCGTGTATAGCTCCCACATGTGTCCAAAGTAACCCAAAGCGGAAGCGCGGAATTTTCTGGATCGAAATATAAGCGTAAAAACACGGGCGTTGAAAGCTGAGCCCTTCGGCAAAAAAGGGCCATCGGGTACCAATACCAACAATAAGAGGCCTCCAAATACAGCGATAATAGAAACAGCTGCGATGACTTGTTGCCAAGGAATTTCAGCACCCAGGCTTCTAATGAGGTGTGGAAATGCGGTGCCCAATACCAAAGCACCCACGAGATAGCCCAATGCCCGACCTAACCCCTTCTCATACCAACTGGCCGCAATTTTCATCCCAACGGGATAAATACCGGCCAGAAAAAAGCCAGTCACGAATCTCAGTAACAGTAATGTCGTCATCCCTTCAGGTGCCACTAGCAAAGCTGCATTCGTAGTAGCACCAATCATAGAGCAGGTAAAAAACACCTTACGAGGCGAAAATCGATCGGCTAACGCTAGATAGGCAAACACTAAGGTTCCCAGGATAAAACCAAGCTGCACTGCTGACGTAACGTAGCCAATACTATGCTCAGGCAGGGCCCAGCTTTGTTGCAAGTCAGAAATTATGGCATTGCCGGCAAACCACAATGAGGTGCCCGTAAACTGCGAAAAAATAATGATAGGTAGAATGTAGCCTGGTCTACTCACTTCAATTCACTGGCAGTGATTTGTAAATCAACGGATCTTCAGATCGAATGACGCCTTCGGTTAAAACTTTAGCTGTTATTCCGACGTGGCCGCGCATTGCTTTATAACCGCCTACCCCCAGCAGTTTCTCCATTTTGCTGCAAGGGTGGCATAAACCTGTCGTCCCCAGTTCACAATCACCCAATCGAAACACTTTGTTTTTCAAGGCCAGCAAATTGATACCCGATACCACAATGTTGCGTCTGAGTAAGACAGGCGAAATAAGGTTATTACCCATACAGCTGGTTATAACGGCCAAGTGTTTGTATTGAATCAGTGTCACCTGATGTGGGCTGTCGACTCGACCATTGAATCGGTCGCCTTCAAGACCTTTACTGATAATCAGTTCGACTGAATCCAGTTCAATCATGTCTACACCACGAGCTGGACGAACGCCCATCCACTTGATACGCCCAACTTGAGGTAATGTTTCTAACAGGGTGTGCAAAGGGCTGGATGGGTTCATTTCATCGATTAAAATTTGAACAGGCAGGTTAGTGATTTGAAATTTTTTGATTAGAGATTAGCTCAATTAAAGAATATCTCGAATCAACAACTGCAATGACTCTCGATTTCTAAAATGATTGATGTTGAGTTCATAGTGAATATGAATGCTATCGTGGTTTGCTTCCAACACTTCGGTCGGTTGGAAAAAGGCTATAGCTTCAAACCGCTTACTTGAGGTATCGCTGGTTTGTTTTAGTTCAAACTTGATGTGTTTTTGCGCCAGTATTCTGCTATCAGTGACTTCAAATTCATCGACAAAGCTAGGCGAGGGAAATCGCTGGCCCCAGGGGGTCAAATTTTGAATTGTCTTCGCGAAGTCGATGGTCAAATACTGACTGTCGAGCAAGCCATCGCATTCGATTGAGTCGGTAAAACAGGCTGGGTCGACCAAATCAGAAATCACTGCCTGAAATGCGGTTGAAAATAGATCGAATGAATCCGCTTTTAAACTCAAACCAGCGGCCATCGCATGGCCACCAAATTTTAAAATGATGCCAGGGTAGCGTTTGTCGACTGCATCCAGAATATCTCGTAGATGAATCCCCGAAATTGACCGCCCAGACCCTTTTAAGACGTCGTCTTCTGCCTCGGCAAATACGACGCAGGGGCGATGATATTTTTCCTTCACCTTAGAAGCGACAATGCCAACAATACCTTCGTGCCAGCCTTTCTGGAACAATACAATTCCAAGGCTTGCGCGTAATACAGGTTCGCTTAGTTTAGACAGTTGAAGCTGCGCTTCATCGGCCATTGTCTGTTGTATATTTTTTCTTAATTGATTGATATCGTTTAACTGGTTGGCAAATCCATCGGCACTTATTTGATCATCGGCTAATAGACACTGAACGCCGCTGGTCATGTCTTCGAGTCGTCCAGCCGCATTTATTTTTGGCGCTATCGAAAAACCAATGTCGGTGCTAGTCACGTGACTGAGTTGTTTATTGGATATTTCAATCAGTGACTGGATACCGGCAGAGCAATGCCCTGCGCGCATCCGCCTTAAGCCTTCATTGACTAAGAGTCGATTATGAAAATCGAGTGGCACCAAATCGGCCACAGTGCCTATCGCAACCAAATCGAGGCAACTAGCAAGATTCGGCTCGATTCTTTGTTGATCGCCCTTTTGTTGATGGAACCAACCGATATCGCGTAAGGCTTTACGTAACCCAAGCATGAGATAAAACGCGACTCCGACACCCGCCAGATTTTTGCCTAGGGTTTCATCAGGCCATGCATTTTGATTGATGATGACGTTAGCATTGGGTAGCTCATCGGCTGGTAAATGATGATCGGTGACAATAACATCGATATTTTGTGCTCGTAGCAAAGCGATGCCGTCAATGCTGGCAATACCATTGTCCACCGTAATAACGCAATCGGGCTTAGCTTCGACTATTTTATGTGCGATTGAAACGGATAGGCCATAACCATCAATGAATCGATCGGGCATGAGATAACTGACGTTTTGATGCCCCATTAATGTCAATGCTCGAACACATAACGCGGTACTGGTTGCACCGTCCGCATCGTAGTCGCCAAAAATCAATATATGTTGATTTTTCCCAATGGTGACGGCCAGATGCCTGGCTGCCTCAGGCAAATTTCTGATCGCTTCGACAGGCAGCATTCGTGATAGTTTATAGTCAGTTTCATCGAAGGAACTAACGCCACGACCAGCCAGAATTTTCCACACAGGGGGTGGAAATTGAGTATCGATTTTTAACTGAGAATGAGTAACATCCCGTATGAGTAAACTGCGCTTAGTCATTTTTTTATTCCATTACAGGCTGACCAAAACTACCCAGGTTTTTCGACGATCGCCAGATCTTGTATTTTGAAAATGGAGTCATTGTTAAATCAAAGTGATGTGTGACTCTTAATTGAAGCGATGCGCGACTCGATCGAAACAATATCATGGCCGGTTTGAATACCGCTTTTTCCAATAATTCTAGCTTGGCCTGTAAGTCATCACAACTCGATGATTTAAGTGCTTCTAACAATGAAAGGTCGATAACGACCGATTTTTCGCCACTTTTCATCTGAGTCAATTGATCGAGTGACAGATGTCGGATATTGCTGCTGTCGGCAAAGCGAATCAATTGTTCGTCATCACAAAACCATTGGGTTTTGGGATCATCAAACTTTGGCTTTTGCCTTTTCAGCTTTTCTCCGGCACCCCAGAACCACAAACTATTGATTGGAAGCAAACCTGTTGTCGGCCGGTTTTGATTAATGGGGTGTTGATGCATGAACATTTGCATTTCATTCATCAATTTATACCAGGGCAAGGCCTGCTTCGATTGTTCTATAAATTGATTCGCCTTTCGTCCAATCATTGACAGGTAGTGTGGATAACAGTCGGATGCTTCACAGTGCTTCAAACGCATCAGCCAAATCCCATTTTCTAATGGCTTGAGGTCACAGTCCTCACTAAAAAAGGCCTGTAAATCTTCAAGTATTAGTGTTGAATCATCCTGATTAACGCTATTGTTTTCTAACGGAATAACGAGTGCATTGTGCATATCTGCTTTTAAGTGAATCGTTCGGCATAGTAAATATCGCTGCGGATAGTCTACCTCCTCCTCAACATAAGCTTGTGCAAAAGGTAGGGTTTGGCGTCCGGTCAGTCCGAGAGAGCCAGCAATAATTGATTCAAAGTCGGTTTGGTCGTTCTGTATCGAATTTGAGTACGAAAGTATTTGATTCAGCGCCGGTAGATTAGATGCCAGAAAATCGGGGGCAAACTCCTCTAGCGGTAAATTGAACAAACCGGGTATCACTAAATCTATCTGTGTGCTCATCAAATACTACTGACTTAATCGTTCAGGCTGGTTGTCACCAGCTCATCTAAATCTTTCGATAGTTTCGGTGTTGCTGCCATTCTCTCTATTTGAACTTTCATTAAGGCTGCCTGTGTCGGTAACAGCTTACGCCAATGCAAAAAGGCGTTCGCCATACGGGCAGATACCTGAGGGTTAATTGCATCTAGTTCAATTATTTTATTCGCAACAAACTCATACCCTGCCCCGTCTATTTGATGAAAAGCGCTCGAGTTCCCGATCAATGCATTGAGCAGTGATCTCGCTCGGTTAGGGTTCGACAAGGTATAGGCTGGATGTTCGAATAGTTTAACAATAGTGGCCAAAGAGTCGGTTTGGTAAGACAACCCTTGCGCACTAAACCACTTATCGACCACAAGTGCGGTATCCTGCCATTGCTGATAAAAGTCAGATACTATTTGGTCTCGAACTGCATGTTGATAATGCACAACCGATTGCAAACAGGCCACTTGATCGGTCATGTTATCGGCTGTCTCATATTGTTGACGGCACAAGTCAAAATAGATGTCTTTTTCGAGTGTCAGTAAATAAGCTAGACAAGTGTTTTTAAAACGTCGCTGTGCCATTGCGTTTGGTGTAATAGAATACTCATTAGAAGTTATTGATTGTTGGTAGTGTTTCAATAACAAGGCTTCGTGTTCAGTTGCTATGGATAGACGAATCGCTTCGCGCACCTGTCTTAACTTGTCAACATCCACCACATCGAGAAGTTCACCCAAATATTTTTCACTCGGCAATATGAGCATTTCTGCTTTTAATGCCAAATCAAGATCACTATCGTTCAATAAAGCCGCAAAGCCCTTGACCAGATCATCCATTATGTGAGGCCATTGATCGACTTCGACAGCGAGCATATTGAGCATCACTCTACTTGCTAATTGCTGGCTCGCTTCCCATCGATTAAAAGCATCGTTATCACATGACATCAGTAGCGCGAGTTCATGGTTGTCCTGATCCGTCGTCAATGAAATTGGTGCAGAGAATTCACGAAATGCCGAGATCACCGGAAGGCTATCGATATTATTAAAACTAATTCGTTGCTCGGCCTGTTTGATATCGATGGTTAATTCAGTATTGCCCTGTACGTCCAGCGCCTTACCTTGTTGATTAAATAAAGATAACCGCATCGGTAGATGAAATGGGAGATTGGGCTCACCACGGGTATAACCTGCGTCTTGCGAGATCACCAATGTAAGTGCTTTCTGAGTCGCGTCAAATTCGCGTCGTATACTGATTTTTGGTGTGCTAGATTGCTCATACCAGCGTTGAAACTGACTGAGATCAATGCCCGATGCATCTTGCATTGACTGCCTAAAATCATCGGTAGTGACCGCCTGGCCATCAAACCGTTCGAAGTAGAGGTCCATACCCTTGCGAAAATTGGCTTTACCAAGCAGCGTATGAATCATACGCACCACTTCAGCCCCTTTGTTGTAAACCGTCGCTGTGTAAAAATTATTAATTTCTTGATAAAAGGCAGGTCGAACCGGATGCGCCATTGGGCCTGCATCTTCAGGGAATTGGTGATTACGCAAAATACGAACATCGGTAATACGCTGAATCGCACGAGAGGTCATATCGGCACTAAATTCCTGATCACGAAAAACAGTCAGGCCTTCCTTCAAACTAAGCTGGAACCAGTCGCGACAGGTGACTCGATTGCCAGTCCAATTGTGGAAATACTCATGTCCAATGACACCTTCAATACCCAGGTAGTCATCATCAGTCGCAGTTTGTGGGTTGGCTAACACGTACTTGGTGTTAAACACATTCAACCCCTTGTTTTCCATTGCACCCATGTTGAAGTCGTCCACCGCGACAACCATGTATAAGTCTAGGTCGTACTCCAATCCAAAGGTATCTTCATCCCACTTCATCGCTTTTTGCAACGATATCAGGGCATGGTCACATTTATCTTTATTGTGATGCTCGGTAAAAAACTGCAACGCGACAGTACGGCCAGAGACGGTTGTAAACTCACCATCGATACGAGCCAGATCACCGGCAACCAGCGCGAATAAATAGCAAGGCTTGGGATAAGGGTCAGACCACTCGACCCAGTGCACATTATCCAATTCGGCCGACTCACCTGAATCGATCAAATTGCCATTAGAGAGTAAATGAGGGAACTGCTGCTGATTTCCAACAATGCGTGTTTTGAATACAGACATCACATCAGGCCGATCGAGATAATAAGTAATATACCGGAAACCTTGCGCCTCGCATTGCGTGCAAAAATTTCCATTTGATAAATAAAGCCCTTCAAGTCGAGTATTTCCGGCTGGATCGATCTCCACCTCGCAGGAAAATACAAAATGATCAGCAACAATAGGCAGTGTTAAATACGTATCACTAATTTCGTATTGATCAGTACTTAAAGGCACATCGTCAATACTCACACTCAGCAATTTAAGATTAATGCCATCTAGCTTTAAAACCTTCGTATCTGAACTTTCTGTTCGTGAAGGTGTGCGAGAAATAGACAGCCTGCTTTCAACACGGGTTTTATTTTCATCCAAATGAAACACCAGTTCCGTTTGGGTGATGGTGAATTCTGGCCGCGCGTATTCACTCAGATATTTTCGTAAATTTTGATCAGTTTTCATGAAATTCACCTTCTACTATGCCAATAATTGGCGCTAAAATGATTGGAGAAGTGTACCTGAATCTTTGCCATTGACAGTCCCAATTTGCCTTCAGCCGAGAAAAAAGTTGCGCCAAACCAGATTTCTATCAAGTTGATGACAAATACACCAATCTATTTGTAAGACAGCTTCGATTTGGGCACCACATAGGTTTCGAATAGTCATTAAATCCGCTATCATACGCTTCGATTTTTTATTGTTACGATTACCCTATTTGCCCACCACTGGAGAAGTACAACATGGCTACAGAACGCACTATTTCAATCATCAAACCCGACGCCGTTGCTAAAAATGTTATCGGTGAAATCTACAGCCGTTTCGAAAAAGCAGGCCTGAGCATTGTTGCGGCTCGTATGGAGCACCTAACTGCGGAAAAAGCGGGTGAGTTTTATTCAGTTCACAAAGAGCGTCCTTTCTACAACGACCTCGTATCATTCATGACGTCTGGCCCTGTAATGATCCAGGTACTAGAAGGTGAAAATGCAATCGCGGCTAACCGTGACGTGATGGGCGCAACTAACCCAGCAGACGCAGCTGCAGGCACAATTCGCGCTGACTTCGCTGAATCAATTGACGAAAATGCCGTACATGGATCAGATAGCCCAGAAACAGCAAATGCAGAACTTGAATTTTTCTTTGGTGCTGATGGCGTTTGCGCTAGAACTCGTTAGTTTTTAGTCTGCCTGCAAGAGATTTCTACAAAGAACCAATAGCCGTCATAAACGGTTATTGGTTTCTTAATTCATCCAGTTTGAAACTTAAGGAAAGGTTTCAGACGTAATTTAATTTTTTAATATTGTCCTGCCCCATATCCACAGTGTGACGACTCTTTTTTCAGTCCCTACTCATTTATATTGAGGATGAATCTTGACGACTTTATCCACAACACCCTCCTGATTTACATCGCCATCGACGATAAACACATGCTTCCCTGCCCATAATTGTGCTCAAACCGATTAAAATCCGGATGAAACTCCAGAATAGTGCCGTTTCATTTTTACTCTCCTTTACTCTCCGTTATAGCTGCCCCTTCAACTGGTTACTCTGGTGGAAATCACTATTGCAAATAGCCCGATTTAATCCACTTCAATTGACCACAGCGAAATTCATGCTAATGTCCCAATATCACTAAAAAACTCGAGGCAGACCAGTCATATGCGAATAGAAGACGATAGTAAACTCGACTTTAAAGATGTGCTAATTAGGCCCAAGCGCAGCACGCTAGGAAGTCGTAAAGATGTCGATTTATATCGAAAATTTAGTTTTCGAAACTATCGGGACTCAGATACAGACAACCACTATCACGGCATTCCAATCATGGCTTCAAACATGGATGGTGTCGGCACCTTTGAAATGGCCGACTCACTGGCCAAAATTGGCTTATTTACCAGCTTGGTGAAAAACTATAGCGCCGATGAATTAATAGATTTCTTTGGTCAAAATAGCGAAAGCCGCTTGCAAAACGTGGCCTATTCGATGGGTATTACTGAATCTGACTTTGACAAATTTAAAGTGGTTTATGAAACAGCCAGCACTCGATTAAAATATGTCTGCGTCGATGTTGCGAATGGCTATTCGGAACGCTTTTCTGAGTATATAAAACAACTGAGGGGCGCTTATCCGAATATTGTCATTATTGCTGGCAATGTCGTCACCGGTGAAATGACAGAGGAATTAATTTTAAGCGGTGCCGATATCGTTAAGGTCGGCATTGGGCCTGGTAGTGTTTGCACGACAAGAATTCAAACTGGCGTTGGTTTTCCTCAGCTCTCGGCTGTGATCGAATGTGCTGATTCGGCACACGGATTAGGCGGCCATATCATTGCTGACGGTGGCTGTACTTGTCCTGGCGATTTGGCCAAGGCATTTGCTGCGGGTGCGGACTTCGTGATGCTCGGTGGTATGTTGGCAGGACACGACGAAGGCGGTGGTGATATTATTACTCGTCACTATAGAACTGGTGAAGTGACCCGAACTGACAGTGGCTGGGAAGACGTGATAGAAGAACGTAAGTTCATGCAGTTTTATGGTATGAGTTCAGAAGCAGCCAATACCAAACATTCGGGTGGGTTAAAGGCATACCGCTCTTCCGAGGGTAGAGACATTCTAGTGCCTTATCGAGGTAGTATTGGTAAAACAGTTCAGGACCTACTCGGTGGTATTCGCAGCACCTGCACCTACGCTGGCGCAAAAAAGCTGAAATGGCTGAGTAAATGCACTACTTTTGTCAAAACGGGACAACAGTTCAACGCGGTTTTTGCTAACGGCAAGTAAGTCAACTATTAACCCAACGCAGAACTATGCTAGGTTAATAGATCAAATCCGCTTTGCCTTGCTTTGTTTAGCTTCGCTTCCAACGATGAAATTTACTCACCCACGCTAGTATTTTTTGAGGGGCATGCGCTCGTTTCCATTCTCCAGCGACATATTTGTTCGCCTCGGCCATGGTGGGATAAATATGGATGGTGCCCAGAATTTTATTGAGACCCAGCTTGTGTTTCATTGCTAAAACATACTCAGCAATTAAATCTCCAGCATGCTCGCCAACAATGGTGACGCCCAATATTTTGTCTTTACCAGGCAGCGTCAATACCTTTACAAAGCCATGATCCTCACTATCAGCTATCGCACGATCTAAATCATCGATTTCATATTTTGTCACCTCGTAGGCAATACCCTGCTCTTTTGCCTCAAGTTCATTCAAGCCGACTCTGGCGACTTCAGGTTCTGAAAAGGTTGCCCAGGGAATAACCGAATAGTCGACTTTGAATCGTTTTAGGCTACCGAATAATGCATTCACTGATGCAAACCAGGCTTGGTGAGCGGCAACATGGGTGAATTGATAAGGTCCTGCAACATCACCACAGGCAAGAATGGTGGGTATATTGGTTTGTAAGTATTCATTCACTTCAATCGTTTTATTCGGATTCAAACGAACGCCAATTTCCTCAAGACCAAAACCTGCTGTATTCGCTGTACGTCCAACTGCCACAATTAAGGTATCAAACTCGATTTCAATATCTTTACCGTTATGATCGGCGATCAAGATGTCTTTATCGTCACGCTTAATGAATTGCTTTGCTTTGTGGTTCACCAGTACATTGATGCCTTCATCTATCAGCCTGGACTGCACCATTTGTGACACTTCTTCGTCTTCTCGAAGTAAAATTCTGGGTGCCATTTCGACCTGGGTGACCAAAATATTTAACCGTCCGAATGCCTGCGTTAGCTCAGTACCAATGGGACCACCACCGAGCACGACTAATTTTTCTGGCTTTACGCGTAGTTCCCATAAATTATTGGAGGTGTAATAACCAACTGATTCTATACCTTCAATTGGTGGTACGAAAGGACGTGCACCGGTGGCGATGACAATATTTTTAGCATTAATTATCTTGCCGTTCACTTCAACCGACCAGGGTGAAATGATTTTTGCTTCACCAGTCACGACATCGACTCCTAAACTGGTATAACGCTCGATTGAATCGTGCGGTTCTATTTTTTTAATGACCTTGGCTACACGATCCATCACTTCGGCAAACTCAAAGTCAGCTTGTGCGTGTTTGATTCCAAACTCCTTACTACGCGACACATGCGACATAAACTTGGCTGAACGAATAATCGCCTTGGATGGAACACAGCCAGTGTTTAGGCAATCACCACCCATTTTATGACGCTCGATCAAAGTTACTTTGGCTTTTACCGCAGTGGCGATGTAAGACGTCACCAATCCAGCCGATCCACCGCCAATAACAACCATATTGGTATCGAAATGATCGGGTTTGGTAAATCCTGACAACGCTTTACGATTGTTAATAATCGAGACAATTTTCTTGCCCAGAAAAGGCAGCAATCCCAGCAGTACGAACGAAATCAATAATTCAAAGGTAAATATGCCAGAGGCTGATTCAATTTGAGCTAATTGGGTGCCTGCATTGACAAAAACTGCAGTGCCAGCAAGCATGCCCAATTGGCTAACCCAGTAAAAGGTCTTTAATTTAATGCTGGTTAAACCCATCACCAGGTTGATAACAAAAAATGGAAATGCAGGCACCAATCTCAAGGCGAAAAGGTAGAATGCGCCATCTTTGGCAATGCCATCGTTGATCGATTTAAGCGAACCACCAAATCGAGCCTGAACTGTCTCGCGAAATAGATAGCGTGACAATAGAAATGCCAGCGACGCCCCTACCGAACTTGCGAAAGAAACCAGCAATAAACCGGTAGCCAGACCAAAAATAGCACCCGCAGCCAGCGTTAAAATAGCCGCACCCGGTAAGGATGCGCCTGTCACGATGACATAAATCGTGAAGTATAGAATCAGTGTTAGAACTCGGTTTTCTGAATAGAACTGTTCTATTTGAAACTGTTGAGTTTTGATGTAATCGAGGGTCAGATAGTGACCGAGGTCGAAAACAAAGAATAGGACTACAATGGCGGCCAATATGCCAACCAAACCAATTTTTTTCATTAGAATTTCTCACCAGCCTTTAAATAAATTTCACGGTATGACTGCGACTATTCCTTTCAGTTCACAATCTTTCAATGCACGTTTTAAGATGCAGACGCCTTACTGTAGCATCTCTGTGATCAATTTTGGCAATATCGTCTCCAGTCCCTTTTTGCCCGCTTTTTTTAATTTAAGAATCGTATTATCACCATACGATTATCTAAGTCTGACAGACTCCTAGAAAAGCTGCCACTCGTCAAAATTATCAGTGACACAGACTGACAAACCATGATCTCAAAATAGGCCTGCGCTGACTATGCGCTTTTTTAGAGGTTCGATCGCAGCGTTCGAAACATTTCAACGAAGCGATCTAGCACGTTATATTCCTTGAGGTCACGAAATTCGCCTGCATCAAAAAATGCGCGTAACACATAGGGCAAGATTCGTATTTTATATGGGATTGATCCTTATCAACCATTGGTAGCATTTCTACCGTGCATTGAGGGCAATGGATGTCATCGAGATGATTGTATTCCTTGCCTACCTGATCGTTGCCTATATCAAGCACTTCGGCGCCTGCGATTTTTACCAGGTCTTCCTTTTCAAGCATATCGAACCAAAGGCCCTGGTAACCAAGACACCGTTCGAACTCAATCTCATTGAATGAAATTGTTTCAAACTTTGAAGAACATTTGGGGCAATTCATTTTTCATTATTCCTTTAGCTGAAATGATGTTTTGAATTTGTCGATCAACTGGCGGTAACTCTACGTAGTCTCAATCTAGTAAGCAATAGCCCCATTGATTAGTTGCTGGTCGATTCTGTGAATTGAAATACGATCCCTGCGCAAATTGCAAACCAACTTACCCAGGCGAAAATAATTGTAGAAATTCGGCCTCACCTGTTGGTGTGCCAATCAACACTATCTCACCCAATTCGGGGAGCACTGAATCCGGACCTGGATTAGTCATAGTTTTGTTCTGCGAATCGATTCCGATAACACTACAGTTGGTACGTTCTCGAATGTTCGTCTCGGCGAGTGTCTTACCCGCTAGCTCTTTAGGTATCGGCACTTTAAATACGTCGAGACCTTCTGCGATCATCAGCAAATCGCTGCGCTGGAGCAGATTAAACAGAGCGTTTGAACCCATCGACGCGTAAGACATAACGATGTCAGACCCGGCCCGATGCAGTGCTGCCAGGTTTCGCTCAAGCGTCGCACGACCAATAATCTGAATGTCTGGGCGCAGTAACCGGCAAAATATTGTCAGGTAGATATTGGTTTCGTCATCGCGTGTAGTAATGATGACCGAGGTGGCAGTTTCAATACCAGCACTTTGCAGTATAGACTTTTCCGCAGCCGAGCCATGGATATAGTGTTCCTCGTCAGATATGCGATCCCGCAGTTGCTCTATAATGCGATAGTCGATGCCTCGACGTTCGAGTGCAGACGCGGTGGCCCGCCCGACCCGACCGCCACCGATGATAATAACCGGCATCGATGGCGTAGCCGTGCTTTCGAGCTGGTAAAGACTATCGAACTCATTAAGCTGTTGACGCGAACCGACCAGGACTAGAACCGCATTTGCTTCGATGACGCTTTCTGTTTGGCCGATTTGAAAATTTCCACGTTCCCAGAAGCCAACAATACTGACACTGGTATTCCTCTGAGCCTCTAAATAAGGCTTGCCTACGAGCGTCGTACGACTGGCTATAACCTCTGCAACCAGCAAGTCGTCAATCTGACCAACCACATGGGTGAACTGACTACCACCGATAGCCCGGCGTGCCAAGGCCTCGGCCATCAGACGGCTAAGATCCAGCACACGTGTGCAGCCTGCGAGTTTAAGTATCTCGGTCGATTCATGCTCTCGTGCGGTCGCAATGACCCGAGTCTTATCGGTGATGCCGCGAACCGTAAATGCCACCGAAGTATTCTCTATGTCGGGGCGGGTCGTCGCTACCAGTTCGGCTCGCTCCACCCTCGCCTTACGAAAAGTTTCGGGATCATTCAATTCACCGTAAATCACTCTAATACCTTTCTCTTCCAGTCGCGTTACTTCTTCCAGCTCTGGCAGGATGACGACATAGGGATAGTTGAAATGCGTCAGTTTTTCGATGAGCGCGCTGGCAACACTATCGTAAAAGGTCAAAATTACGTGCCCCTGCATACCAGTGGGTACGCTGCGCGGCACGCTGTTGGCCGCACGGGACTTAAGCCAGGGTTCGTAGAAAAGCTCGATGAAAGTAACTGGTAGTAAAACCAGTAAAAATATCATGCCCGACAACAATACCAGAATCGAAAATAGCCGGCCCAGATCCGAGGTGAAGGTGATATCGCCGTAGCCAAGCGTCGACATCGTCGACATGGTCCAGTAAAACCCGGATATCCAGGAGTGTTGTTGTCCTTCGTAAGCCATCAACATCTGAAATATAATGGCATAGCCGGTAGCCAGCCCAACCAGAATAAAAGCGAATCTCAGTAATGCAAGGAAATGGCGTTGCTTGACCGTTAAACTAAGCAGACGTGAGTATAGATCGACCAGGCCCTGCCTGAAATTTTGCCAGTGATTTGTTGTAACATTGCTATCGGGTTTGATCAAACCATCTCTCATTCGATTAAAAAATCGATCATACAACGATAGTGATCAGTTCCCTAAGGAAGCTCTGATTAAGCGACCAAATTTGATATTGAAGGCTATTTTTTTCTGCATCACGGTCTCAAATAATTCGAGTGAGCGATAGAGTCGCATCTTGGTCGCACTCAAGCCCAGTTCCAGATAAGCAGCAATATCACGTAGGGGAAGATCAAGGTAGTAGCAAAACAGCAGTACCTCACGATCCCGCCGTGATAGCTCGGTCAAAATTTTGTTCATGGTCTAGCCCTCGTTAAAAACAATAAACCACTATAATTGCGACTTTACAACAAATATCGGTTGGTGGCAGTCTGCGTTTATGGGACGTGGTTTTACAGCACTGGTTGATCCGCGTACGCAGCGCTTTACCCGAGTAACCACCGCGCGGACGACTGCATAGATGCAGGAGGTAGAGCAATGCATGGAGCAATTGCCGAGAACCGCGGTGCACGTTTAGTACATGAGGATTCGAGCACGGAGCTGCCAACAGTAGGGACCACGAGGCCACGCCGCAATCGCGGTAAAAGTGCATTTTTAGGGATGGCCTGGATTTTTTAGCACGTCTATCAGTGATAAGGTCATTCTTGCAGTAGCACCCCACAATAGCTCACCTTCATATTCCTCGTAATAAACCACTGGCCATGGGCGTTTCGAATCGAGGTGAGTTCGTTGCTCTGTTCGATAGTGAGAAGAATTGGCCAGCCAGTTGAGTGGCAGCGTAAACGCATGCGCTACCTCACCTGCATCGAGCTGTAACGGGTAAGGCCATGGCGTTACACCGACATAAGGTGTGACTTGAAATTCGCTGATAGTGTGATGGTGGTTGAGTCGGCCTAATATTGTGACATCACTCTGCTTAATACCCACCTCTTCTTCTGCTTCGCGTAATGCCGTGACCTCCAGAGAGGCATCATAGAGTTCGCGTTTACCGCCGGCAAAAGCGACTTGTCCGCTGTGCCGATCGCCTTCAAGTGTAGCGCGCCGAATGTAAAGGATATGCCAGGACTCATCGAGCCTCAAGAAAGGTATTAGCACGGCGGCTTCTCGACTGTTCGAAGCCAGCATTTCGGGCGGGATATCGTAGGTAGGATCGGGCTGCATTCTTAGGCGGTGAGATATTTCTTCAATGGTTAGTCGATCAAAATCTATCATTGGGTCGGTTGATATAGTCTGTTGGTTATGGGCTGGCGTTTATTGTTTTCTGGCGATGAGCTGAAATAATCTAGCGGTGTGTTTATAGGGTTCACGATTCGACAATTCGAGCTCGAGTTTTCGTAGCTTTTCATTAACTTCGACATCGTTTTTTTCTTCGTTGGTTCCCCAGTAGTTATACATGCAACGGATACCGTAATGGTTTTCAATTTGGCATCCTTTTTTAATCAACGTGTCTGACAAGTCATTCGCCAAGATGTCGCATCTGTATCGCCAGGCTTGTCGCCTGTACACTACCACCCGCCTTCCATCCGTGAATTTTAACTTCGCCATCTTCATCGGCATCAATGCCAAGAATGATGGCATCGCTACCGTAAGCCGCAATCGCGGAAAAAGCACATTTTTAGAGATGCCTTACAGGCCTAACACATCATCCATGCCATAGAGACCGCTTGATTTTTGTTGAACCCAATGCGCGGCTCGGATGGCACCGTTAGCAAAAGTCATGCGGCTTGATGCTTTGTGGGTGATTTCGATCCTCTCGCCTTCTGCGGCAAATAAAACCGTATGCTCGCCAACAATATCCCCCGCACGTATCGTCTCAAAACCAATCGTTTGTCGACCTCGTGCACCGGTTTGGCCTTCTCTGCCGTACACGGCGCACTGCTTTAGATCCCGGCCGAGTGAGTCGGCAATGACTTCGCCCATTTTAAGTGCGGTACCTGAGGGGGCATCGACCTTATGACGATGGTGTGCTTCTATGATTTCTATATCGACTGTATCACCCAGCACAGCGGCGGCTGTTTGTAATAATTTGAGACAAAGATTGACGCCAACACTCATGTTGGGGGCGTACATGATCGCTATCGACTCACCGGCAGTTTCTAGTTTTTTGACCAGAGCCTCATCACAACCGGTCGTGCCTATGACCATTTTTTTGCCGTACTGCAGACAAAAATCGACATTGAGTGCTGTCACCGTTGGGTGGGTAAAATCGATCAAAACATCGAATTGGTCAGCATCCATTGTCTCGCTGATCAATACGCCCTGAGCTGCGATACCTGCGACAATACCCGCGTCAGCACCAATTAAAGCGCCTTCTGGTCTTTCTAATGCTTGCGTAAGTTTTACTACATCCGATTCGGCACAAGCCATCACCAGATGTCTACCCATACGACCAGCAGCACCGACGATTGCAATACGTGTCATCTCGCCAGTCATATTATCAGCCATACTGTCACTCATGTTAATGGGGCCCTAGGACTTCATTTCTTCGAAGAACTTTTTCATGCCGTCTAACCAGCTTTTTTCATTCGGGCTATGCTTGTTGACACCGCCCTTATCCGTCGATTCGGCAAATTTCTCTAGTAACTCTTTTTGTTCACTGTTCAACTTAACCGGTGTTTCAACAATAATTCGGCAGATTAAATCACCTATTGCACCGCCACGAACCGGCTTTACACCTTTGCCTCGCATACGAAACAACTTATGTGTTTGAGTGCCAGAAGGGATCTTTAAATTGAGACGACCATTCAGACTAGGTACCTCAAGCTCGCCACCAAGGGCGGCTGTAACAATGCTAATGGGCACTTCACAAAATAGGTCGGCATTATCACGCTCAAAGATCGGATGTGGTTTGACATGCATCTGAACGAATAAATCGCCCGCTGGTGCGCCTGACTCTCCAACTTCGCCTTCTCCGGTTAAACGGATTCTATCACCGTTATCAACGCCGGCTGGTACTTCGACAGATAGTGATTTGTATTCTTTTACGCGGCCTTCGCCATGACAGGTGTTACAAGGATCGCTGATGGTAGTGCCTGCACCGTGACACTTGGGGCAAGTTTGTTGGACCGAGAAAAACCCCTGTTGCATCCTAACCTGACCATGTCCGGCACAGGTGCCACAGGTTTCAGGTGTAGAGCCTTCTTTCGCGCCTGAACCCGAACAACTGGTGCAGTGCTTCATGGTAGGTATGCGAATTTTTACCGTGGTGCCTGATACTGCATCTTCAAGACTTAATTCGAGGTTGTACTGCAGGTCAGCGCCTTTACGGACACGCGTACGACCTCCGCCACCACCGCCGAAAATATCACCGAAAATATCGCTGAACGCATCACCAAATCCCTGGCCTCCGCCACCGCCAGCAGATTGATTGACCCCCGCATGACCAAACTGGTCGTAGGCAGCTCTTTTATTAGCATCAGAGAGTACGTCGTAGGCTTCTTTCGCTTCTTTGAAAAGGTGGTCACTTTCCTCACTATCAGGATTTCGATCTGGATGGTGCTTCATCGCCAGGCGTCGAAATGCCTTTTTTAAGTCCGCCTCTGATGACGATTTAGAAACACCTAATACTTCGTAATAATCTCTTTGGGACATGCTTTTTGTGCCTGGCTCTTACGTCTGAATAGCAAAAAACCTGACGCGTCTTATTTTAGTAAGACCCGCCAGGTTTCGGTACGCTTTAAGTTTACTTCTTGTCGTCTTTTACTTCTTCAAACTCAGCATCGACAACATCATCATTGGCAGTTGGCTCTGCTGCCGCATTGGCATCAACCGGCTCCGGTCCGTCGGCATTGGCGGCGTAAGCTTTTTCGGCTAACTTACCAGAAGCTTCGGCTAATGCCTCAGTCTTCGCGGCGATGTCATCCTTATCAGTGCCTTCTAATGCGGTTTTTAATGTTGCAATGGCTGTTTCGATATTGGTCTTATCTTCCGCTTCAACCTGGTCACCAAGGTCTGTCAAAGACTTTTCTGTCGCGTTAATCATGGCTTCTGCCTGATTACGAATTTCAACCGTCTCGCGATACAAACGATCTTCGTCAGCATGTGCTTCAGCATCTTTGATCATGTTTTCAACTTCTTCATCAGACAAACCACTGGATGCCTTGATCACGATCTTCTGCTCTTTGCCAGTCGCCTTATCCTTAGCCGAAACGTTCAGAATACCGTTCGCATCGATGTCAAAGGTCACTTCAATCTGCGGTACACCCCGTTGTGCGGGTGGAATGTCAGATAGGTCAAAGCGGCCCAGTGACTTATTCGCAGTTGCGATTTCACGCTCGCCCTGCAACACGTGTACTGTGACTGCGGTTTGATTGTTTTCTGCTGTGGAGAAAGTTTGTGACGCTTTAGTTGGGATCGTGGTGTTCTTTTCGATCAACTTGGTCATCACGCTGCCCATTGTCTCGATACCAAGAGACAAAGGAGTCACGTCGAGTAGCAATACGTTCTTAACATCACCACC
This sequence comes from Gammaproteobacteria bacterium, assembly GCA_041688005.1. Taxonomy (GTDB): domain Bacteria; phylum Pseudomonadota; class Gammaproteobacteria. The sequence goes on from JBDNJA010000205.1 coordinate 19,881, forward strand.
TAAAACACCACCTTGAATTGCTGCGCCACAAGCGACTGCTTCGTCTGGGTTAACATCACGACGTGGCTCTTTACCAAAGAAGTTTTTAACCACTTCCTGTACTTTAGGCATACGGGTTTGACCGCCAACCATGATGACGTCATCGATATCAGATACTGATAATCCAGCATCCTTTAACGCTACCTTCAAAGGTTCAACCGTACGAGCCACCAGGTCATCAACCAAAGACTCAAGTTTGGCGCGAGTAATCTTTAGGTTCAGGTGTTTTGGGCCTGACGCATCAGCTGTAATATACGGCAGATTGATGTCAGTTTGCTGACCAGCAGATAACTCGATCTTGGCTTTTTCAGCGGCTTCTTTCAAACGCTGCTTAGCGAGTGGATCATTCCGTAAATCCATGCCTGAATCTTTCTTAAATTCATCAGCAAGGTAGTCGATAAGACGCATGTCAAAATCTTCACCACCAAGGAAAGTATCACCATTAGTCGACAACACTTCGAATTGGTGCTCACCATCAATTTCAGCTACTTCAATAATAGAAATATCAAAAGTACCGCCACCCAGGTCGTATACGGCAATTTTCTTATCGCCAGTGGCTTTATCCATGCCATAAGCTAACGCTGCAGCGGTTGGCTCGTTGATGATACGCTTTACTTCGAGGCCAGCGATCTTGCCAGCATCTTTAGTGGCTTGACGCTGCGAGTCGTTAAAATAAGCTGGTACAGTGATGACTGCTTCAGTGACTTCTTCACCGAGATAATCTTCGGCAGTCTTTTTCATTTTTTGCAGGACACGAGCCGATATTTCGGGTGGCGCCATTTTTTCGCCATTGGCTTCAACCCAAGCATCTCCATTGTCGGCTTTGCCGATGGTGTAAGGTACTAGCTTGATATCTTTCTGAACGGCTTTTTCGTCAAAACGACGACCGATCAGACGCTTAACTGCGTATAGCGTGTTGGTCGGGTTTGTGACAGCCTGTCGTTTGGCTGGTTGACCGACTAACACATCACCGTCTTTGCTAAATGCAACAATTGAAGGGGTTGTTCTATCGCCCTCTGAATTTTCAATAACCTTTGGCTTACCATTTTCCATGACTGCTACGCATGAGTTGGTGGTTCCGAGGTCAATTCCAATAATTCTACCCATTTTCAATTACTCCTAATTAATCTGTGGGGTTATCTATATAAAAACCGTATGAAATGCGGTGTTGTTTAAATGTTAGTTCTGATGTAGGGATTAATTCCCTGCTTTCAAGTCAAAATTAGCTTTCGCGTCATTTTTTTTGTAAGAATTTATTTCGCAACAATGACCATTGCGGGTCTCACTAAACGTTCATTGAGTGAAAAGCCTTTTTGCATGACGCTAATAATATGGTTGCTCTCAACATTTTCATCTTCGATCATGCTGATGGCCTGATGCTGTTCAGGATTAAATTTTTCGCCAACTGGGTTTAATCGCTTTAAACCGTGTTTTTCTAAAACTTGTACGAACATGGTGGCGGTCATGTTGGCGCCTTCAACAATGCTTTCTAAGCTGGCATTTTCTGAGGCGGCGGCTTGTTGGCCCATATCCATACTATCGATGACCGGCAGTAAAGCTTCGGTGAAGTTTTTAAGCGTAAATTTATGCGTGTTTTCGACATCACGAATAGCGCGTTTACGGTTATTTTCCATCTCCGCCTTTAAACGCATGATTTGATCCCAGTAGTCTTTGACTGTTTCCTGAGTTCTTTCTAACTGCTGCTCGATGCTCTCTTCTTCGCTGTCAGCTGATGCATCGGCTGCCACATCTTCGATGAGTTCTTCGACATCCATCAATTCTGGCGTAACTGACTCTTCTTTATCTTCAACCTTGGGTTGCTCAGATGACATTCTTAAAACTCCGCAAAATAGGCAACAGGATACTGTAGTTTACCTGTCAGATTGATTTTTTAGGCTTAAACCAAACATAGGCTGTTGGTTCACAAAAATTGTGGGATTCTATCTATGGTTTATTTTTGAGTATTCAAGGCCGAACTTAATAATTTTGCAGTGACATCCACCATTGGAATCACTTGTCCGTAGGCAATACGTGTCGGGCCGATAACGCCTAGTACTCCGACGATTTCGCCACCCTTGTGATAGGGCGCACCGACAACACTACAATTACTCAGCACCGGGTAGCCAGATTCGCTACCGATAAAAATTTCGACACCGCTTGCGTTAGTACAGCTATCGAGCAACTTAAGCAGGTCTGTCTTTTCATTGAATACATCAAATAAGTCACGTAACCTATTGATATCATTGAGTTCGCTGTATTGTAGTAAATTCGATTTTCCGCTGGTTAGTAGTTCATCTCCATCGCTATCGGTACACACTTCTTCCATCGCTTTGAGTACGACTTCCATCATCGTATTGACGTCACTTTTAAGATTCGATAACTCGGCTTTTAATTGACTGCGAGCGGTTTCGAAGCTTTGTCCCAGCAAATACCGATTCAGCGTAGTGGCGGCCTGTTGTAATTCTATATCACTATAATCGCGCTCGACCTGAATCACTTTATTGTGAACATCGTCCTGATTAATCACCAAAATAACCAGAATTCGCTTTTCACTGAGTCGCATGAATTCAATATGGCGAATTTCGGCTGGTGTCGAGTGCGTTAAACTGATGATACCGGTTAAATGAGTGATGTTAGATAGAATAGATGAGGCGCTTTGGATTAAGTTGCTAGTGGTTTTATCACTGCCGAATTCGGCTGAAATTTTATGTCTAGCGGATTCAGCCAAATCACTTACTTCGAGCAGGCGATCGATAAAAAAGCGATATCCGGCATCGGTTGGTACACGACCCGCTGACCTATGCGGTGAGTCGATCAGGCCGAGATGCTCTAGTTTGGCCATGATATTTCGAATTGTCGCCGAGCTGACATCGAGCCCAGATAATTCAGCCAGGTTTTTCGAGCCGACAGGCTGGGCATCTTGACTATAAGACGTAATAATCTGCCTTAGTAGTATTTGCGCTCGTTCATCAAGTTCGTGCTTTTCTGCCATTGGGTCTGCTATATTGTGGTTGATATTTCTGGACGACAAATTGTATCTCTAATTTGGCGACAGTAAAGAAGACCTTTGCACATGCAGGAATTTTATTCTCTGGCAAGGCAAAAATGCACGGAATGAGAGAGTTTATGTTAATAAATGACCGGTTGAGTACATTTTTACCAAAAGCAGGCGCTTCTAAGCGCCAACAGTAGGGGCCACGCCGCCAAAGGATAAAATAACAATCGTGCAAAGGTTGCAAAGGTTGCAAAGAATGGGCTGATGTTTCTTTATAACAATAATTCGTATCCGATACTTGCTATAGCACTAAAATCATTATGAATGTCAAATTTAACACTATTGGCCTGGTAGTCCGTCAGGATATTGAATCTCGTTTCGATACCGTTTTGACTGTTGCCAGAGCATTAAGAAAACATGCCGATGTTTTAGTGCATTGTCTCGATTTCGAAACACCCACGAGCGACTTGCCAACGGTGTCGCTGAAGTCTCTGGTCAATCAGTCTGATCTTGTGATCTCGCTCGGCGGGGATGGCACTTTGTTAGCCGCTGCTCGCGCACTGGTTAATATGGACACACCTTTACTCGGCATTAATCTAGGGCGGCTGGGTTTTTTGGCTGATGTTTCGATATCTGATTTTGAATCGCATATTGCCGCGGTGGTCGCTGGCAAATATACCGTCGAGAAGCGTTTTTTCATCGAAGGTGAAATTCAATATGCCGATAACACAACGTCTAGCAATATTGCGCTAAACGACATTATTCTGCACAGCCACGAATCATTAAGCATGATCGAATACGAAGTTCACTGTAATGGCAGCTTGATCCACAAACAAAGAGCTGATGGCGTTATTGTGACAACACCCACGGGGTCGACAGCTTATGCATTATCGGGCGGCGGGCCAATCATGCATCCCTCACTAGAAGCGTTGGCTATTGTGCCTGTATGCCCGCATACCTTAACCAACCGACCGATTGTTATTCCTGCTAGTCAAGCAATTGAGGTGCGTTTAAGTCAAGCCAGTTCACTGGCCAATATCAATTACGACGGCCGATCAACCAAGGTTCTGGATCATACCAGCAAGGTTAAAATCCAGCGTTATCCACAATTATTGACACTATTACATCCAGAAGATTATGACTATTTTGGTATAGTGAGGGCTAAGCTTCAGTGGAGCTCACATTATTAATGAAAAATCTAATGATAAGGTCCAATGAATAAATTTAATGATTATATTTAATGAACATAACTAATGCTTGAATCTATCCAAATTAAAAACTTTGCCATCATCGATTCATTAGACCTTGAATTCAACCAGGGGTTAACTGCACTGACAGGCGAAACAGGCGCAGGTAAGTCCATTTTACTCGACGCTATCAAACTAATTTCAGGTGATAGAGCCGATAGCGATAATGTTAAGAGTGGGCAGGATTGTGCTGAAATTAATGTCTGCTTCGATATCCAACATCACCCTAAGGCCAAGGACTGGTTGCAAAACAACGAAATGACTAGCGACCAGGAGTGTATTATTCGTAGAATAGTTTTTGCCAACGGTCGCAGCAAAGCCTTTATCAATGGTCATAATGCGCCTCTGTCGCAATTAAAAAACCTGACTCAAATGTTGGTTGACCTGCATGGACAACACGAACACCAGTCACTCCAAAAATCAACGATTCAACAACAATTACTCGACACTTATCTAAATGAGCCTACATTAATTGATTCTGTAAAGCAGACTTATAAACTATGGCAGCAACTTCAAAAACAATTGAACGAAGTTATGGATGGCTCGGTCGACCGTGAGCAACGAATAGATCTGCTCAATTTGTATTGTCTGGAACTCAACCAGTTAAATCTTGCCGAGGGCGAAATCGAGAATTTACAGTCTGAATACAATCGGCTGGCTCATGCCGGGCAACTACTGGAAACTAGTGGAGAAATGCTAGGCATTCTCTCCGACAATGAGGACGCCAGCGTGCAGAGTTTACTCAGCCATTGTGAAGGCTTACTCAGTAGTCAGATAGCGTATGACTCGAAGCTGACGGCTAGTCACGAACTCATAGCCAGTGCTGTCATTCAGGTTCAGGAAGCCACAACTGAACTGCGAAATTACCAGCAGTCTATCGACCTTGATTCGGGAGAGCTCGACAGGCTAAACCAACGCATTGGTAATGCTCAAGATCTGGCGCGCAAGCACCACATTACTATAGAAAAGTTGCCCCGTTTGGCGATAGAGCTGAACCAGGAACTTGAAGCGCTCAACAGCAGCGAAAACAATCTCGAAGAGATTAATCGATTACTTGATCAAGCAAAGAAAAATTACCTCGAATGTGCGAGTCAACTGTCGCACAAACGGACGGATACGGCTCAGTCACTTTCTGCTCAAATCAGTGAAATTATGCAACAACTGGGTATGGATGGCGGTCGATTTTCGATTCAGATTGATAGTAATGAAACTGAGGCTGGCTTTAAGGCAACAGGCATCGATACGATTAGCTATCAAGTCAGTGCTAATCCAGGACAGCCGCTAAAGCCGTTAACGAAGGTGGCTTCGGGTGGTGAGTTGTCTCGTATCAGCCTTGCAATTCAAGTTATTTTTTCGGAATCATCTAACATACCAACGCTTATTTTCGATGAAGTTGATAGTGGTGTTGGTGGTGGGATCGCCGAAATAGTGGGTAAAAAACTGCGTTGGCTGGGTGGAAATCGACAGGTTTTTTGTGTTACCCACCTGCCCCAGGTCGCTTCACAGGCACACCAGCACTATCGTGTTGAAAAAGTCAAAACGATCGACGATACAACGACTAATGTTGTTCCGCTGGAAAATGATGCACGACTTGAAGAGGTTGCTAGAATGCTTGGTGGTGTGGTTATTTCAGAACAAACCAGAGCACATGCTAGTGAGATGATTGCGGGCCAAGTATAGGGCATCTAAAAATAGTGATTTTTAGAGATGCCCTATAGACTTATCCTTAGTAGACCTGATGTCTTACCTATAAGTTACGCCTCGTCGTCAAAGTGGCCGTATAAAATCATCGTGTGATCGGTGATTTTAAAATTATGTTTAGCCGCTATTTCTTTTTGACGCTGCTCTATCACTTCATCATAAAACTCAACCACTTTGCCTGTCGTGATATCAACCAGGTGGTCATGATGATCTCCGTCCTTAATTTCGAATACCGCATGCCCACCATCAAAGTGATGTCTTTCTACCAAACCTGCCGTTTCGAACTGCGTTAAGACTCTATAGACCGTCGCTAACGCTATCTCTTCACCAGAACCGAGCAGGTTTTTATAAATATCCTCGGCTTTTAAATGCCGATCACTTGAACTTTCGAGCAAATCAAGAATCTTCATTCGCGGTAAAGTTACTTTTAGCCCTACATTTTTTAAATCTGAAGATTCCATATAATAAAAACTCTTATTTAATTGCAGCTTTTGAATCAGGCCAGTATTATTCAGTGCTTCTTATAAATTCCATTACTTTATATACCATTATTATGCCAATGAAATTACGCCAGTTTTTTATCTACGCCTTTCTGACTTCGATTGTAACATTATCTGCCTGCGTCTACCGCCAAGATATTTTGCAAGGCAATAGAATTGATGATAAAAAATTAGTACAGCTAGAGGTAGGAATGACCAAGGCTCAAGTAGAGTTTCTGCTAGGCGCACCTGCGCTTATTGATTCGCACCACCCTGATGACTGGCACTATATTTACTTTATCAAGGTGGGTGATAGTGGCGATATCGACAAGCGTGTTATGACCTTGCGATTTGATCAGCGTTTACTTAAGTCGATCGAAGGGTCGCTTTCAGACACTCAGTTACCCTAGAGTCTATCGGGCTTAGGTAATCGTAGCGAGGGGAAGTCATTTTGATACCATATTTTGATCGAATGAGGCGAATAGATGTTCTATTCAACGAATTGGATCGAAAAATCTGGCCAAAATGACTTTTCCGCACAACTACATGTAGGAGGTAGAACAATGCAGGAGTTATTGTCGAGTAGGTTAATCCTAAGTCGGACAGACTCCTAAGCGTCTCCCCCACCCTTTTTAGTTTTTAGTCCCTTTTCAGCTCGCTGTCGCCTGATTTCTTTTGGGTCAGCGACGAGTGCCCGGTATATTTCGATTCTATCGCCATCGGCCAGTTCATAGTTCGGCGGTACCGCCTTACCAAACACGCCCAGATCGCAGGTCTCGACCTCTATCTCAGGAAAATGTTGCAAAATACTGGATGATTTCACCGCCTCTCTCAATGAAGTGCCTGGCTCTATCTCGCATTCGACGATTTTCTGCCTGTGGGGTGTTGCATAGGCAATTTCAATCATTGTCATGGTCGGTTTAACTCATGTGCGCGCGAGCAAAAGGAATCAACCATAGAGTTCGCAATTTGAGTGAAAATTGGGGATAGCAATAAGGCAATAATACCACTAGAAAATTCGAAATTTAAAACCAGCTTAACTTTTGATGTCGTTTCATCAAAAGCGGTGAACTCCCAGACACCGTCAAGTGATTTGAATGGTCCATCGATCAACGTCATTTCGATTTTTTCGCCCGATATCATTTTATTCGCAGTAGTAAACCAATGATTGAGCTTGCCTTTTTTCATTAATACAGAGGCCTGCATTGCATGATTGGTTTCGCAGGTTATTTTTGTATCGCCACACCAGGGCAAAAACTCTGGGTAGGCAGCAACATCATTGACGATATCAAACATAGTCCGAGCGGAATATGGCATTAACGCATGTCGATGCACAACAGCCACAGCTTAGACCAGGCCTAACGAGTTTAAAGCAACCACCAGGATCAACACCGGAGTGACATATCGAATCGAATAATTCCATAGCTCGAACCAGAACCTTCGCGACGGTCGAAACTCATTAAAAGCAACGCTACGCGGTAGAATCCAACCCACAAAAACACAAAGAAACAGTGCCACCAATGGCTGAATTAAGTGGCTCGAAAAGAAAACCATAACGTCATGAAAGCCGGCATTGTTAACTAGTCGCACCGCGTCAACCGGCAAGAAGAATGCGACGGTGAACCCATTGCCACTCCATATACTATAAGATAAAACAGCACCCAAACCAAATAGCCAAATCGCAATGCCAATATATATGACCGTTTTAATGCGGCTGATTCCAAACTTACGTTGAACATAACGAACCGGAGCTTCCATCAAAGCTAGAGTGGTTGTTAATGAGGTCAGTACAAGTAATAAAAAAAATAATGTGCCAACCAGTTCTCCATATTGAAATTGACCAAAGGCGTAGGGCAAGGCACGAAAGGCAAATTGATTCTCAATAGCAGGCTCCAAGCCTGATTCAAAAACCAGCGTATTCAAACTTAAACCAATAACGATTGATATCAACAAATCGATCACGATGATAAGCCCAGCTGAATAACCGATTGAAATGTTGCCAGGCAAGTAGCTTCCAAAAATCATCATCACACCGACACCTAACGCTAAGGTATAAAATGCTCTTTGCAATGCTAACAAGGCAATCTGTACATCGACATTTGCAAGGTCGGCATATAACAGGAATTCGACACTGCGCATAAATTCAGGTGAATTACTCGCCAGCACAAATCCACACATTAAAATCAAAAGAATAAGTGGCACAATAAATTGGAATACTCGCTCCAATCCAAATTTTAAGTGTTGAGCGCTAATCGACACCAACAAAATGACAAACAGCGTATGCCACAACACCATACGTTCAGCATCACCGACAAAGTCTTTAAATAATTGGCCGGCAGCATCAGCCGACACGCCGTTATAAACGCCCATGAGGGATTTGAAAAAATAAGACAGGGACCAACCCGCAATAACACTATACATGGCGATAATAATAAACGCAGCCAGCATAGAAGCGAAACCAAGGCTTTTCCAGTACACGGATGCCTTCTGCTGGCTAGCTAAAATTTCGAGGCTTCTAGAAGGGTCTGATTGACCTAATCGCCCCAACAGAAGCTCAGCCATTAATAATGGCATCCCCATGCTAAAGAGAAAGAATGTATAAAGTATGAGAAAAGTGCCGCCACCATTTTGGCCGACCAATACGGGTAAAGTGAGGAAGTCATTGAGACTTAATGTAGCGCCCGCCGCAACTAACACAAACGTCGATTGTGATCGCCATTGAAAACCGTGTTCGGGTTCGCTCATGTTTAGTCTACCTTTGCTTAAACTACTAACGAAAAGTCCAACATTATCCAGAACTTACAGTAATCTGTAAACAAAATCATCGTTAAATCAGCCAGTTATGACGTAGTGTTGATCTAATTTATGTATTGAAGCTAGCCGTTAAAGTGACCATCAAGCCAACTCTCGTCAAAAAATCCTTAAGTATTAAATACTTAACCAACCCTGAAGAATTTTAGGTGCGTAGGTTGGAAAAGCTCACCGCGTCCTGCTCTCGCTCCTTACCATTATCCATGTAGGCAAAGCGAAGCGCCTTCCGGCAAGTCTCGAGCAACAAAGCATCCCGCCGATTATTACGATTATTTTCTTAACATCTGTTTGGTGGTTTGGGCAAGTTGACCGTGCCTGATGGCGCCGTGGCTTATCAGACCTACGTTGCTAGAGATTTTTTAGGTGCGAGGCTAAGGCCGCAGCAACACAATGTTCAGCAGGAATGACTGGTTGTTGAATCTTCATTTTATTCACCAAAATTTCAACAGACTCGAGGGTAGTTAATTACGGCTTATCTTTCCTAGCATCTCGCGCACATCTGCATAACGATTCTGTTCACACAATCCGAAACCAGGCAATTGACGCACTTTATTGCGGGCGAACAGCGGGACGCTCATACCCGTTAAAAACCTGCAATAAGTCTCAGCTGTTAATGTGTAATCACTTTTACCTGACAAATGCTTATCGAGGCCCATAACCGCTGCGCTAATTTTGTCGATATCAGGCATAACAGGATGGTGTGAATATTCCAATTTCGCAACCTGTTTACGACACACCGAACAATGGCCGCAATGTTCGGGTGCTTGTTGATCGTCAAAATAACGCGACAGGTTGCTGCTCAAACAGCGATCCAGTTCAAAAAAACGAAGCAGAGCGGCGATGCGCTTGATCTCTTTTTCCTCCTTGTCAGCAAAGTAGGCATATAGGTTTTGCTCCAGCTCTGGATCTGCCAGTTTTTGCACATCAACCTGATACACCTCAGTAATCAACTTGGTTTCGAGCTCAATCATGTTTTTCTCTTTGAGGTATTCCATCGCCTTGACCACACGATTCCGATCCGCCCCATAGGTTTGATACATGCTGTCAAAGTTTAGACTTCCCCAGATTTTCTTCATTTGGGTATTAGCAAAAACAGCCTCAAGGAAGGCTCGACGCTCTCCTTCAAACTGCTCTAATATTGTCTGCTTACCCTGCAAAAACTTGTACTTGAAGTCGGCAAAATAAGCATACAAAGGGCGCAATACCGCTAAAATTTCGAGCTGTACCAATAAGGTTTTGAGGGGCAATTGCCGAATATTACTGGCCGTCGATAAACGATTGATTAGCACTTCCCACTGGGCTTGCTCACCGAGAGGCTCATTGAGCGCCTGGCGAATATTATTAACCACAAATTCAATGCCTTGTAGCTCAGGTGTATCACCATAAACAAAGTTTTCGACCGTATTCAAGCCATCAAGATTAGCCAAGGTGATACAAGTAGCGGGCTGACCGTCGCGCCCGGCTCGGCCTATTTCCTGACTGTAATTCTCGATTGATTTAGGCAAATCGTAATGCAATACAAAACGAATATCCGCTTTATCAATACCCATACCAAAGGCAATCGTGGCCACAACGACTTGCAACCGACTTTGCATAAAATCGTTTTGAATAGCCTGACGTTTGTCATTATCAAAACCCGCATGATAAGCCTGCACATTGATACCATTGTCAGCGAGAAACTCAGCCACCAGCTCCGCAGTATGCTGCAAGGTAACGTAAACGATACCGGAGCCACTTTGCTGTTGTATTATTTGTAAAAGCTGAGCCTGTTTATTCATCTCAGTCACCGGCATAACGCTCAAGTCTAAATTCTCCCGATAAAAGCCGGTCTGCACAATATGCTCGTTCCCAATTGAAAATCGATGTGCCATATCAAGTTTAACTTTTTTGGTTGCCGTTGCGGTTAGTAACAACACCAATGGAATATCGAGCTCTTGCCGATACTGGGGCAACTTAAGGTAATCTGGACGAAAGTTATGCCCCCATTCTGAGATACAGTGAGCCTCATCCACCACCAGCATAGACATCGGCACACCGTGAATAAACTGCCGAAAACGTTCATTTTTAAAACGCTCGACCGACACCATTAATATTTTGATCTTACCTTCGCGCACACCTTGCATTGTTTGCTTGCTTTGCTCAGGCGTCAGCGTCGAATCAATACTGGCGGCACTGATGCCCTTGGATTGCAAGAATTCCAGCTGATCTTTCATCAGGGCCAACAATGGCGATACCACCAGCGTTAAGTGGGGTAAGTGTAAAGCGCTAAACTGATAACACAGTGATTTACCGGAACCAGTGGGAAAAATAGCCAGGGATGAAAAACCGCCAAGGAGCTGCCTAACCGTTTGCTCTTGCCCTAGTCGAAATTGATTAAACCCAAAGACATCAACTAGAGATTGCTGAATATCGAGAGAGGTTTGAGGTAAGTCAACAGATGTGTCGTTCATAGGATACTCCTTATCCGGTGTTTAGTGTTTAGCGTCTAGTGCGCAGTAGCTTGGGCTGTATTGGCTTTTCAAGCTCATAGATAGCATCGGTAATGCCCTCTAGCTTATTTTCTAGCACCGCCTGTGAATCTTGTAAAGCTTGGTTATAATAAAGCCCGCCGATTTGCTCAGAGAAAAAATCCAGCAGGAACTCAGCATCAAACTGGGCCAGCTCCTGATCTAGCTCACGGTCAAAATATTGCTGAATTTTGCCAACAATGAAATCTTTATCATCTTTTGAAAATTCGATATTGGCCAAGGATACGTCCCACTATTGCAATATGATGATCTCCATCATAACAATTTTTCTAACCCTAACTCTAACATAGTTTGTATGGATCTGGCTGGGCTAGGGTGCCGCTAACGATAAACACTCTCCTCTCGTCCCCGATACGCCTGATAAACATGCTGATATACAGAATTAAACACACTGTTCCATTTGCCATCGTCATAGCTTTCAGGCAAATCATCCAGTACTGCTTGAATGTGATCTTTAACTCTGGCTTTGGCCTGTTGTTTTTTGCGCCAGTCGATCACCAGATCATCACGTATTTTTTCCAGTAATTGTTGAGCAATAGTTTTAACCTGATCTCGCTCCGTTCCCGAAAGCTCTACACCCTCGCAAAGCAAATCGAAGATAGCCAGTTCCTCTTCATTTAAACCCTCTCGCACGCCACGTCGTTCTTCTTCATCAAGCTCGTCAATAAACTGTTTCAAGGCTTCAAAGAATTGTTCGGCGGTATAGGCACCATTGTTATATTGATCGATAAGCGACTGGAATTTTTCTTGTAAATCCTGGCGAGTGCGATTGCGTTCGACCATGGGGCCTATTTTTAATTGAATCAGGTTTTTCAACTTCTCAGCATCTGAAGTTCTGGGCTTGCTGGTACGTTTAACCATTTCACTCAGTGCATCAAAATCAATGTCAGAGATATTAACCGAGTCGGGTAGATTGCTTTTAATGTAGATTGTTTCGATAGATTCATCGAGCAATTC
>JBDNJA010000030.1:0-2701 GCA_041688005.1 Gammaproteobacteria bacterium
AAGGAAGCACCGCGCGGACGACTGCATGGATGCAGGAGGTAGAACAATGCATGGAGCAATTGTCGAGAACCGCAGTGTACATGAAGTACATGAGGATTCGAGCACGGAGCTTATGTACATGGATGTACGGTATGTCGATTTTGCAGGAGCATAAAATCGGTGACGCCGCAATCGCGGAAAAAGTGCATTTTTAGAGATGCCCTTTATGTAGACAGTCATTTTCAAGGCCAAGGCACCGGACGAAGATTGCTATCAGATATCGTAACTCGATACGGCACCACATTTTGGCTTTATACCTGGACTCACAATCAGTCTATTGGCTTTTATATAAAATTTGGTTTTAAGGAAATTGGCAGGTATAACTTTAAATTTGGTAAGGAGCTCATTGAAAACCATGTGTTTGGCTTTAATGGGTAGCAGCTATAATGGCCTATAAAACTCACCAATTGCAAAAATAATATTCATATCACGGTCTTGGAGGACTAAAAAAACAACACGATCTTTTTTATCGTATCTGAACTTGCGAGACTCAATCAACAAAACTCAATACCTGATCTATAGAATCCTTGCCAAGCAAAACCATCAACAACCGATCTAACCCAATCGCGACACCCGCACACTCTGGCAATCCTGAGCTCAAAGCCGACAGCAATAACTCATCAATTGGATACGGCTCTAGCCCAGCGCCTAATCTGCGATTATTATCCTTTTCAAAACGCTGCCGTTGCTGCGGACTATCGCAAAGCTCCGAAAAACCATTTGCTAATTCTAGTCCGTTATAAAATAACTCGAAGCGTTCTGCGACAGTCGGATTACTCATCTTCACTCTGGCCAGTGCGGCCTGCGAGACGGGATAGTCATAGACAAAGACGTAGCCTTTCATCTCGGGTGCTATGATAAGACTGATCAATAAATCAAGACATTGATCAACATCCAACTCGGCGCTACGAGTCCCTGGCACGAGTTTATCTACCCTTTCTCGCAAGTCTAATAATTCGATTTTATCAATATCGACGCCGATATGATCGAGCACTAACTGTCGATAGCTAATTCGCTGATACTGATTTAATTCGTCACTGACATCATCGATTAGCATCTCCATTTCATCCATCAATTGTTGATAGTCGAATCCGATTCGATACCATTCTAACAGGGTGAATTCTGGATTATGCCGACGACCTTTTTCGCCTTCGCGAAATGCATGGCAAACCTGGTAAATTGAACCACTTCCGGCGGCCAATAAGCGTTTCATTGCAAATTCTGGCGATGTTTGCAGGTAAAGCGTCTGCCCTAAACTCGACGCTTTTATTGATTCGATATTGGCATCAGTATTAGTCGAGGGCGATAGCAGTGGGGTATCGACTTCCAGGCATTCTCGCGCATCAAAAAAAGCCCGAACCTGACGATAGATTCGGGCTCTTTGTTGAATGACGGTTAATGAAGCTGACGGTCGCCAGGTCATTATCGCTAAGCTCTATTTTTTGACGCGTGACATGTAGTTGCCGGAACGCGTATCGACTCGAAGCACTTCACCGATTTCAATAAACAGCGGCACCTTAACAACTGCGCCAGTTTCCAGCGTTGCTGGTTTTGTGCCACCTTGAGCGGTATCACCTTTCAGCCCAGGATCGGTTTCTGTTACTTCTAATTCGACAAAGTTAGGTGGCGCAACGCCAATAGGGCTGCCGTTATAGAGCGTGACTTCGTACATATCCTGCGCCTTGAGCCAAAGATGTGTATCACCAACAGCATTCGCTTCGGCAGCATGCTGTTCGTAGTTTTCTGGCACCATGAAGTGAAAGAATTCACCATCGTTGTATAGATACTGCATTTCGATGTCGATGACATCGGCGGCTTCTAGTGTTTCACCCGATTTAAATGTCTTATCCAGTACACGACCATTCTTTAAATTACGAATTTTGACCCGGCTAAAGGCCTGGCCTTTACCTGGCTTTACGAACTCGTTTTCGATAATGGAGCAAGGATCACCGTCGAGCATTATCTTTAATCCACTTCGAAATTCGCTGGTGTTGTAACTGGCCATGATATTCAACTCTGACGTATATTTGAAAAGAGGCCGCCATAATAGCCGATTCTTTGGCGATGCGACAAATTTTTGATTAGAAGAATTGACCATGAAAATGGATTATAAAAATGGAGCTTAAAAAATAAAGTTAAATGTAAAAAGAGGTTGTAGGCAAACTACCCCAGTGAAAATATTGAACAATATTCACTGGCTGCCAGTTACGGTTAATCGGTCACTTCAACATCGGTTACATTCTGGTAGCCGCGCGGTAGTTTATGTCCTCGTTTACCACGCTCAATTCGATACTCTTCGAGCTCTCTCACCGACATTATTTTATATTTCTTGCCCGAATGAATAACCAGCGTTTTTTTACCCGATAAACAGGTGACATAACTCACACTTTCTTCGCCCGACTTTAGACGTTTTGGTGGAACACCCAAAATTTTATTACCCTTGCCCTTCGATAGCTGCGGGATTGCTTTTGCGTCGATCAGACCGATATAACCATCGCTCGTAATCGATACCACGACATCGGTGTCAAGGTTTTGAATTGGGTTGGCGCGAATCAACTTTGCGCCACTAGAAATGCTAATTAATGCTTTACCATTTTTATTACGCGTCAGCATATCTTCAAAAAAGCATAAAAAACCATAACCATGTGAGGTCGTCATGAGG
>JBDNJA010000031.1:0-3856 GCA_041688005.1 Gammaproteobacteria bacterium
GACTAGTCGTAACAGATTTGGTTAATGCCGAATGCTTCAATCATGCCTTTAATGGCATTAAGAGCGCCTTCCATATGTGTTTTGTCGAGGCGACCAATACAACCAATACGGAAGCTGTTAGCGACGGTTAACTTACCCGGATATATGACATAACCTAGATCACGCAAACCATCATAGAATTTATCAAAATCAAATTCTGGGTTAGTCGGCATGTAGAAAGTAACAATGATTGGCGCTTGCAGCTCGTCAGGTAATAAAGTTTTGAAGCCCATGTCGCGCATACCAGAAGTCAATATGCCATGGTTCTGACGGTATCGACCACCGCGGCCTGCAACGCCGCCTTCTTCTTCAAATTCTTTGATTGCTTGTGCAAACGCTAAGATCACGTGCGTTGGTGGGGTAAAACGCCATTGCCTGGTTTTTTGCATGGCGCGCCATTGATCGTAAAGATCGAGCACTAATGAAGGAGAGTTGCCTTCAGTTTTTATCATCGCAGTTTCACTCGCGATACAAAAACCTAATCCTGGTGCGCCTTCTAAACATTTGTTACTCGAAGCAACCACGGCGTCGAACGTGATTTCTTTGGCGTCTAGTGGCAGTGCACCAAATGCACTCATGGCGTCGATTAAGAGACCACGATTATGCTTAGCGACCACATCTGAGACGGTTTTCAGTGGGTTTAAGATACCCGAGGTTGTTTCACAATAAACCACGGCAACATGGGTAATGTCGGCATCGGCAGATAATGTTTTATCGAGATGGACTGTATCAACAGGCACATCTTCAGCCGATTCCTGAATGATGTAATCACGCTTATAGTAATCACACATTTTTGCAATACGCTTACCATAAGCGCCGTTGATCAGAATCAAGAGCTTGCCATCAGCCGGTACAAAGTTACCTATCATCGCTTCAACCACGAAAGAACCACTGCCCTGTAATGGCACACTAACGTGCGTGCCCTGACCGTTCACTATATTGATCAAGCTCTTGAGCATGTTGGCGTTAAGCTCAATAAAGGCGTTATCTCTTGATCCATAGTCATGCAACATGGCTTCTTTGACTGTTGCTGAAGTCGTCAATGGGCCTGGGGTTAATAGATATGGGTCACCGGTTGGAGAGCTCACTTTTTTTACATTTGTCATTTTTGTTACCACATTTTAGCCTCAAACAGGCGCTAGTTAAATTGATTTGCCATTTATACCGGTGTTGACTAGTATTCATCAAATCGATATATCAAATGCCTGAAATAGGCTAGGCCAATAGAACATGCCAATATCACACGCGCACCTTAGGTCTTTTCATGCGGTTGCGACCCATGGTAGCTTTACCAAAGCCGCAGAAGCCTTACACATTACCCAGCCAACGCTCTCGGGTCAGGTTAAAGAGTTAGAAGAACGCTACGGAATCAAATTATTTGTCCGGCTCGGCCGTCGTATCGAATTAACAGACATCGGCCAGTCAGCCTACGGTATTACCCGTCATCTTTTTCGTTATGAAGAGGAGGTCGAACTACTATTACAGTCTGCCCGTGCTTTAACATCAGGCCAGTTGATGGTCGCTGCCGACTCCCCCTATATAGTCACACCCTTATTGGCCCAGTTCCAGCGTCTGTATCCTGGTATTAATATATCGATTCAATATGGCAATTCTGAGCAACTCATGTCATGGCTCGAATCGCGGCGTTGCGATATTGCGGTATTGCCCAATATTCCAAAAGGGGATGATCGCCTCGACTTCATTCCACTTGCACCCGACCGCTTGTTAGCGTTTGTGAATCAAGACCATGCCTGGGCCGACAGACGAACGATTACAATGGAAGAGTTATTAGGCCAAAAAATTATCCTCCGTGAAAAAGGCTCTCGCACTCGGTCTTTATTTGAAGAAACCGTAGCGCTATCCGGCGGGGTACTCGAAAACGTGATGGAAATTAGTGGGCGCGAAGGTGTTCGAGAAGCAGTGGCGGCAGGGTTTGGTGTTGGTATTGTGGCCGAAACAGAGTTATCGGCTGACGCTCGTTTACATCCATTAATAGTTAGCAACGCAGATCTCACGCTCGATGAATATGTGGTGTGCCTCAAGGAGCGTCGAAGCTTACGCGTAACAGATGCCTTCCTCGAAATGATTCAGTCGGCTAGAAAAGGATAAATATCTCTATTTAGCGAGACGACGACCTTTGCCTGGCTATAGAGTTTGCCTATAGGCCATGTCTATAGAGATTATCTATAGGCATGGCCAATACAAATCATTCACTATATCGATTAACCTGATGGGAAATAACCAGTTATAGTCTCAGCCCTAATCTATATTAATCTTTGGAAAATACATCTTATGAATTCAGACAAATCTACAGTTAACGTCAACGGCCGTAGTTACCAATGGCCAGGTCGACCACGTGTTGTGGTTTGTATCGATGGTTCAGAACCCGATTATATCGAAAAAGCAATCGAAGCCGGTGTCATGCCCTGGACCAAAAAAGTGGTCGAAGGCCTGGGCTCGGATCTACGCGCACATTGTGTTGTTCCTAGTTTTACCAACCCGAATAACATTTCTATCGTGACCGGTGTTCCACCTAAGGTTCACGGTATTTGTGGTAACTTTTACTATGACTGTGAAAATGACAAAGAAGTGATGATGAACGAGCCGCATTTACTGCGGACGCCGACTATCTTTAAGGCTTTCCAGGATCAAGGTGCCAAAGTGGCTGTTGTTACTGCAAAAGACAAACTACGTCGCTTACTGGGTAACGAGCTAGTTTTTGGTGAAGGTGGTGCGATTTGTTTCTCTTCAGAAAAGTCTGATGAAGTGACCCTGGCCGATAATGGCATCGAAAATGTCGTTGATATGGTCGGCATGGAAGTGCCCTCGGTTTACAGTGCCGAACTATCTGAATTCATCTTCGCTGCTGGCGTTAAATTGATGGAAACGGTTCGTCCTGACCTGATGTACTTATCAACCACTGATTATATCCAGCACAAATTCGCACCCGGTAGTGAAGGTGCCAATTCATTCTACGCCATGATGGACAGCTACTGGGCCAAACTAGACGCGCTTGGTGCTGTTGTTGCATTAACAGCAGATCACGGTATGAACGCTAAGCATGATGATGCTGGCGATCCTAAAGTCATTTACCTGCAAGACGAAATGGATCGTATTCTGTCACCTGCAGCCGCTCGCGTTATTCTTCCAATCACAGATCCGTACGTCGTACACCATGGTGCTTTAGGTTCGTATGCGACTATTTATCTGGCTGATGATGCTGATGTTGCACACATCGTATCTGAGCTGAAAGCCATTCCTGGAATGGAAAGTGTATTCACTAACAAAGAAGGGTGCGATGAATTCGAATTAGCCTATGACCGCATGGGTGACCTGATTCTGACGTCTGAAAAGGATACTGTTTTGGGTACAACCGCTTCACGACATGACCTTTCAGGACTGACCGTACCTTTACGTTCGCACGGTGGTGTTACTGAGCAAACTGTACCCCTGATTTTCAGTCGCCCTGCGACTAACCTTGATGCGGGTCATCAGTTAAGAAACTTTGATATCTTCAACGTTGCCCTAAATAACGTTGAGTAATTATTGAGCGGGCATTATTGATTAAGAGTAATTGATCTCGAATCACTATTGGCCACTAAAGCCAATTACTTTTTCACTGCTGCCCCGTTAAGTTTGTGCGCAATTGACTCAAATGCTTGTTGGTAAAAGCAGCGGGATAATTTGAAGCTGAGACGACATGAAAACAAAAATGAAGATCCGTCATTCCGGACAGCGCTTTTTGCTGATCCGGAATCCAGAAATTTCAACGAGCCGCTGGATACCAGGTCAAGCCCGGTATGACGATTCCACGTTA
>JBDNJA010000032.1:0-12016 GCA_041688005.1 Gammaproteobacteria bacterium
CCCATCAATTGTTTAATAAACTGTTGTTCGCGCTTGCCTTTATATACATCAAGCAGCCGGATAATTTGAGTTGAAGAGACTGCCCTTAAGGACTGTTCATCGATACGCAATCCTTCCAGCAGATAATCCAGGCCCCGCCACGGTAATTTGCGCAAATACACCAAATCCAGCAACGCGCGCAATGGCTCGGCAATCAGTGCTACCTGCTGTTGTAACTCTTGTCTCGCCACGCCCTGAAGCCAATAACCCGAAACAACCGTCATACGACGAAATTCAAATTTACCCAGCATTTCGTGCTCATAACTCACCGACTTAGCCCTGGCGGTAACACTCAAAACACTATGTACCACTTCTGGAATCCAGCCATGAAACCCCAGCGCCGTTTCCGCGGAAACATAGCTACCAGGCATCATTTTCTGGGCTAGCGCAAAGGGATGAGCAGGCGTAGAACGATAAGCATTCGATAGCAGATACAGGCCACGCTGCGCTTGAATTAACTCACCAGCTTTCAGCGCTCGATTGACCAGGCCATAACGGCGGGCGCTACTGCCATCTAGCAAGCGTTGCAGTTGATTGGCTGACAGAACCCGGTGTGCATTGCCGGATTTGATAATTAGCTCTGTTAAAGGTGTCATTCTATTAATTTACAGAAACTTCCATAATATGCAAGCTTCTGGAATTAACCGTGTAGTTTTTGATGAACTGAACCATTGGGATGAAAAAGAGGGGTTTGCGTTATAGATCTCCTGCCGTTTTCTTCTGGCCCACCAGCTACCGAAAAATTACGACGAGCAGCTGTAATACGACAGTCCACCGACTTCAAAGAACTCAGGTGGCTTCAGCCTATAGTATTTTTCTTCCACGTCCTTCGACTGCTCTGCGTATGGCTGCGTCATGACTTCCTGTAGTTCTCGAATTAGCGAGTAATCCCCCGCGGCCGCTTGCTGATACGCAGGCACAACGAACCACTCGCGCAAACTGTATTTTGGGTTGACTAGTTTCATCTGGCTGGAAATTGCTTCATGGGAGCGCAGCGGAACAGCATTCGCGTCGGCCGTGCCAGCACCGTTGATAAGCGACGTCCATTTTGTAAGCCACTCAGACCAGCGCTTGTCCATTTCAACCGTCGAGTCCCTGTAAAAGCTATTTTTGAGGGGGCCAATGTCGTCAGGCACCATTGATAGCTCGCGGAAGAAACGGGTGTAATCAACAGGCGTTTGCACCATCAGGGTTTCTAGCTCACTGAACAACACCGCATCAAAAGTAGCAAGTCCGAGCTTGTCAGCCCACATCTTCTCCATTTGCGTTTGCATCACTTTCGAAAAGTCATTTCGAATCTCGCCGAGCTGTCGCAGACAGTCATCATGCGATGTCAGTAAAGGCTGCAACGCGGTACAAAACGAGTGGAAGTTGCGTTCCGCTGCCACTGGTTGGTTCAGGAACGAGAAGTGCTGTCCACCGCCCGTCCATGGCTGGTAGTGTGGGTTGAACTCATCGCAGAATCCGAATGGACCGTAGTCGAGCGTGAAGCCACCGGCCGCGCAGTTGTCGCTATTGAAGTTGCCCTGGCAGTAGCCGACGCGGATCCAGTTCGCCACAAGCAGCGTAAGGCGGCTGCGGAACTCATGCGCGAGCAACACCACTTTTTCGGCGGTGATTAGTTGCTGGTCGATAACGTCAGCGTACTCACGATCGATCAAGTGCAGCACAATCTTCTCTAGCTCCTCCATCGCCTTTGGGTGTTCCTGCTTGCGGGCACGACGACCGAATAGCTCGAGTTGGCCGACCCGAATGAACGACGGTGCGACGCGCGTCGAGATGGCGACAGCATCCAACATAAGCACGTCTGGGTCCTGCGAGTGCGAGCCCTCCGAGTACCAAGGCCGCTTGACCTTCTCTGTTTTCGACACGTACAAACTCAAAGACCGTGACGTTGGCACGCCTAGCGCATGCATGTGCTCCTGTGCGAGAAACTCCCGAACACTCGACCGCAGCACTGCGCGACCGTCCGCGCCGCGACAGTATGGCGTCCGACCGCCACCTTTAAGTTGCATTTCCCAGCGTCGACCGTTGATAACGGCCTCAAGCACCGAAATTGCGCGACCGTCTCCGTATCCGTTGCCGGTCTGGAACGGACACTGCTGGGAGTATTCGTTGCCGTAGATAGAAAGTGCATACCCACACGCCCAACCGAACTTGCGCATCGGCTCCGGAACCTGCGAGATGTCACCGGAGAACAGGCGGACAAAATCTGCCAACTGCGCCATGCTGTCGGCGAAGCCAAGTTCGTGGAACAAGTTTTTACTGTGCGCGACGTACTCCGGGTCATCGATTGGCGTGGGATTGACGGGGACATAATGGCCCGTAAAGACCTGTCGCGGCGCGTGGTCCTCACCGTTTGCTTTCGCATCAGGATCGCAGTTGAGCGTGTCCATGAGCGAATAGTCTGCCAACTTTGCGAGATCGTCGAGCGTTGTAATTTTTTGGGCGTTTACATCAAACAGTCGATTTGTCATAGCGCTACTCGTGGTACGAATTGTGGTATGGATTAATAATGAGGGGGAATCTTTAGGTTTTGGATTAATGCAAAATCGAAAGCATGAGGCCTAATATTGTCGATGAGCTTAGTGTCTAGGTAAGTTCACAAGATAACAATATCCCAGATTTTTTGAAAGCCACCATTGAAAGAGATGTAACCGAGGTCGAAGGCTTTGTCGATGCCTGGTAACAGCTACGTAGGCCGGAAAAGCGAAGCGCCTTCCGGCAAACCTTCTTCAATCAAACCTTCTTCCATCAAGCTTTCTATTTTCCCATCGTCTGCATGGTGGTATTGGCAAGTTGGTCTCGCCTGATGGCGCCGTGGCTTATCATGCCTACGTCACTAAGAAATTAGTAGTTGTATTTTGTTAGAAAAGAACTATATTTATCTAACAAAATTAAAGGTATTGTGATGAGCGTTTCAAAAGAGATTGGGAAGAAGATCAAAAGCTTTAAAAGAGGGAAGCCATTTGGATCTTCACATTTCCTTAATTTGGGCAGCCGTGCCGCGGTTGACCAAGCTCTATGGCGCCTGGTGAAAACAGGGGAGATTTCTCGAATAAAGAGAGGTGTTTTCGTCAAACCTGAAAAAAGTGCTTATATTGGAGAAATCCTCCCGGGCCCCGAGGAAGTCGCTAGGTACTATGCTCTCCAATATGGTAACAAGATAGAAACCAATGGTGCTGAGGCGGCTCGGCGGTTTGGGTTCTCAACACAAATGTCCTCACAATCCATGTTTCTCACCAATGGGCCTAGTCGAAAATTCCACCTTGGGAACCTCCATGTTCAATTAAAGCATGTTGCATCTCGAAAGATGGCACTGGCAGGACGTCCAGCAGGTGAAGCATTGAGTGCCCTGTGGTACCTGGGAAGAAATGAAGTGACACAAGAAACCTTCAAGAAAATCGAAGCGCGTCTACCTGCTAATGAATTTGCTGCTCTTACTAAAAATCAAGAAATCATGCCCGGTTGGATGCGTAGTGCATTGAACGAGTATCAAAAGGTCCACGCAGTTGGCTGATCATTTCCTTCAACTACCGGAGACCGACCGAAAAGCAATTCTTAATAGGGCAGCTCAAGATTTAGGAAAGAGTCCAAATATTTTAGAAAAAGATGTTTGGTTAAGCGGCAGTCCATAAAAAATAGTGCTGAGACTTCCACTACACCATAAGTCGTAGGTTTTATCGATGTTTGGTAACAGCAACAAATTAATTAACTGTCGACAGGCTCAATTAACTAGTACACCATTTCTAATGAATGACATTTTGGTTTTGTCGATGCTCATTATTTAGTGCTCCGCCTTATCAAAACTCATCCAATACAGCTTACTCGCTCTCAATCATACTAATAATAAAATCGACAAAAGGCCTGATGTCCTTATCAACCGAGGCTGACTCTAATGCGTTAAGATATTTGTCCCGAGCTTCTTTTGTAATAATCACCCAGTTACAGCCGCTAACGACAAATAAAAAATTCATCAAAAATCGAGCCGTTCGTCCATTGCCATCAAAATAGGGGTGGATATAGCCAAAAATAAAATGCCCCAGGACAGCCTTTACTACAAAGGATTCTTCTTCAGCCATACACTCCTTCAAAGCATCCATGCAATCCATCAATTGCTCACTTGCCGGTGGCACATGCCTTGACGCCCTAATATATATCGGCCCTTTTCTATAACCCGCCAAGTCCATTTCGCTAATAATGCCTGCCGTCACACAGGGTTTAAACATCGATGTATGCCACTGAGTAATACCGACATCAATTAGGTAATCTAAATCCTCCTTGTCATAGGCTTGCGTTAATGACTGTTTAACCTGATTAAAGGCATCATAATAACCCCTTGCCGCTAGCGCATTTTTTGCATCGTTATCCTGCGTAATAGTTTCAGGAGACCAATCACCACGGCTAACCTTTTCGATTAACTCTGGCGTGACGGCATACCCCTCAATCGATAGCGAATGATAAGCATCATGGACATAAATCTCATCGATTGAAGCCAGGGCTTCATCCAGCGATCGAGAATGAAAATCAAAAGCTGGTTTGATGCTCGAAAATCCCGTGATCACTTCCTCTCTCATCTGTTTCCAGATTATTCTAATCCTGCGAGCACTGGCATTTTCATTTTTACCTTTCGCCAAAATTATCGGTGGAACAAGAAATGGATCTTTAATCTTTATATTTCCGTAAGCACTGCCAATAATAACCTCAAGCTTTTTACTCTCTGCACGCATTTGCAGCACGTCAAAGGCGCCAATAATACGCCCAGAAGAGGCAATATTTTTAGATCGCAACAAGGCCTCCGCCAATTTGTCCAGTTGTGCAGCTCTTAAAGCCACTTGCATACTGACAGGGTGATTTTTAAAAGACGTGGGTACTGAATTTGCTAATGCCGTTTCCAGTGGGAATGCTGTTACGCCTCTATGCTTAATCAGATCGCTTGGCTTTGTTTTGACACTAGTCACCAATAAACTTAGTTTATTCGGAAGTCGAACAATATCCTCTGTGCCATTCTTAACAAATACAACGAGCTGGGCAGGCATTGAATTGTTATGCGTATGAATATCTAGCGAAGCCTCGGCGCTCAGCCAATAATTATCCTTGAATCGCGAAGCCAGATATTGACCAATAAAAGACCAGATTGACTCGTACCAAAGCGCAGACTCCCCCGCCACCTGCACAGACAAATCAGCATCGAATAAGTACCATCCCTTAATAATGCTTTTTAGATAGCCCTGTTTTACCAATAGCGCCTGCTGCTTAGGTTTGATGCTTTTTGAGTGAACAATATTGCCATTAGCATTCTTGCTTACCTCAGACAAAGCCTCTGCAACTAATTGATTGATAGTTTTTGCCATGAGTTAGTTCACTGTATTTATGAGTTATATACTTTAATTTCAATCACTTAATATTATGTTTGATTAATACCCTTGTAATTTTTTATGCAGGTTATTACGGATTACAATAATAGGTTATTACGGAATGTAAAACCAGACTATTACGGATTACATTACCAAGTTATTACGGATTAAGACTTGTAACATAACTTGAATTCAAGCCGGATATTAAAGAAGCCGATAGTGATAACAAAGTACCACAAGGGGAATTGATCAAAATTGCGGGTAAACCGAAGAAATACACGGTTAACTATTCCACAGGATTGCGGTGTGCTTCGCAGTAGGCGCGTAACACCACATTAATCTGGCTTGGTATCCTTGCCCTGCGCTTTCTTTACCCTGAATAAAACCGATTTTCATACTTCACCAGCCCCATAACTTCTACCGTATCACCAGCAACGCGATAAAAAATAGAATGCTTACCGCACACACTGCGGCGATACCCTTCGCGGATTTCATCAATAGCACGGTAGAGAAAATGATCGAGCAACGCATTGTAATATTGATCGGCCTGTTCTTCGCCCCACCGTTTAAAACCATCAACATACAGATTATCAAGGTCCTGGTCTGCTTCCTGAGTAAGAACCAGGGTAGATCTGGGAGTCCGACAGACTCCTAGGCATCCTTTTTCAATCGTTTTTTAGCTGCATCGCGTATTTGTCCAGGGGTACGGTCACTAAACCCGCTCAGTTCAGCGCGAATAAGTTTTTCGCGGATTATCGCGATTTCTTCATATTGGTGCCGAGCTTTGCGGATTAAATCATTTACAACATCGCTTTTGTTGCTGAATTCTTGACTTTCTACCTGTGTCTTTAACCAATCATCATTCGGCGGCGTAAACGTAATACTTTGTCGTGGCATAAGCCCATCCCCATAAAAATAGTTACTGGTACAGTATCGCACCAGTATCGCACCACCACAAGCAAAAAGGACACAATCAAACCCCCTGTGCCTGCCCTCGGATCATCAGGTAATGTTAATCTATGAGCGAAAATACGACCATAGAGTCTAAAAATACTTTCAAAAAACCGTTGAATTCCCATTAGGGGTTCGGTACTCACTCCCCTATTTTTTAAGCATATAAGCAGACGAGAATAATAAAGGTATTATGTCAATGATTGACCCCTTGTTTCCTTCCTTGTTTCCACACGCCTGATGGCGCTGTGGCTTATCATGCCTACGTTGCGTCAAGATGGTCGATTAACAGACTGATAATTCGATTGTTAAGATCGACAGATTTAAAAATGCTTTTAACTTTGCGATAATTGCAACTGCGTAGGCCGGAAAAGCTCACCGCGTCCTGCTCTCGCCCCTTACCTACATCCCTGTAGGCAAAGCGAAGCGCCTTCCGGCAAACATTCTTCCATCAAACTTTCTATTTTCCCATCGTCTTGCATGGTGGTATTGGCGAGTTGGTCACGCCTGATGGCGCCGGAGGCTTATCATGCCTACGTTGCGTCAAGCTGGTCGATCAACAGGTTAATAATTCTATTGTTAAGATCGACCGTGTTTTTTTCGTAGAATCAAAACTCTTTATTATTTCGGTGTATTGCAAGGTATTCCTGTTTAGGTAAATACGACGATGGCAAAGTAATTTTATGCCCCGCCTTTTTTTGGAAATATTCTTTAACGATATCGCTTTTATAATGATCTGCAATTTCTTTTGAAATGAGGATGCGATAATTTTCATCCAAGCTAATCAGATGTTTATCAAAAGCGGCGTCGTAGGTCGCCGATAGGCAAAGGCCATTTTTTGGATCAAGACGTATATCATGGTCGTCCGCCCAGGGAATAATATGGCTTGCCCTGTTCACCGTAGGAATATTGAGGCCCGTGATACAGCAAGATTCATTATATATTTTAAGTATCATCAGTCGAAAAACACCCTGATTAACTCGCACACGAACTGAACGTATAACTTCCTTACCTTCTTTCTTGTCTAAGCCATCCAATAAAAATTTGGGATAGATAATGTCTCTATCTAACTTTTTAACAATTTCAGCCTCGTCACCTTTATGTTCATCGAAAACGGTGAGCAGCTCTTGTTCATAAACATATCCAATCAAAAACTCTTGATAGCTTTTCAGTGCCGCCGAACAATAACCGTTTTGTAGATAACTCGTCGGAATGCCATCAATATTCCAGGCACTCGCATCGCCATTTTTAGATTCTTGCAATACAAACAAATACAGCTCATTTAAGCGCTCAACAGAACTAACCGACCAGACATTTTTGCAGTCTTCGAATTCAAATGGTATTGTCTGAATCATTTTATTGAGTAAGTCGATTGCTCGAATATAAGAAGCCGCCTTTTTGCTGCCGGTCACATTGGTGGCGTGTATATAGTTTGTGAAGGGTTGTTTATAAATTTGCAATCTTGGATTCCAGTCTATTGCCTATAGGACTTTCCATACGTGAATAAAATTCTACCATCTAGTTTTCAACGTTGTCAGTATATTGATAGAGGCCAATTACTAATGCCATCAATATTTCTTTAAGGCACTGAGTTTTAAAAGAGAAGCGTCCCCTTTATCCGGATATAGGAAGCCGCCTTTTTGCTGCCGGTCACGTTGGTGGCGTGTATATAGTTCGTGAAGAGGTGTTTATAAATTTGCAATTTTGGATTCCAGTCTATTGTCTATAGGTCTTTCCATATGTGAATAAAATTCTACCATCTAGTTTTCAACGTTGTCAGTATATTGATAGTGGCCAGTTATTAATGCCATCAATATTTCTTTCAGGAACTGAGTTTTAAAAGGGAAGCGTCCCCTTTATTTCCTTTATTTCACCCTTTATTTCATGAGTTACCTAGGTCCAACTATGGTATGCGGGTATGTTACACCGGGTATGTGTACACCGTAGCGTATGAGAGCCGTCACCAATATCGAATAGGATAGGTCTAGAGAACTACTGGTGATTCAGCCCCTAATTTTATTTCTTTACTCGTGCCTTTATTGATAGCCAGCAAGGCTTAATAGTGGCATGTTGGGCCCTGTAATCGGCAATGTTAAGTATGGATGACCATCAATAATGGAAAAACCACAAACAGGTGACGAAGTGGTTTGGCTTAAGCTAGTCAAACAGTTGTCTCCCAAACATAATAAGCTCGCTATCATTGTAGGCAATGAGACTTCTAAGGCAATGACTAGGGAGGGCGTTTTGTTGTTGGACCTCAATGTTCAGCTGTCGCAAGCCTTGCTAAATATACCCTTAGCTAAACGTCCACGGAAGGTGAAAGGTGCTCTGGATGATTTGCTTACAGGTCTAACATTCCCCTATGTATGCCTTATCGGTTTAGAAGTGCTTTTTGAGCCTAGTCTCAAAGTTAAAGCCGTCAACTTGTTAAAACAGCTGGCCCATGACCATGTTATTTTGGCAGCTTGGCCTGGTGATTTTGTCAGAATCGAGAGCGGTGGTAAGCTTAGTTATAGTGAATTAGGACATGTTGAATACCAGGAATACACGATGATGGCTGAGGATGATTTTACCGTCATCTCTTACCAAAACTTAGTTAAGGATAATGAATGAAATACAGTGATTTAATCCAGTTCGACTCCATCGAGTCGATTGTCCAGTTACGTTCCGCCGACAATGTTGAAACTGCGGCACAACTTGTCAGCAGTTATGTCATTTCTGACCAGATGGCTGAACGCTTGGTGGAGATTGTTATTCCTCAATTGCAGTTCCATGAGGATAAGGATAATAAAGGCTTAATGGTTGTCGGTAACTACGGTACTGGTAAGTCGCATTTGATGTCTGTGTTATCGGCGATAGCTGAGTATCAGGACTTAGCTGCAAAAATCACCGACCCCAGTGTCGCTAAAGCTGCAACTGCGATTGCAGGGCAATTCAAAGTCATTCGGACCGAGATTGGCGCCACCAGAATGTCCCTGCGCAATATTATCTGTGGCCTGCTCGAAGATGAATTAGAAAAGCTGGGGATCAGTTTTGCTTTTCCCGAAGAGGATAAAATAACTAACCATAAAACCATACTCGAAGACATGATGGCCACATTTGCAGAGCATTATCCCGATCAGGGTTTGCTGTTGGTAATCGATGAACTATTGGATTATCTGCGTAGTCGTAACAACCAGGAAGTGGTGTTAGATTTAGGTTTCTTGCGGGAAATAGGCGAGATCTGTAAAGACTCACGTTTCCGTTTTGTTGCTGGTATACAGGAAGCCATCTTTGATAGCCCACGCTTTCAATTCGTCTCAGAAAGCCTCAAGCGTGTTCATGCCCGCTTTGAACAGCTATTTATTGCCCGCGACGATATTAAATTCGTCGTCGCCGAGCGCTTGTTAAAAAAGGACATTGCTCAAGAGGCAAAAATTCGTGCCTATCTGGCACCCTTTGGAAAGTTTTACAGTAACCTCAATGAGCGCCTAGACGAGTTTGTGCGCTTATTCCCAGTTCATCCCGACTACATAGAAACTTTCGAGCAAGTTACCGCTGTTGAAAAGCGTGAAATTCTCAAAGGACTATCTCGCTCAATGGGGCAGTTGCTGGATAAAACAATCCCTGAAGATTACCCGGGGCTGATCGCTTACGATAGTTACTGGTTAGAACTTAACAGAAACAAGTCTAACAAAGCTGACCTCAATATTGGCCCTATCATGAAATGCTCCGATGTGTTGGTCGGCCGTATTGAGCAAGCTTTTACTCGGCCAGCCTATAAGCCGATGGCCTTACGCATTATAAATGCATTGTCCTTGCATCGTTTAACCGTAGGCGATATTTATGCGCCTATGGGCGCGACAGCTAAAGAGTTACGTGATGCACTATGCCTCTATCAGCCTGGTATTGAAGACCTGGGTGGTGACCCAGCAGAAGATCTTCTCAGCCTGGTTGAAACCGTGATGCGAGAAATTCACAAAACAGTGAGTGGTCAGTTTATCTCCTTTAATGCTGATAATCGTCAATATTATATTGACCTAAAAAAGACCGACGATTTTGATGCCATTATCGATCAACGTGCAGAAGTGCTCAGTGATGATGAGAAAAATGTGGCCTACCATAAAGGCCTCATTCGATTACTCGAATGCTCAGATCTACCTCAGTCCGAATACCCCAACCTTTGGGGTTTTGAAGCGCAATGGCTAGAGCGTAAAACGTACCGTGATGGCTGGCTATTTTTTGGAACGCCAAACGAGCGCAGTACAGCTTATCCACCCAAAGATTTTTACCTTTATTTTATTCAACCCTTTGACACACCTAGATTCAAAGACGAAAAGCAGCAAGATGAAGTTCTACTGCATCTGAAACATTACGATGATGAATTCGTCACGATACTTAAACGCTTCGCGGCCGCCTCTGCCTTATCCGATACCTCATCTGGACAGGCTAAAAATACCTATCAAGACAAGGCTCGTGACGCCCACCGCGAGATGTGTGTTTGGCTGCGCACGAATGCCATGACCGCTTACGAGGTATCGCACCAAGGTAAACGCAAGTCTCTAGGCGATTGGTTTAAAGGCCATAATCTGCGTGCCATTACTGGTACTGACCCTAACGATCGGATTGATTTCCGTGAAATCACCAGGGCTGCAGCCAGTGTCTGCCTGGCGCCACGATTTGAAGAGTTGGCGCCACAGTACCCTAGTTTCTCTATATTGGTCACTGAGGCCAACCGACCCGGTTATGCCCGCAATGCGCTAGAGGCCATCGCCTCCAGTATGAGCCGAACCACCAAACAAGCCACAGCCGTGCTAGACGCCCTAGGTTTATTGGATGGTGATAAACTCACGCCGCGTTCTTCTATTTATGCCAAGCATATTCTCACTTCTTTGAATGCTAAACCTCACGGGCAAGTACTTAATCGAGCTGAATTACTAATTGAAAGAAACCAAGTCGATTACATGGCGCCGGATAGCTTTCGACTAGAGGCAGAATGGGTGGTTGTCTTACTCGCTGCCTTGGTCTATAGCGGCGATGCCGTATTGTCGATCACTGGCAATAAACTCGATGCTAGTAAACTCGATGAGCTAGCTAAAACAGAAGTCGATGATCTTTGCCACTTTAAGCATATCGAGGCGCCTAAAGATTGGAATGTATCAGGTCTGCAAGCGCTGTTTGAATTGTTGGAATTGCCGCCTGGCCAAGTGCTTGAAATCACTCAGGGTAAAGAAGACGTTATCGTTAAACTTCAAACCCAAGTCAGTAGTCATGTTAATGAGTTGGTTACGGTAATAGCCGCTATTCGTGAACGTATTCCGTTCTGGGGTAGTCATCTATTAAGCCAGGCCGAGCTAGATCAATATCGTGATCAAATGAACGGCAGCAAAGAGTTTTTAGAAAAACTACAGTCTTACAATACGGCAGGTAAGTTAAAGAACTTCAAATTCAAAGCAGAAGATAGTGTTGCCCAGCAAGGCGGCTTGGATCGTTACCAAAATCTCAAAGGTTTGGTTGAGCTAGTGGCGTCTCTAAGCGAACGTGCGAACTACCTACAGCGTGCTGAAGCCATGCTGCCGGTAGAACATGATTGGCAAGTTAAAGTTAAAGAGGCGCGAACTAATCTAAATCATCAGCTAGGATCTAGTGAAATTAGGGGGAATTCCAACTTCCGTCGTGAGGCTGAGAAA
>JBDNJA010000033.1:0-5277 GCA_041688005.1 Gammaproteobacteria bacterium
ACCCATCGCCGCAACGGCCTCACGCAACACTTTCTCACTGGAAGCGTAATCAGCGGCTTTTTTCTCTCGACCATGTTGAAGTAATAGACGAAGCGCTTCATGAAAAGAAGCAACGGCGTAGGGCGAATGGGTGCGGTGGTAAGTGCCAGCCGCAACGTCTTGACCGTCAAGGATACCCCAGTGACGTGCTTCTAGAATGGGATTGTGAACAAAGCTGTAGCAGCCGCGAGTTTTGAACAGCTCGATTGCCTTGTCCGTGAAGCTGACAGGCGCGTAAGTCAGGGGTAGCGCGAGAATGCCTTTTTGTGGGCAAGAAGCCCACATGCCAACACCAGGGAAATCATCGATATTGAAATTTTCGATTCCAAGGCTGGATACTGCGTCGACCATACCCATCGCACCGTGCTTAACACAAGCATCGTTAAAGCCTTGTAGATCATTGATACGACCGGAACCTGTTTCCCAGTGTGCCATGAATGC
Source organism: Gammaproteobacteria bacterium (assembly GCA_041688005.1). GTDB lineage: Bacteria > Pseudomonadota > Gammaproteobacteria. The sequence goes on from JBDNJA010000033.1 coordinate 481, forward strand.
GAACATTGGCTTATGTTCGGCCAGTGCCGCTTCGACAATATCGCCAGTCACAGATTGGCCGTGAGGAACGTTAACAGTGATCACGTTAGCTGGTTGTGGGTCCATAGGATTAGCGGCTAAGTCTTCAACAGTAGACGCTTTCATGCGGATGGATAGGCAATCGATGCTACTGAAAGTGCCGTTTACGAAAACAACAACTTTGTCGCCCGGTAAAATTGCACCGTGAGTGCAGTCGAGGCCGCTCCAGCCGGTTCCAGCGACGCCAAAGGTGTAAGCGTTCTTAGTGCCGAAAACTTCACGTAACATGATTTTCGCTTCAATCATGCCGCGCAGTACATCCGCTTGCATGTGATCAGCCACACCTTGGTTAGCGAACGCGGCTAGAACGCGAGGGTCAGTATTGCCTGGGCCAGGTCCGGCTGCCAGCGTGTCTGGAATTTTTAGTTCTGGAAAATTGCTCATTAATATGTCTCTATAAAGGGTTTAAAATTTACTATTTGGCGTTGCTTGCTCGCCGTAGTTCGTCAGTTGTGAAAATTGTTAAGTTGTTCGAATTATATTAAGGCCGTGCTAGCAAACTATGTCAGGGTCGACGCAATCAGCTTTACAGCCGACAAAGGTGCGTCTACCCGTTAGAGCGCGGCGACGCCAGCGCGGGCGATGATGCCATCTTCGTCTGACTTGACGCCGCTGACGCCGATGGCACCAATCATTTCACCCTGGTAGATAATGGGCAAGCCGCCTTCAAGTGGCAACATGCCCGGCATCGCTAAATAACCCTGGCGACCCCTGGCAACCATGTCTTCCCAATACTTGGTTGGGCGACGGAAGTTAAGCGCTACTTCGGCTTTTTTAATGGCGACGTCGATACTGCCAAGCTGGACTTTTTCGCGTTGCAGGTACATCAGGTTGCCGCCATCATCGACAATCGCAATCACCACTTTCCAGCCGTTGTCAGTGGCTTCTTTTTCGGCAGCGGCGGCGACTCGTTTTGCCGACTCCAGATTCAATATGTATTTTTGTTCCATAGGTATCACTATCTATAAAGGTAAATTATTATCTCTCGTGTCTCATCTCTTATCATTCAATAATCGATGTATTAAGAAGCGCCGGGTGGCTTTCGTCCACCGAGTGCAGCAGTCACTTCATCTGCCATTTGTCGGGTAGCCGCACCCAGGTCGGTGAGTCGGCTGTCGGTTATTCGGGCTTTTGGCCCTGATAATGATAGCCCCGCGAGTGCGACGCTATTTTCATCAAAGATGGTGGCAGCCACACAGCGCAAGCCGATGGCGTGTTCTTCGTCGTCTAGTGCATACCCCAATTTACGAATATGTGCGAGCTCGTTACGTAAATCGGCGGGATTGTCGATAGTGCGGTCTGTAAATCGGGCCAGCCCCTTACGCTGTAAAATAGTCGATACGCCTTTTTCAGTCATGCTGGCGAGTAGTGTTTTACCAACACCCGAAGCATGAATGGGTGACCGGCTGCCCAGTTTTACAATCATGCGCATCATTTCGGGTGATTGAATTTGCCCGACATAAACCACCTCGCCATCGTCGATAACACCTAGGTTCACGGTCTCCCCACATTGATCCACCAGACGTCGCATATAAGGCCGAGAGCTGACAATGAAGTCACGCCGATTTAAAAAGGCATTACCTACCGAGAAAGTTTTAAGACCAATAAACCAAAGCCCGAGCGTCGAGTCATGCTCGATATAGCCCATTTCTTCGAAGGTGTTGAGTAAGCGATGCGCTGTTGCTGATGGCATGCCCAACTGCTGCGACAGATCGGTTAGGGTCATTCCCGTAGGCGTGCGGGAAAGTCGCTCTAGCAGGGTCATGGCGCGAACTAGCGATTGGTTCTTTCCATCACTCACCTTGTTGTTGGGACCGGGTGGTCTGCCGCGCTTTTTAGTGATTTGAATGATTGAATCTGACATGCACCGTAAGTTAGCATGGTTTTTTTGTGTTTAATAGGTGAAAAGTATTATTATAATAAATAAAAATACATTCCAATATTTCCATAAAATATTCACTTGTATCAATTAAATAGCATAACTAGCTGATTTTTAGATATAAATTTCTTACAAAAAGATTATCCGTAATATTAAAATAATGGGAATTAATTCCATAAAAATTAATTCGAGGCGGATGAAGGGAGTATTGCTCTAGCGATAGCCGGATCTGCTTGATGTCATCTCGGCTTTTCTGGCATGATTGTGGCTAATAAAGTTGGGTTATTTCCGTTTACTGCACCAGTCAGTTTAATTGATAGCTTGCGCGAGTCGATTAAACTATTGCGGGATAGAGGGTCTTGATTATGTATTCGAGCAGCATTAACCTATCGCACAAGGTGTCAGCCAGACTGTCGAAGCTAAGGTTTTGACGTTGTGTGGGCGCCAGAGCAATATTCTAAAACCGTGAGTGCCATCTATGTTCCCGATGAGTTAAAAAGCGATACTCTGGTTGAACTGGCTTACAAAAAGTATGGTGTTTGCTACGGTTTGGGGCTAGGTAAAGTGGCGGGGCGAGTGTTCCGTATCGGCCATGTTGGGATGATGACCGATGCGGTGGCATTGTCCGGCATTGCGATCATTTAAATGGTAATGAAAGATCTCGACTATCCGGTAGAGCTTGGCTGTGGCGTTGCTGCGGCTCAGGAATTCTATTGCAAGAGTGCATAGTTGGGATTTATGATGAGATGGAAATATGCGTATAGCAATCTTTGGTAGTGGTGGCGTCGGTGGTTATTTTGGTGGTCGGCTGGCGCAAGCGGGTCACGATGTCACCTTCATTGCACGAGGCGAACATCTCCATGCCATTCGAGGGAGTGGCTTGCGGGTCAATAGTATTGCTGGCGACTTCTTGCTGGATAAAGTTCAGGCGACTGATGATCCCAAAACAATCGGTAAAGTAGATTTTGTTATTTGTGCGGTCAAGGCCTGGCAGGTAACCGCCGCTGCGAAAAGCATGAAACCCATGATCGGTGACGATACTTTGGTTATCCCGCTGCAAAATGGTATCGAGGCGACTGGGCAGCTCGCGGCGATTCTCGGTGCCGACGCTGTTTTGGGTGGCCTATGCGCATTGATTGCTTTTCAGGCATCGCCGGGTCATATCAAACATATTGGTGCCAATCCGTTAATTCGATTTAATCGACTCGATGGCCAAGCTGATTCGCGAGTGAATCAGTTGTCAGAAGTGTTCAATCATTGCAATGGTGTCAAGTCGAGCATGCCACTGGACGTCAATGTCGCCATGTGGCAAAAGTTTTTATTGATCAGCCCCTGGAGTGGCATTGGTGCGTTGTCTCTGGCACCCATCGGCGTATTGTTAAAGTTGCCTGAAACCCGTCAATTACTACTCGATTCTATGCAGGAAATTTATCAGTTAGGCCTGGCGCAAGGCGTCAACCTGGCGGAAGACTGTATTCAGAAAACAATCGCAGTGCTCGAAAGCCTACCAGAAAGATCGACAACCTCGATGCAGCAAGATATGGCAAAGGGCAAGCCGTCCGAACTAGACGAGCAAAGTGGTGCGATTGTACGCCTGGGTAAAGCGCTCGATATCGACACCCCGGTTAATCGCTTTATTCTGGATTGCCTGCGCCCACAGGAATTGCAAGCCCGGGGCGCTTTGCAGTTTTAGGTATTTAACCAGCGGGCTCAATGCAACCGCCGCTCTCTGTCCTTGCGTAAATCTGGCAGTTAAAGATTCAGACCCGCATAAGGAATTATGAATGACTCAACGTTTCACTTGCGCTTTAGCTTCACGACGCCGCGCATGTAATACCAATTCGGTATAGCCATTTGCGACATCCCTTCCTTTGAAGACTAGATCGAGTGCCGCCTGGAAGGCAATATTACTTTCGAAATTTGGCGCCATTGTTTTGTACATTGGATCATGCGCATTTTGTCGATCGACGATATCAGCCATTTTTTCGAACACGGAACGTATTTGAGCTTTGGTTGTTAATCCATGATGGAGCCAGTTAGCAATATGTTGGCTCGATATCCGCAGCGTGGCTCGATCTTCCATCAAGTTCAGATCGCTAATATCGGGTACCTTGGAGCAGCCAATACCTTGATCGATCCAGCGTACGACGTAGCCCAGAATGCCTTGTGCATTATTTTCAAGTTCCTGAATTAAGTTTCCTTCATTAATCTGGCGACCATCGAGTATCGGGATAGTTAATAAATCATTCAGGTTGGCTCGAGGACAGGCTCGCAATTGATTTTGCCGGGCACGTACATCTACCAGGTGGTAATGCATGGCGTGTAACCCGCCTGCGATCGGTGACGGTACCCAGGCGGTATTCGCACCGGCGCGTGGCTGGGCGATTTTTTGTTCCATCATTGCTGCCATATTATCGGGAGCCGCCCACATGCCTTTACCGATTTGACCGTGTCCAGGTAACCCAACTTCAAGGCCGACATCGACGTTCCAGTCTTCATAAGCCAATAACCAGTGTGATCCTTTTATCTCATTCTTTGGGATCATCGCATCGGCTTCCATGCTGGTATGGATTTCGTCACCCGTGCGGTCTAGAAAACCGGTGTTGATAAAAACCACGCGCTCGCTGGCGATGCGAATACATTCTTTCAGGTTGACTGTTGTGCGGCGCTCTTCGTCCATGATGCCGATCTTGATGGTGTTTTTTTCAAGCCCAAGTGCCTGCTCGACCATTTCAAACAGATTGATAGCGAGCGCTACTTCTTCGGGGCCATGCATTTTAGGTTTGACTATATAAACGCTGCCTTTACGGCTATTTTTGAACTCGCTGTTGCCGAGTAAG
>JBDNJA010000034.1:0-2953 GCA_041688005.1 Gammaproteobacteria bacterium
ACTTGGCAGAATTTTGCTATCGGTTTAACCGTCGCTTCAACCTGGAAGATATGATCGCTCGTTTGGGCTATGTCGCTGTCCAAACACCGCCTATGCCTGACCGGCTACTTAAAATGGCTGAGGCATGGGGGTAATCAGGAATTTATATGGGTAAATTGATTACCTCAAAATTTATATGATATTACCCGGAGGGTTAGACAATTGAGTTGGAAAAAAATCTGCGCAGCCAGCGAAGTACCCGAAAATGGGTTAGAAAAATTTGAAGTCGATGGCATAGAAATAATGATCGCTAATTATGGCGAAGGCTACCGCGCTTTTCCACCACGCTGCCCACACATGGAAGAACCACTCTGTGAATCAGGGATGCTATTCGACGGCCTGCTAACCTGCTCCAAGCACCTTTGGCAGTGGAATATGAAGACCGGAGAGACTATTGGAATAGCTGAAAGAGAGCTGTTATTTTACGATTTAAAACAAGAAGGTGACGTCATCTATGCTCATATTGACCAGGAACATGTTTATGAGGATGATGATGACGACGATGAAGAGGAAGATGACGATGATTTTTTCAATGCCAACTAACAATACCAAAGCATAGCGATATGAAGATTCAGGTCAACGCCAGAAACCGTGCTTATAATCTCGATAATACGAGTGGCGACAAAATTCTTAACATTGGGTTGAATAATGCTCTTGACCTGCCTTATGAGTGTGGGAGCGGCACCTGTGGCACCTGCAAGGCCCGACTAATATCGGGGAAGATTATTGATCAATGGCCCGAAGCTCCCGGACATAAATACCTAAAGAAGAAAAAGGGTGAGTTTCTGATGTGCCAGTGTGCAGCCGAAACTGACCTGGTGCTCGAAGTGGAGAGTTTTGTTCATACAATGGAGGCCGGTGCTTGTGTGCCTGCCGCTATGAAGGGCCGCATTAGCAGTGCAAAACTACTGGCACCTGGAGTGATGTCTCTGCAGATAGAACTCGATCAGACGGTTGATTTTGATGCAGGTCAGTTTATGTTGATTCAATTTCCTGACGTAGCTGGTTTTCGTGGATGGTCCATGGTGAATTACCAGCGTCATGCACAAACACTAGAATTCGTTGTCAAGAAAAAACCCGATGGTGTACTGTCTGACTGGATGTTTAGTAACAACTGCGAAAACATAGAGGTTGATCTATTCGGCCCGCTAGGTAGTGCTACGTTTTACTCCAGACTGGAAAAAAATATAGTTTGTATCGCTGGCGGAAGCGGGATAGCGGGAATAATGTCAATCCTTTCGCGGGCTTCGCAAGATGGTTATTTTACACAATATAAAGGTGATATTTTCTTCGGTGTACGCACCATGGCCGATACTTTTTTTCTCGATGAGCTCTCTGAGTTTCGACGTCAATGCGGCGATAATTTGAATGTCACCATCGTGCTGTCAGAGGAAGATGCACCAGCATCTGCCCAGACTGATTATCCCCAACTTGTATTTGAACGGGGTTACGTGCACGAAGTGGCGGGGCAGAATATGGAAGGCCGCTTTGAGAACATCAGAGCTTATCTTGCGGGTCCACCGCCATTGGTAAATGGCGCTATTGGGGTGCTATTAAGGGCGCGAGTCACCACCGATAATATTCGTTATGATAAATTTAGTTAAGGTGGCGTTATGAACAAGAACATACACATATGTAATTTAGCTGATATCCCTAACAACGGGATGAAGAGTTTCGAAATCGAAGGTGGTTCAAAAATTCTTGTCGCTAATTTCAGTGAAAAATATTATGCCTACAATGGTAATTGTCCACATCAGGGCACATGCCTGGGTGATGGTTTTTTTGACGGCGCGGTACTTACCTGCCACAAACATCTATGGCAGTGGGATATCACGACTGGTAAACCAGTCGGACTTGCCGAAGCTCCTCTTGAAGGCTATCAGGTTGAGATTGAAAATAATGAAATTTTTGTACGGCCAGATAATGCGCTGAAAATAGCAGAATTGTTTTCTGATATTTCTGATGACACTCGGGGTAAACTTGAAAAGTTAACACGGCGCAATGAGTATAAGAGTGGCGCGATTTTATATGATTTAGTTGACACTACTGACGATTTGTACATACTGGAGTCGGGTCGCGTTGAATTTGAACTTGGACGCGATGATCGAACTAGAGCCGCTGGGTTTATATTCCGAAAAGGTGAAGTTTTTGGATGGGCAGCACTACTGGAGCATCAGCCATTGCGCATTGCAAAAGCAGTTTGCGTGGAAAATTCCACACTGATGCGCCTAAATGGTGAGGAAGCTGTGAAGGTGCTCGAGTCTGACACCAGCTCTGGATATCTTGTTATGCGCCAGCTTGCAACTCTGATCACCAATCATTTCAATTCACCAAGCGAAAAATAATTTAGAGTTTAGAATTAATATTTTTAACTAGAGCTAAAGAGGAGGCGGCAAATAAGAAGAGTATATATCGAATCACTAATGACTTAATAATTTAAATAATTTGAGCAAGAGGAATAAAAAATGATAAAAAAGACAAAACTAATTAAGCAACTAAACCACCGCGTAGCAATCGGTCTCAAAACCGTAGTGGCCGTCGCAGCTATTACCGCAACGAGTTTCGTATCTACAGTATCTGCAGGAACACTTGATTTCGGGAAAATAGGAGAGCCGGTTGATCTGGTGGTTGGATATCAACCCTACTATACCGAGGCATGGTCTGGAGTAGTCATGCGCGACCTGAAGCTATTCGACAAGTACCTACCTAAAGGATCAACCGTTGAATTTCAAATCGGACTTGCAGGGTCAGTTATCGTAAACGGTATGCTTGCGGGTAAGCAGCACATCGGTTACATGGGTGACATGCCAGCCATCGTTTCTACCACTAAAGAGAGAGTGGCACCTATCAGTATAGTGGCAACTGCTGGCCTTGGCTTTGATCAGTGTAATATCATGCTTGCGCGAATGGATGC
>JBDNJA010000206.1:0-7503 GCA_041688005.1 Gammaproteobacteria bacterium
AAGTTTTTTTGGTCTGCTAGCCTTGCCGTTATTTATTATGACAGGCGATTTAATCAATGCCGCCGGTATTGCGAAACGACTGTCTGATTTTGCTTATTCTGTTCTTGGCTTTGCTCGCGGCGGGTTAGGGATGGCATCGATAGGTGCCTGTGGCATGTTCGCGGCTATATCGGGGTCTAACTCGGGTACTACCGCGACCATCGGTTCGATCATGCATCCTGAACTAGTCGAAGGTGGTTATGACAAAAAGTTTGCCGCAGCGACAATCGCCGCCGGCGGCACGGTGGGTATTATTATTCCCCCCAGTATTATCTTCATCGTCTACGGTTTTTTATTAAATCTACCGATTAGTGAATTGTTTATTGGCGGTATGTTACCCGGTTTATTAATGGTAATTGTGATGATGCTGACCTGCAATATCATCTCCCGACGAAACAACTGGGGCAAAATAATCAGCTTTGATCCCAAGCGAATCATCAAATCAGGACTTCGTGCCTACCTTGGTTTTTTTGCGATCATTATCGTTGTCTACGGTATATATACAGGTGCTTTTTCGCCAACCGAAGCTGCCGGTGTTACGGTCGGTTTCTGTTTGCTGGCGGGTGTTTTAGTGACGCGTGAAATCAAGCTAAAGAATCTACCCGAAATACTCATGCGATCAGGTCAAATCACCGGCATGTTAGCGCCTTTGATTGCTGTTTCTATCGTCATGCAGCAGATATTGTCGTTACTGGGCGCCGGTGTTTTTCTGGGGGATGTCATATCGGCATTAGGTGATCCAACGCTCATCATCATTGCTTGCATGTTATTGGTATTAGCCGCAGGTACAGTTTTAGAAAGCCTGCCCAACACCATAATTTTGGCCCCGATATTGGCGCCTATTGCTTATACCGCTGGTGTCGATCCAATTCACTTTGCGGTTATTTTCCTGGTGGGTGATGCGATAGGGTTCATAACACCACCGTATGGACTGAATTTATATGTCGCGAGTGGTATTACTGGCATCCCATATTTTCAGATCGTAAAGCATGTGCTACCTTACCTCTTTGGGTTAATGGCAGCCTGGATATTAATAGCCTTCTGGCCACCATTGTCGACTTATCTGGTTCAGTTCTCCGGGTTATAGTCACATGCAAAACAGGACTTTTACCGGACTTAATGATCTCTGTGGAGCTGGTATAAACATTAACAACACCTTTAAACAACCTCATTTTTTAAAGGCGTTTATCATTCAGGTAGGCCTTTACAAAAATGTCAGCAAACGAATCAGGCGGTAGAAATAACTCCCCGTTATTAAGAGGCCTGCTAATTCTTGAGAAAGTAGTGGCGTCATCACGTGCGTTAACGGTGTCTGATTTACTCGAAGAGTTAGACATTCCCAAACCGACAGTGCACCGTATAACCTCGCAGTTAGAAGAGGCCGGTTATCTTCAGTACGAACCCAATAACAAACGCTTAACCATTGGGCCAAAACTAAAGGATATCGGTTTTGATGTGCTGACTAATCGGGTCTCTACCGCGCCACGACATGCGATCCTGAGAGCATTGTCAGAAGAAATAGAAGAGACTTGCAATTGCACCATGCTCGATGGGGATCATACGATTTATTTTGATCGAGTTGAAAGTGACTGGCCTTACCGAATCGATTTAAAGATTGGCTCTCACCTGCCTTTACATTGCACGGCCAGCGGCAAGCTGTTCCTCGCCCACATGCCAGCAAGCCAGCGCAAAAAGTTAATCTCAGCCGCGCCGCTCAAACAATATACTGAGCGGTCGATAACAGATCGAGTTCAACTGGAAGCTGAATTAAAGCTGATTAAACGAGATGGCATCGGGATCGATGATGAAGAGTTTGTACCAGGTATGGTTGCGCTAGCGGTGCCGGTATTCAACGCAAAAAATGAAATGTGTTTTACAATCGCGGTACATGCGCCCGCTATTCGAAAAACACTGACTTTACTCAGGCAATACCTTCCATCGCTGAAGCGAGCGGCTGCATCGATGAGTGCGCTTTACGACAGCTAAATTTATTTGGATATATTAATCAAGCCAAATTACATTTTGACATCAATCGCAGTGATTACCATTTTTGGTGCCGGCCCAGGTTTTGAAAACATAATCCAGGCTGCTGCCAATGATGGATAGTCCTAACTTATCAAAATCAAGTGTACCCTGATATTGAAATTCTAATGACTCATTTTGAAATCGATAATGAAGTTCAGCACTTCATCGACACCATGATTCATGTATCGAGCAATCTCTCGACGGATACCAGCATTGGACAACAGCGAGCTAACTCGAACGCAGCCTGTCACCATTTCTTCTCGCCTTATCCAGCTGGCGTTGAGTCTCCGGATGATGTTATGACGGGCCGTCATGGACCCATACCCATTCGCCGATATCGAAATACCTTAGCTAACATTGTTCCTGATACCCAAATAATTTTTCTGCACGGTGGTGAGTTTGTTCTGGGTGATCTTGATTCGCACGACGATATATGTGCCGAGCTTTGTGGCAAAACAGGGTTGGATGCCATCTCGTAATAAAAGGGGTCAGTATCGATTGATAATTTAGTACCATCATTACATCATTATATTCAACTGAATTGCTGTCCCCCTTCTGCATTGGTGAGGCTCTTTGATTTCAACGTAAGACGGTAAATTGATGCCTTTGTTATAAGCCGTGTCGCTAACTTTGCGATAAGCTTTAAATACCGGTACTTGGAATGCTTGAAGCAACCATGATTAATGCGGGTATTCTGACCATTTTCGTTAATGCCGAAGCGTTGGGTTTTAGCGGGGCTGAATCGCAAGAAGACATCAACAACGATACAAAGACCTTAGCAATATTCTAAACTATTCGTGCCTATGGTGCGGTAAGTATGAATTTAAGCGATAATGTTTAGCAAGCCAGTGAACGCCAGCACACCCCACAAGTTGCTTTTGTTGGTCGACCAATTGACGATGTTGCCTCTAGTGGCAAACAGGTAATATTTGCGATTTTTTACCCTGACTTTGATTGTCTCATCAAACCCTGATTTAACTCCCAGCCTAAATAATTAACACGTTGATTTCGTCAAATTGACATTTATCAAGTTCTGCTGACATTCCACTATATATAGTGGTTCAAATTTAATTAACCACCATATACGGTGGTTACCCCAGATTAAAGGACTTGAGATGAATACTGCAGCAATCACCAACCTGGTATCTCTTCCGCAAAGGTTGAGCCGACGAGATGGAACAGAAGTAGCGTTTGACCAAAACCGTATCGAGAAGGCGTTGGTACAGTCGGGTCAGGCAACGGGAGAGTTCGAGCCAGCCGAGGCGGGACGACTGACCAATGAAGTATTGAAGGTATTGAATCATCGGTTTCATGATGTAGAGCTGATAGATATCGAGTCGATTCAGGATACAGTCGAGCAGGTTTTAATTACTGCCGATTGTTTCGACACGGCCCGTGCTTTTATTGTCTACCGAGAGCAGCATCATCAATTACGTCAGCATAAAAATACCCTGGTGGATGTTTCTGCATCGGTAAACGAGTATCTCGATAAGTCGGACTGGCGAGTTAAGGCGAATGCTAATCAGGGTTATTCTTTGGGTGGATTGATACTCAACACCTCAGGCAAGATGATTGCGAATTATTGGCTGAGCCATGTCTATCCGCCAGAAATTGGCGAATTGCATCGCCAAGGCGATCTACACATTCATGATTTGGATATGCTCGCTGGCTATTGTGCTGGTTGGTCTTTACGCACGCTATTAAATGAAGGCTTGAATGGCATTCCCGGACGCGTCGAGGCTGGGCCGCCGAAGCATTTTTCATCGGCGGTTGGACAAATCGTTAATTTCCTCGGCACCTTGCAAAATGAATGGGCTGGTGCCCAGGCCTTTAGCTCATTTGATACCTACATGGCGCCCTATGTAAGAAAAGATCAACTCGATTATGCACAGGTTCGCCAGCAAATTCAGGAGTTGATTTATAACCTAAATGTACCATCTCGTTGGGGCACTCAGACCCCATTTACAAACCTCACTTTTGATTGGGTTTGCCCTGAAGACCTGGCAGAGCAAGTTCCCGTAATCGCCGGAGAAGAGCAGCCTTTTTGTTACGGCGACTTACAATATGAAATGGATTTAGTTAATCGTGCCTATATCGAAGTGATGATGGCTGGTGATGCTAAGGGTCGAGTATTCACTTTCCCGATTCCTACCTACAATATTACCAAAGATTTTATCTGGGATTCGGATAATGCCGATCGGTTGTTTGAGATGACTGCTAAATATGGCTTGCCCTATTTCCAAAATTTTCTTAATTCCGAACTCAAGCCTAACATGATTCGTTCAATGTGTTGTCGCTTGCAGCTAGATTTGAGGGAGTTGGTAAAGCGTGGCAATGGCTTATTTGGTTCGGCAGAGCAAACCGGCTCGCTCGGTGTCGTGACGATTAACTGTGCACGGCTAGGCCATAACTATGAGGCAGATGAAACTGGATTGATGCAACAGTTAGATCAATTACTGTTGCAGGCGCGCAATAGTCTGGAGATCAAGCGTAAGGTGATTCAACGCCACCTCGACGCTGGTTTATTCCCGTATACCAAACGTTATCTTGGAACACTCAGAAATCATTTCTCGACCATCGGCGTGAATGGTATCAACGAAATGATCCGGAATTTTAGCGGTGGAACTGATGACATTACCACTACCAAAGGTAAGGCGCTGGCGATTCGCTTGCTCGATCATATTCGTCGGCAAATGGTTGAATTTCAGGAGCAAACCGGTCATATGTATAACCTCGAAGCAACCCCAGCCGAAGGTACTACCTATCGATTCGCAAAAGAAGACTTGAAACGATTCCCCAATATTTTGCAAGCAGGCAGCCCAGAAAGGCCGTACTACACCAACTCTTCGCAGTTGCCAGTAGGGTATACCGATGACCCATTTCTCGCGCTGGAAATGCAGGATGAGCTGCAACGAAAATACACCGGCGGTACGGTATTACACCTATACATGAATGAACGAGTGTCTAGTATCGAAGCTTGTAAAAAACTAGTTCGACGCTCATTGAGCCGATTCCATTTGCCTTATATTACGATCACACCAACTTTTTCGATCTGTCCGTTACATGGTTACTTAAGCGGGGAGCACGAGTTTTGTCCTCAATGTGACGAAGAAATAATTGCCAGAAAAAATGCGGCTCAGGAAGCAGAGCCAACTGAATTCAATAACCGAGGAAACTGAAATGCCAACAACATCAACGCAACAACTCAAGAATGAAGAACGCACTCGCTGCGAAATATGGACTCGGGTCATGGGATACCATCGACCTGTCACCTCATTTAATCCGGGTAAGCAATCAGAACATGCTGAACGACAGTTCTTCAATGAAAAAAAATGACGGTAGCGACGTTATCTCAATTGGTGGTTTGACCTCATTAACGACGATAGACTATCCCGGTCAGCTAGCCGCGGTAGTCTTTATGCAGGGCTGCCCCTGGAAATGCCGTTATTGCCATAATGGGGATTTGATACCGCGTGTCACTAAGGAAACATCAGACACCAATCTCAATTGGTCTCAGGTAGTCACTTGGTTAGAAACCAGGCAAGGACTACTCGATGCTGTCGTGTTTAGTGGCGGAGAGCCCACATTGCAATCAGGACTGTATGTGGCGATGAATCAGATCAGAGAGATGGGATTTCGGGTTGGGCTGCACACCGCGGGTATTTATCCAGACCGCTTTCAAAAACTGATGCCACTGATCGACTGGGTTGGCTTCGATATTAAGGCTGATCGAAACGACTATCCACGGATTACTGGTGTACAAAACTCTGGTGACCGTGCCTGGAAAAGTGCCGAACTATTATTAGCGAGTGGCATAAAGCATGAATTCAGGACGACTATTCACAATGACCTGTTAAACGAGCAGCAATTACAATCTTTGGTTGATGAATTGATTTCAATTGGTGCCAGCCATTATGTTGTTCAATCCTGTGTGACAGAACGATGTCTTGATAAAACAATTCGGATCAGTAGAACCCCTGGCCTGAGTGATAAAAGACTCGATCAATTAGGTCGTGGCTTTAAACAGTTTGAAATTAGAAAACACTAGGGAAATTCTGATCCGGTTATAGTTTATGGCGTTTACAACGGTCAAAACCCACAATCTTTATGATTTGTAATCAAATAATTCAATCACAATTAGGTGACCTTTGATGGAACTGGTTTGTCCGGCGGGTAATTACCCGATGTTAAAAGCAGCAATCGATAATGGTGCTGATGCGGTCTACATCGGCTTTCAAGATGACACCAATGCACGCCATTTTGCAGGCTTAAACTTCAATGATGGCACTGCGCAAAAAGCAGTTCAGTACGCCCATGATCGAAACCGTAAAGTGTATTTGGCGATTAATACCTATGCGCAACCAGCGGGTTGGAAACGCTGGCAGCGAGCGGTGGATATGGCTGCCTATATTGGTATAGACGTATTGATTATTGCCGATATAGGCGTGTTGGGTTACGCCAGTGAAAAGCATCCTGAATTGACTCGACATTTGTCCGTTCAAGGTTCGGCGACGAATGCCGATGCGTTGCGCTATTATCATGATTGCTTTGATATCAAACGAGCGGTTATTCCTCGTGTTTTATCGATGTCACAGGTAAAACAACTTGCCCTCAATAGCCCGGTGGAGATCGAAGTATTCGGATTCGGCAGCCTGTGCGTGATGGTCGAGGGACGTTGCCTGCTGTCATCCTATACGACTGGTGAATCTCCCAACACCTGTGGTGCCTGCAGCCCTGCCAAAGCGGTACGCTGGGTTGAAACCGACGATGGTACCGAATGCCGATTAAATGATGTGTTAATTGATAAATTTAACATTGGTGAAAAAGCAGGTTATCCCGTGGTCTGCAAAGGTCGTTTCAATGTCGAGGGCAATATCTATCATGCATTAGAGCAACCCACGAGCTTAAATACGCTGGAGCTATTACCCAAACTATACGAGGCAGGCGTGAAGGCTATCAAAATCGAAGGTCGCCAACGCAGCACTGCTTATGTGAGTCGAGTGGTTTCGGTTTGGCGTGAAGCGATTGATCACTGCTTGAGTAACCCACAAACCTATTTGCCAACACCGCAGTGGATGGCGTATTTAGCCAGTGTGTCGGAAGGCACGCAGACCACTCTCGGTGCTTACAATCGCCCCTGGCAATAATCTCAGTCAATCACTTCGATCACGAGACACAATTATGCGCTTATCATTAGGACCATTGTTATACCTATGGTCAAAACAAGCGGTCGAGACATTTTATCAACAAGCGCTTGAGAGCCCTTTGGATATTATTTATCTGGGTGAAACCGTTTGTGCCAAACGACGAAATTTAAAGCCAGCCGACTGGATAGCATTAGCCAGAGAGCTGGCCCAATCGGGAAAGCAAGTCGTATTGTCGACACTAGCCTTGATCGAGGCTGGCTCCGATATGTCCGGGGTTAAGCGGCTCTGTAAT
>JBDNJA010000207.1:0-2530 GCA_041688005.1 Gammaproteobacteria bacterium
GGAAGGCGCTTCGCTTTTTCGGCCTACATATTACGCACATAAAAAAAGGCGCTGCAGATGCAACGCCCTTTTTCACTTACAACTTACAGCTTCTAAATATTAAGCTAAATCAAAACGATCAAGATTCATCACTTTAGTCCAAGCGGCTACGAAGTCGGCTACAAACTGATCATTTGCATCGTCAGCTGCATACACTTCGGTAAGCGAGCGCAGGATAGAGTTTGAACCGAAAACCAGATCGGCACGGGTGCCGGTCCATTTCACGTTGCCTGATGCTCGATCACGACCTTCGAAAAGCTCTTGTGATTTATCAGTCGCTTTCCACTCAATACCAATATCAAGAACATTCTTAAAGAAGTCATTACTCAGTGTGCCTGGCTTGTCGGTAAATACACCATGCTTAGAGCCATCGGCGTTAGCATTCAAGCTGCGAAGGCCACCGACTAAAACGGTCATCTCTGGCGCGGTCAAGGTCAGTAGCTGTGCTTTATCTACTAACAGTGATTCGGTTGAACGTGTGTCTTTGGTGTTTTTAACATTACGGAAGCCATCAAATTTAGGCTCTAATACGTCAAATGATTCTGCATCGGTTTGCGCTTGCGACGAATCGCCTCGTCCTGATGTAAATGGCACCTTGACGCCACTGGCTTGTTCAATCGCGGCGTTACCACCCAGCACGATAAGATCGGCTAACGACACATTGCCGCTAAAATCACTTTGAATGCCTTCGAGTGTTGTTAATACCTTGGCCAGTTGATCGGGATTATTTGCTTCCCAGTCTTTCTGAGGTGCTAAGCGAATACGAGCACCATTAGCACCACCACGTTTGTCTGAACCGCGGAAGGTTGAAGCCGATGCCCAAGCTGTTGAGATTAGCGCTTGTGCAGATAAACCTGAGCTTAAAATTTTACCTTTAAGGGTTTTAATATCTGCGTCACTCAACGTGGTGCCTGCGGGCACTGGATCTTGCCAGATGAGTTCTTCAGTGGCAACTTCTTCACCCAGATAGCGAGCAATAGGCCCCATATCACGATGCGTTAGTTTGTACCATGCTCGTGCATAGGCGTCGGCGAACTCGTCAGGATTCTCATGGAAATGCTTTGAGATCTTGGCATATTCTGGATCGAACTTAAGCGCCATATCGGCAGTGGTCATCATCAATGGTTGGGTTTGCGACGCATCATGGGCCGCTTTGGGTTGGGCAGCATTTGACGCTGCGGTTGGTGTCCACTGTACGTGGCCTGCTGCGCTGGTTGTTTGCTCCCAATCGTAGCCGAGTAGCACGTCAAAATAGCCCATATCCCACTGGGTTGGATTGACCGTCCAGGCACCCTCAAAGCCAGCGGTGGTTGTATCGCCGCCTTTACCTGTGCCGTGTGAGTTGACCCACCCTAACCCCATTTGTTCGATGGGCGCGCCTTCAGGTTCAACACCTACTTTGTCTTCTGGTCCTGCGCCGTGGCCTTTACCGAAGGTGTGTCCACCGGCTACTAACGCTACTGTTTCGTAGTCATTCATCGCCATGCGGTCAAACGTATCACGGATATCGAAGCCTGATTTGAGTGGATCAGGCACACCGTTTGGTCCTTCTGGATTGACATAAATTAAACCCATTTGTACCGCACCCAATGGCGTCGCTAATTCACGTTCACCGCTGTAACGTTTATCATCAAGCCATTCAGTTTCAGGGCCCCAATAAATATCTTCTTCGGGTTCCCAAACATCGGCACGCCCGCCAGCGAAACCAAAGGTTTTGAATCCCATCGATTCCATCGCGACATTACCAGCCAGAATCATCAGGTCGGCCCAGGAAATTTGACGACCATATTTTTGCTTAACAGACCACAGTAATCGCCGAGCTTTATCCAGGTTGCCATTGTCTGGCCAGCTATTAAGGGGAGCGAAACGTTGCGAGCCAGTTGAGGCGCCGCCGCGACCATCATAGGTTCGATAAGTACCCGAACTATGCCAGGCCATACGAACGAAAAGACCGCCATAGTGGCCATAATCTGCTGGCCACCAATCTTGAGAGCTGGTCATTAAAACAGTCAGGTCTTTTTTAAGGGCTTTCAGGTCGAGTTTTTTGAATTGTGCAGAATAATCAAATTTATCACCCATTGGATTAACCAAAGGCGAGTTTTGATTTAGAATTTTAAGGTTCAGTTGCTCTGGCCACCAATGCTGATTGGCTGAGCTACCCGTCGCTTGACTGGTATTATGCATAACAGGGCACTTGCCTGCGTTTAGTGATTCACTCATAACTCATTTCTCCTGTGTCTATTTAATCAATCATTGAAAGGTTTTTACCTGCAGTAAATACAGTAGCACCCGTTTTTTATCGCTACCAATTAAATAAATATATATTTACAATAGAATTTTCCTATCGATGGTATTTATTAATGACTCTTATTAATGTTGCGTATCAATAATAAAGTGATTAGCAATATCACTCAGTAGCAGATGAAAAGGTGATTTGAGCCGTCAAAATAATCCAACTCACAGTGCCTTGAAGTCATGTTGCTATTCACCA
>JBDNJA010000035.1:0-18794 GCA_041688005.1 Gammaproteobacteria bacterium
CCTGTTTAATAAATGTTGGTTTATGATTTTTAGATTTCGGAACCACTAATTTTTAATTAGGTTGGCGTTAAAATGTGATCACGCTCTATTAGTATTCCGCAAGTATTCTGTCCTTTCTACTTTTATATTACAAGTTCTAGTCTTCTGTTCTAACACAGGGTGGTTAATGGCTGTTAGTGAAATAGCGGGTCGGTTTAGCTCAGTCCAGCTCAAAATAGAGCACCTGCGGTTGCTTGCAAAGCAACCGACATCAGTGTCGGGTGGCCAGATAGTGGTAAAATAAGATGATAAATCCGGCTACGGGGAATGTCTTCAGAGCATTGGTGATCAATATTACTAGTATCTTATCGAATAGTTGAGCGTAGACTTCATCGAGGTCTGCCAGTGCTCGAAGTGTACCGATATTTTGCATTCTGTCCTGATACTTGTGCTCCAATAGAAACCTGCGTTCTATAACGCTGGTGTTTTTCTGGGTACCCGCTGCCAGCGAACGCCGACGCCGACTAATATTCCGAGATATTCTACGTCCTGCAGTTTCACCAGGCTTTCGAGTTGCGTTTGAATTTCATCGAGGTCGATTACCTAGACGCTGTTAACAATAGTCGGCAAGCTGCTAACTTCAATTTGATGAGATTGTCGTTGATCGCCTCGACGGACTGGCGGTAGTCGAAATACAATTGTACCGAGGGGTTAGGAGTGTTAGCAATGTACTAAACAGCACTACGCCGACAATTAGACGTTTCGCAATGAGATTATCTTTGCGGAGTAGCTGTCTCATATTGCCATCACGTCATCACCATTCTCAGGAGTATTTGTGGTCATTGGCTGCTCAGGCAGGAAAAGTGTGGGATAAATTAGCAAGGAAACAGTTATCCTGACACAGGGGACTAGTGAAGTTTGAACTTGACGATCAATACCGGTAGTAGCATCAGGTTCGCAATCAATGCCGTTGTCATCGCCAGGCCAGATAACAATCCAAAGTAAATGGTCGGAATAAAGTTAGACAGCGCCAGTATCGAAAAACCGAGTACGACAGTCACCGTCGTGTAATAAAGCGCATGACCGATGCTGTTGTGGGTACGTTTTATCGCTGCCCAGTAGTCCTCATCGATGGCGTATTCTTCGCGGAAGCGATGGACATAGTGAATCGAATCGTCAACGCCGATTCCAATGCTGATGGCCGAGATGGTGATGGTCATGATGTCTAACGGGATACCAACCCAGCCCATTAAGCCGAGAATTAATCCTGCTGCAATCATGTTGGGAACAATGGTTGCAATGGACAGGCGGACAGCCCGGAACAAAATCGCAAACATAAATAAAATGGCAATGAATACCACGCCTATGGTCAAAATTTGCGATTTAAAAAGGCTTTGCAATAAGTTGTTATAAAGCACCGCCATGCCGGAGATATTAACCTGTGCCGGTTTTAGCCCTAGTTCATCGACCAAGTGTGTTCGAATGGTATCGATTAGCTGCTGGCGTTTCAGGTTTTTGTCCGATTCATAAATACGAATACTAAATCGCAGTTGGTTTCCATCTTCTGATAGATAAGGCGTGATGAGCGACTGCCGGACACTGTCGGGCAAACGTTTGTAAACAAGCGCTAGCTTGAAGTCATCGAAGGGTTCACCTTCATTCAAGGTTTGCAACATTCGCATACCAGTGTCGATGGACAATACCTTGCCTGTCTCGGGCAGGCTTTCCAGGTAGGCATGAATTTCTGCTATGTCGAGCAAACCGTAGCTATTGAACCAGTAGCTAGATGACGTGATATCTCCACCATCGTCGTCGAACTCATCTTCCTTAAAGAAATCGTCATCTTCATTCGATAGGGTCTTCGTGCTTTGTTTGAATACGGGTGCATCGATGATGATATCCATCGGCGTCGTGCCCCCGAGTTTTTCGTCGATCAGGCTCATGCCCTGAAAAATTTCGGTATCTTCCTTGTAATAGTCAATAAAACGATTCTCGACGGACAGCTGTGGTAAACCTGATAAACCTATGCCAGCGAGCACGACGAATAACAACAGAGTTGCCTTGCTGTGATTCTGAATAAACTGCGCAACTGAGACCATGATGGTTGCGGTCAACTCGCCCGTCGATTCGTGCTTTTGTTTTGGCAATAACATCAGTGCCGCAGGGAAAAGGGTGAAAGCGAGGACAAACGATATTGAAATGCCAATCACCATCATCCAACCGAAATCAATGACTGGGCGTATGCCGCTGACGAGCAATGAACCAAATGCGACCATCGTTGTGATGGCGGTGTAAACGCAGGGTAAAAATTTACTGCGTATCGTTTCGCTGACCAATTCAAATTGTGAGGCGCCGGGCGTCTGCTCCGATACCTCGCGATAACGTACGATTAAATGAATCACCAGTGACAGCGTGATGATTAACAGTAGTGAAATAAAATTGGAGGAGACCACAGTGACAGGCCAATGCATCCAGCCCAGATAACCCATCATTACCAGTGCGCTGGTGACGCAAGCCACTAGCGGCAATATCACCCAACGAACTGACCTGAAAGATACAATCAGAATGATAATAATAAAGGCCACAACGCCCACACCGAACACTTTTAAATCGCTGCGAATAAAATCGATGGAATCACTCACAATCATCGGTACGCCGCCTAAAAATAGTTTGGCCTGATCACGGTGTAAATCCATCACCGCACGTACTTGTTTGATCGTTTCGTCCTGACGTAGATTGGAAGCCAGGTTCAGCTGTTTTATTTTGTCGGTGATGGTTTGAATTTGAACCTTGTGCCCATCGCTTAAAGGCTGATTATCATAAAGCTTGTCGCGTTCCAGGTTGAGCCTGAAAAGCTCGCCATCTGACTCGAGATTAACCTGCAATGCGGTGGTATCACCCTGGTCACTCACCAGCAAGTTTTTATACAGCGGGCTGCTTGTCATCTCGATCTTTGCCAGCGCGATATCAACATCGTCACTTTCGAGCGTTCTAATTCCCTCTGTGATTTCTGTCAGTGTTACCGGCGGGCTACTGATAAGCGGAACATCAAGCATGCTGACAACGGATTTGACATGCTCAACAGCTTTTAACTGGTCTCGCAAAGCGGTAATGTCGGTGAGCGTGTTAGCGCTAAATAGTGGTTTTTTGGGGCTATAAGTAACAATCAAGAACTCTTCGGTACCATAGTTCTTGGCAATAGACCGAAAGTACTTTAATGCCTCGTCATTCTCCAAAACCAGCGAATCAGACGAAGCGTCGAGTTCGAAGTCGGGCGTGTGAGCAATAAAAAATCCAGATACTAGCGCGACGACGATAAGCGTCACTATTGGACTATTGAGCACCCATCGGTCGAAGAGGTTGTTCAAAAAATGCGCCATTTTCTTTTCCGTTGATTGCCTTGTTACTTAAGACGAATAATGCTTAGACGAATAATACTGAGATGAACACTACTTTTGCTGTCCCATCTTCGCCCAGCTATCGCGCAAGGTCATCGTGCGATTAAAGATCGGTTGCTCACTGCTCGAGTCGGTATCGCTAATGAAATAACCCAATCGTTCGAATTGATAGGCCAATGCATTACCTGTGACTTCGATAGCCAGCTCTAGTTTCGCATTATCGACGATCACTCTCGACTCTGGATTCAAGGTTGGAATGAAATCATCTTCAACGGCCGGATTGGGTGTGAGGAACAGCCGATCTAACAGGTTAACTCTGGCGTTAACCGCATGCATTGCGCTCACCCAGTGGATGGTGCCTTTCACCTTTCGGCCATCGGCTGATTTTCCGCCACGACTGTCTGGATCGTAGGTACAAATCACCGAATTGATACTGCCATCCGCATTTTTAATCACTTCCTTACAAGTCACGTAGTAAGCAAAACGCAGTCGAACTTCGCGCCCAACAGTGAGACGGAAAAACTTCTTTGGCGCATCGTCCATATAATCATCCTGCTCGATGTACAACTCGCGTGAAAAAGCAATCTCGCGGGTGCCGTAATCGGGGTTTTGTGGATGATTGGCACCGGTGACCATTTCTACCTGGTCTTCAGGATAGTTTTCGATGATTAATTTAATCGGCTTGATTACCGCCATGCGCCGTGTTGCACGGATATTCAAATCTTCACGCAGGGCATTTTCGAGCACGCCCATCTCAATCGTACTGTCTTTTTTAGTCATGCCGATCATGCGGCAAAACTCGACAATTGATTCAGGCGTAAAACCACGGCGACGCATGCCCGCGATAGTCAGCATACGAGGATCATCCCAGCCATCGACGTGTCCATCGCTCACTAACAGGTTAAGCTTACGCTTGCTGGTGAGTGAGTATTCCAGTTGTAAACGCGCGAATTCTATTTGACGTGGATGGCAGGGCGTATCGAGCTTATCCAGTATCCAGTCATACAGTGGACGATGGTCCGTGAACTCGAGTGTACACAGTGAATGGGTCACACCCTCGATGGCATCAGACAGTCCGTGGGTAAAATCATAGAGTGGGTAGATGCACCAGGTATCGCCAGTATTATGATGAGTAACACGACGTATACGATAAATGACCGGGTCACGCATGTTAATATTGCCCGACGCGAGATCAATTTTAGCGCGTAAGACATGCTCGCCATCAGCAAACTCACCGGCTTTCATTTGTTCGAATAATGCCAAATTATCTTCAGGTGAACGATCACGGTAAGGGCCTGCGATACCGGGTTCAGTCAACGTACCGCGGTTGGTTCTAATATCATCTGCGCTCTGACTATCAACATAGGCATCTCCTTGTTTGATCAGCTGCACCGCATAATCGTAAAGCTGCCCAAAGTAATCCGAAGCATGAGGGTTCGATTGCCAGCTAAAACCTAACCATTCAACATCGCGCCTAATCGCATTAATATACTCGACGCTCTCTTTCTCAGGATTGGTATCGTCAAATCTCAGATTGCAATGACCTCCGAATTCGAGCGCGGTACCAAAGTTCAGGCAAATAGACTTAGCGTGACCGATGTGCAGGTAACCGTTTGGCTCGGGGGGAAAGCGGGTAATAACCTTGCTGGTTTTCTGATCAGCAATGTCGGCATTAATAGCGTCACGAATAAAATTGGAAGTGTCGGCATCGACAATGCTGGCATCAGACATGAATAGGGTTTCAGCGCAATAGAGAAAGCGCGCATTTTACATGATCCTAGAGGAAAGCTGAATGACATTACAGTCTTTCTCGACGGAAATAATTGGGCATACTGACGGTCACTTTATCGAGTTAAACTCCCCCCTAATAAAAAAGTTGAAAGTAAAGCCAGCATATCTGGTGAATACTACGGCCTGTGGCTTGACATTGCGCGAAACAGCCTGAATAACAGCGAATATGACGTTCTATTTACTAAGGGATATATATTCAGGTACGAGGTTATCATTGCTTTTTATTTAAACTTAGGCTAAGTATCCGATGAATACCAACCTTTATTCGCAAGCAGACAACCCAATTCGTTGCCAACATTATCGTGATCTACCAGCCGATATGTTTGCCGAATCGATGCCCGCGCCCTCATCTGCACCCTCGCTGCATGAACTCAACCAGACATTGCTCGATCAACTTGGTATCGATGCCAGCTGGTTTTCGAGCAGACCCGGGTTATCGGTTATGTCCGGAAATAGTATTGACGAGGCTAACCACCCGATAGCGCTGGCCTACTCGGGCCATCAGTTTGGTCGTTGGTCGCCTGTGCTGGGCGATGGTCGTGCGCACATGCTCGGGCAGATGAAAACTACCGAAGGACAATATCTTGATTTGCAGTTAAAAGGGTCGGGCCGAACAAAATTTTCACGCGGCGGTGATGGTCGAGCAACATTGGGTTCGGTGATACGCGAATATTTGCTGAGCGAGGCTATGGCCGGATTAGGCATCCCCACCACCCGTTCGATTGCCATGCTGACCACGGGTGATAAAGTAGCGCGAGAAAGCCTCAACCCTGGCGCCATACTTTTGCGCTCGGCCGAGAGCCATTTGCGAGTGGGTAGCTTCCAGTACGCCTATGCCAATTTAGGTAAAAACGGGGTGAAGGCGTTGGCAGACTATACGATTACCCGACATTTCCCCGAATTGGCGCAATCCCCGCAAAAATATTTGGAGCTACTGTCGGCAATCGGCGAACGACAGGTTTCGCTGATAGCAAAGTGGATGTTAGTGGGTTTCATTCATGGCGTGATGAATACCGACAATGTGTCGATAGTGGGTGAGACCATCGATTTTGGCCCCTGTGCTTTCATGGATGAGTACAACCCACATAAAGTATTTAGCTCGATCGATACTGAGGGGCGCTACGCCTGGGATCAACAACCCATGATAGGCAACTGGAACCTGACTCGACTGGCTGAAACCTTATTACCGCTATTTGACGATAGCGAGGAAAAGTCGATAGCGATGGCCGAAGAACGGCTATCGCAGTTCATGCCACAAATTCATCAAAAATATCAAACAGGCATGATGAAAAAATTTGGTATTGCCGAAATAACCGATCAATCCAGCAAATTGACCGCAGATATCCTGGTTGCAATGGGCGAAAACGAAATCGACTTCACTGTTTTCTTCGATAGCCTGACACGAGTTGCCGACGGTGAGTCCAGTCAGGTTATGCTCAATTTATTTGAAAGTGTAGACGCCGGCGTCGAGTTACTGGAGCAGTGGGAAACGCTTAGATCGAAAGACGACGATACAGCATTCGCCATGCGACAGGCTAATCCGGTTGTAATTGCGCGCAACCATAGAGTTGAGCAAGCCATCGAAGCTGCCGTCGACGACGATAACTTTGAACCGTTCAATCGATTGTGTCGGGTACTGGAGAATCCATATAATATAGACCCTGCCGATCGCGAACTCATCAAGCCGCCGCAACCCAGGCAGCGGGTGACGCAAACTTTTTGTGGCACTTAATGTTTGTTGCTAAGGTCAGACTTACTCATTAACAGGCTGAGTAAAAATAAACAGGAGATATGATGACTGAATCGAAATATGACCGTGCTGTTCTTGCCGGTGGGTGTTTTTGGGGAATGCAGGACCTAATTCGCAAAATGCCGGGTGTTATCTCATCCCGTGTCGGCTATAGCGGCGGCGATGTACCGAATGCCACCTATCGAAATCATGGTACGCACGCCGAAGCTATCGAGATTGAATTTAATCCAGATGTGCTGAGCTATCGTCAGATATTGGCGTTTTTCTTTCAAATCCACGACCCATCCACACCGAATAGTCAGGGTAATGACTACGGTAGTTCCTACCGCTCTGCTATCTATTACACCAGCGACGCGCAACGCCAAATGGCAATAGATACGATTGCCGATGTCGATGCCTGCGGTCTTTGGCCTGGCAAAGTCGTCACCGAAGTTGAACCGGCAGGCGCTTTCTGGGCAGCGGAGGTAGAGCACCAGGATTATTTACAGCAGGTTCCAAATGGTTATACCTGCCACTTCATACGCCCAAACTGGCAGTTGCCAGAACGTAAGGTGTCGTAGTAACCCGCAGTAAGCGGCCATAATGAAAACCTTCCTGGCAGGTTTGATCCTGAGCTTCGCAGTGATTTCACCTGCCATTGTTAATGCCGCAGACCTGATAATCACGCAAGCTCAGGTCTATACAGCAAATGATGATCTACCTGAATCTCAAGCAGTTGTAGTAGCGAAAGGAAAAATCGTTTTTGTCGGCGATAACAAGCAGGCCATGACCTGGGTCTCACCCGATACAGAAGTGATAAGTGCTAAAGGAAAAATGCTATTGCCCGGATTTGTCGATACTCATAACCATGTTTTCGAAGGTGCATCTGAAGCGGACGGTGGTTGCTTGCTTTCATCGACAAAAACTCTAAGTCAGCAGCGCAGCGAATTAACCGTCTGTCAAAAACAGATAAACAAACCAGGTGACTGGGTGATTGGCTACGGTCATCAACTCTACGCGCTCTGGGGAAATAGTGTCGATCTGAATCCGCGTAGATATCTCGACCGATGGTTCCCCGAAAATCCAGTCGTCATCATGGAAGAGTCATCACACTCGATGCTGGTTAACTCACTGGCATTAAAAATTGTCGGTATCGACGCCAACTCCCCGCACCCGCAAGGTGGGCGAATTATGACTGGTCATAATGGCCAGCCGAACGGCGTGTTGTTTGATAATGCGGGTGATATCGTCATGGAACACGTCTGGAATAGTTTGAGTCATAATTTTCAGGTGAGCTACAAAGGCTTATTGGCAGGCATGAATGTCGCAGTGAGCCATGGCATTACCACCATAGGAGATGGTCGACTGTACTGGCGTCGAGGCTGGTACGAAGTTTGGCAGGCAGCGAAAAAGAATGATGCCATTGTTACCCGCGTTTCACTCAGACCCTGGATTTATCCTGATCTGGCGTTCGAACAGCAGCTCGACTATTTGCGCGATATTATAAGCACCGATAAGGATGCATTATTAATCGTCGACCAGGTGAAAATGTATATCGATGGCGTCATTCAATTTGGCACTGCGAAAATGCTGAAACCTTATCAATCCAGTTGGCAAACTGATTTACCTTATGGACTGAATTATATTGAATCAAATGAACTACCGTTGTTGTTAGAAAATTTGGACAAGGCCGGCTACGGTGCTCACATTCACGCTATCGGCGACGCAGGTGTGCGCGAAACATTAGACGCTATCGAAGCGGTTCGAGTAAAAGGCTCAGACAAAATTTACAGCATGTCCCACCTCGAGTTAGTCGATCCAGATGACTTTGATCGTTTCGTCGAACTGGATGTGCATGCCGACTTTCAGGCTGGCGCTGAATACTTCGAATACACCGATTGGGCGCGGTTTTATATCGGCAACAGGCGATCATTACAAATGCTACCCATGCGCCAAATATACGAAACTGGCGCCAATGTCACCTTTAGCAGCGACTGGACCGTTAACCCGATCAACCCGCTGGTAGCAATTGCGAATTCGGTTAGATTGCGCGACAGTAAAGGTCTGCCAGACATCCATGCTGCAATACAGGCCGCTACTATCAATGGCGCTCGTGCACTAGGGCTTGAATCGGTAACGGGCTCGATTGAAGTTGGAAAATCGGCTGACTTTGTCTTACTGGATAGGGACATCGTAAACGCCAATGCTGCTCAGATAGAATCGGCCAAAGTGATAATGACCATTCTTCAGGGCGAAGTGGTTTTTGGTCAGTAGGATGCATAGCTAACGAGGTTTCATTTTTGTTGGAGTAAAGTAATGAGTGCTAATGATTATACAGTCAGACGAGTCCATATTGATGAAAGAACAGAGTGGGAGAAACTATGGCTTGCCTACCTTACTTTCTACAAGACTGAACTAGCTGGATCACTCACTGATTTACTCTGGCAGAGGATTCACGACTGCCAGCACGAAACTCGATGTTATGTAGTGGAAGATCAAAGCAAATCCAATCTGGTCGGACTGGCTCACTACTTTCCGCATACTGACACCTGGGCGGCCTTACCTGTCGTTTATTTGAACGATTTATTTGTTCATCCTGATTGCAGAGGGGCTGGGTTAGGACGCTCGTTGATTAATCAAATAATTGAAGATGCAAAGGAGAATGCCTGGGGTGAAATATACTGGCATACCGCAGAAAAAAATAATGAAGCTCGAATATTGTATGACAAAGTGACAGGTGGGGCCGATGGCTTTGTTAGCTATCGAATGGATATTGAACAAGCGGATTGTTGATAGTAAATGTTGTGTTAATTGCGGGTGTTAGCTTAATCAATATGTGCCAGCCAGTTTTTGGCTATATAAGAATGGAATTTCAAGTCCATGAATAAACTAGTACCTGAATTTTTGGTGATGAAGATTTCCAACAGAAAACAAAGGATGATTATTTTAGAATGGCCTAATCCAGTCCATCACCTTATCTGACAAGTCAGGTGTTTCTCTATCTGGCATTTTAACCTTTGGCGTGCCCAGATAAATAAAGCCGATTATTTTCTCAGAGTTATCCAGTCCAAGAGGTTTGCAAACATTGTCATCATAGGCATTGGCTCCTGTGAGCCAGATCGCCCCAAAGCCGAGTGCGTTACTGGCTAGCATGATGTTATTGGCAACAGCGCCGGTGCATAGAATTTGCTCAATCTCAGGGACTTTCGGGTCATCTTGCAAACTGGCGACAAGGGCGACAATGAGCGGTGAGCGCAGTGGTTTCTGTCTTTGTTTGTTGAGGTAATCGTCGCCAACATCGGGATCGCGTATTTTCACCGCATTGACGAAAACCTCGGATAACGCCAGACGGGCCTCGCCTCTGATAGTGATGAACCGATAAGGTCGCAGGTGCCTGTGATCGGGTGCATTCATCGCAGCCTTAAAAATTTGTGCGAGTTGATCATCGTTAGGCGCTGGCTCAATCAGCAAATTAGCGGGCGTTGAGACTCGGTCTAGAAATTGAAGTGGATTTTTCATGAATTGGGTCGAAGGATTTAGTACTGGTATTATATAGGTAATCTCGCCCGTTGATTTAAAATAAAATGCTACACTCCAGCTTTTAACAGTCGTCCCACCCTGTATTTATGATTCGATATCAGATCACCAGCAACAACCCTGTGACCCATTATTTTGACGTCACTATTCAAATTGATAAGCCTGACCCAAAAAGTCAGCCATTGCGCTTACCTAACTGGATGCCGGGCAGTTATATGATTAGGGACTTCTCTCGTAATATCATCGATCTGTCTGCGCGGTCAAATGCTGGAGATATGCAAATCACACAACAGGATAAATCAAACTGGACTGTCGAAGGCGCTACCGAAGCACTCACTATTGAATATAAAGTGTATGCGAAAGACTTGTCGGTACGAGGCGCTCATCTTGATCATAGTCACGGTTATTACAACGGGTCTAGTGTTTTCCTCGAAGTGGTAGGCCAGTCCGATTCACCCTGCGAAGTATTGATTACAAAGCCACCAACTGCGCAATACCAAAACTGGCAGGTAGCCACTTCATTGCCATTCAAGGGTGGGTCTCGATTTGCGTCTCGATTCGAATTCGGATTATTTGAAGCACAGGACTACGATGACCTGATCGACCATCCAGTTGAAATGGGTGTGTTTGGTTGTATCAGCTTCGAGGCCTGTGGCGTGCCACACGACGTTATTTTAACAGGACGCTACCAATGTGATGAAGAACGACTCAAGCAAGACCTGACTAAAGTCTGCGAGCATCATATTCGATTCTTCGGCGAGCCAGCGCCAATGGATTATTACCAGTTCCAGGTGATCGTCGTTGGCGATGGTTATGGTGGGTTAGAGCATCGAGCCAGCACTAGCCTGATGTGCCGTCGTGATAGCTTGCCCCTGCCTGGTGAGGCTGAGATGAGTGACAAATATCGTGACTTCCTGGGCTTGTGCAGTCATGAATACTTCCATACCTGGAATGTAAAACGGATCAAACCGGCCGTTTATCAACCTTATGATTTACAGCAGGAAGTCTATACCGATTTACTCTGGGCCTTCGAAGGCATCACTTCCTACTATGACGATCTAGCCTTACTGCGGTGTGGATTGATCGACGAAAAAGCTTATCTGGAATTACTCTCCCAAACCATCACCCGGGTAGAAAGAGGCCTAGGTCGTACACGACAATCGGCAGCCGAGTCTAGCTTTAATACCTGGACGAAATTCTACAAGCAGGACGAAAACGCTCAAAATGCGATTGTCAGCTACTACGCAAAAGGTTGTTTAATCGCGCTGTGTATCGACCTACAAATGCGCGCCAAAAGCCAGTCGGCCGTCAGCCTCGACAATGTGATGTTGCAACTATGGCAGGCAACGCGCGATACGGGTAAAGGGGTCGAAGTCGATACCATTCAAGCGCTGATTGGCTCTCTCGTTGGCAGTGAGATTGAACAGGGCTTGAACGACATGATCTATGGTCGAACTGACTTACCGTTAGCGCAATTGTTATCGAGTTTTGGCGTGTCTTTCAAACGACAGCGCGCCAGTGGGCAAGCCGATAAGGGCGGGAAATTACAGACGTCTGCATCACCTCAGGTTGATATGGGCTGTTTTCTGCAAGAGCATGACGGGGGCTTGCAGTTAATGCGGGTGACCGAGAATGGTTCTGCTCAATTAGCAGGGTTGGCTGCAGGTGATGTCATTATCGCGATTAATGATTTGAAGCTGAATCTGGCTCAGGTAGAACAACAACTGAAGCTCGCAAATGTCAATGATGTGTGGAATATTCACGCCTTTCGTCGTGATGAGTTAAACGAATGCCAGATGACATTGCAAGCGTCGGCAGAGACAACCATCGCACTCCAAATTGACAATCCTGAGCAAGCGCAGAAATGGCTGGCTGCTCAGTAACGATGGATCAAACGCTGGTAAGCCATTGGATGCGTGAGCTGTGTGGATTGGCAGTGCTGGACTTGAGTGGAGTAGGTGAGCATCGGGCTGATTTTCTGGCAATAATTGATGACCTTGGTTTGGAGTATAAAATTGACGGACAAATGCTTAGGTTGAGAAAACGCATCGAAATGCTCGACGTTGATTCGTTACAGTTCAACCTGGCCCAACGAGGCCAGAACACTGAATGTCAGTATCGCCTGAAAACAGAATCAACCAATCGCGACGTGATTTCTCTATTTGATAAACAAGCTGATAAGCAAGTTGATCAAAAGGCAATAACCAGCATCGCCACCTGTGAAAAACAAACCCATGGCAAAGGCCGAAGAGGAAACCACTGGGTTTCACCATTTGGTCAAAACATTTACTGCACGGTTGGTGTACTAAAAACCATAAAGCCAGCTAATTTAGGGTTGCTGAGTATTGTCACCGGACTGGCAATATGCACGGCGCTCGCCAATTTTAACTACGAAGAAGTTAAGCTGAAATGGCCAAATGACTTATATCATCAGGGTAAAAAATTGGGTGGAATACTGATTGAATCCCGACCCGTAATGGATGATCAATACTTTCTAGCGATTGGTTTTGGCATTAATGTCGACATGAGCAATGAGGCACTAGCGGCCATTGAACAGGCGGTGACCTGTCTGAATCTGATCGCTAGCAAGGCCGTAACACGCAATCAAATATTATTAGAAACCGTGAGTCAGGTATTAAAAGATATCGAGGCATTTAGTGATGAAATCATCCCACAACTGGTTCAAGCATTTGATGAAATTGATGCGTTCAAGGGGATGCCCGTAAATGTTTTATCGGCGGGTCAAAACATCGCTGGAACCAATGCCGGTATTGCAAAAACCGGGCAGTTACAGGTGGAAACAGCGCAGGGCATGATGCTGTTTTCGGCCGCTGATATTTCACTTAGGCGCGCCTGATGTTGCTGATCGACTTTGGCAATAGTGCGATCAAAGGGCAATGGTGGTTCAAGGATGAATTGCAGTCTTCATTTTCTTGTCGGTTGGGTGACAACTGGCAAGCCAGATTAAAATTAGTATTGCCAGATATTGAGGCAACAGTCGAAGCGACGCAATGTTACTACGCCTCCGTGGCCGATCCCGATTCCGAGGCGCAGTTGCTCAATTGCCTGAAAGCGATCACTGGATTAGAGGCTTGTGTTCGACTAACTACACAAACAAAGACTGCCGGCGTGCATAATAGCTACGCCGATCCAGACAAACTGGGTGTAGACCGATGGCTGGTTTTGTTAGGTGCCATTGACCTTTTTGGGCCAGTCGACAAGTTAATCATTGATGCGGGCAGTGCGATCACTGTCGACCTGCTGACCAAAGACGGCAAACATTTAGGTGGTGCCATTTTGCCTGGGTTTAATACCTCGATAGCCCGTTTCAAGCAAATCATGAGTAAGGCCAATTTCGATCACCCTGATATAACTCGCACCGAGAAACCCGGCTATTCAACCGAAGCCTGTATTCATATAAACGGCTGTTCAGATGGCATCTTAACTGACACGTCGATGGTCGATCAGTTGATCGACCGCTGGTTTAAACGGCTTGCCCCCGACGCAGTCATGATAGTGGCTGGTGGAGATGCAAAGCGCATAAACAACAATCTTCAACACTCGCGCTACGAAATCCCAGACCTGGTATTTAGAGGTATGCGCAAACAACTGGACAGCCAGCAATGAAGATATTTTTTAGCCTGTTACTCATTGCCAACATCGCCTTTGGCCTGATGCAATGGTTGCTACCTTATGAACAACTGCGGTTGCCATCAGACGTCAAGAATATCCCGGTCGCCGAAAAATTACAATTACTCAGCGAGCCAGGCAACTTGACGCCCCTGCCAAAAATAGAACCCGACAATAGCGTCAAAGCCACTATCAGTAAGCCACTATCTTCTTTGGTAGTCGAAGATACGAGCGATAAGCGGCTGTGTTTTACAATCGGCCCCTTTAAAGATAAATCCAAAGCACTCGAAGTAAGTGGCCGTTACTCATCCAATAGCATCAATTCAAAATTAAAATCCAGACGTGAAAAAGAATACCTGGGCGTAATGGTCTATATTTCGGGGGGTGAAAGTCGAGAAGAAGCGGTCAAAACAGCCGAAAAGCTCGCGACACAAGGTATCCGAGATTACAGCATTGTTAATGAACCGGGCAAAACGAACGTCCTGTCCCTCGGTGTTTTTGGTTTAAAGAAAAATGCCGAGCGTCGATCTAACCAACTGAAAAAGCTGAAATATATAGTAAAGACCGAAGCACGATACCGAGCACGCACTATTTATTGGCTTTACTATCAGCAATCAAATGAAAGTGACCTTCAGCCCTTATTGAGCGAACAGGACAGAAGCAACGGCATCAGTCAGATACCGCGCCAATGTCCTTGATAGGGCTTCAAATTTGACCGTATTAGCATCCAGCTAAAATCATCGAATTTGATGGCATAAACTACTTGCCAACCCTGGCCAAAGTCACTAAAATTCCGGCCTCCTAATAAGGGCTGGCTCGGACGACCAAATCCACCATCCCTGCCTCTTCTAAAAAGAGGCATGCAAAATGAAAATATCGCCGGCGTAGCTCAGTTGGTAGAGCAACTGACTTGTAATCAGTAGGTCCCGAGTTCGACTCTTGGTGCCGGCACCATTTTCACTATATATTTCAACAAGTTAAGCCTTTATAAAAGCAGCTCCATGTTTTTATTTTCTTCAGGGTCACCTCGGGGTCACCTCGGGTTAAGTCTCGCGCCCATCGTCCATCGACAGTCTTTGTTCAATCTTTAACGTCACGTATTGATGCCACCATATTGATATGTGCCCTCGGTCATATTGAATAAAATTTAAGTTTACCTGATATAGAGCAAACTTTAATAATATTAGTGCTGGATCATGCTGATAACTCAATCACTACTGATAGGCATGGTGCTGGAATCGCTACTATCTTCTATGCTGTTGAGTTGTTCTAAATTCATGATCGTTTTCATTCCTCGATCTTGAACTACTTCGTTGATTATTTTAGGGTGTTTTATATTGGGTGGACTTTGAAAGAATATCTTTAGTATTAAAGGTCATTTAGTATAAGCAGTAATTTCAAAAGTGTGATTGACATTGTAATAAGGGATTAATTATATGAGTGACGAAGGTTCTTATTTAATAGCAACGAATGAAGTTGATAGAGGTGACCAAGATCCAGCGCTGTGGGCTAAGGCTATGGCCTTGCATAAAGGGGATGAAGTAAAGGCAAGGTATGAGTATATAGAAATACGAGTTCAAAATTTAGAAAGTGCTCCCGCCAAGGAAGTGCAGGCAGCTTTTGATAAAATAGAGGCAAAGAAAATAGTTGATAACGTTTTCCACCCTAAGCCTATCAGCGGTGACAGGAGCAAAAAAGATACCAATAAGCCCAAACTACCAGATAACTATATTAGCGTTTCGGACTATGCAAAACAGAATATGCTTGCCCTGTCGATAGTACGGCTAAGGCTTAATACCGGTGAGCTAGAGGGTATGGAAATTGGTGGGATCTGGTATCTTCCAAAGAACAATGGGGCTTTGTCAGCAACAAATAATGACATTAAACGGGTGCCTAGTGGACATATAGGCATCCCCAAAGATCACATTAATCATAAACGATTTGCTGAAGAAAATGGGGTGCCTCCTATAAGCGTGATTGAACTGTTAGTATATAAAGAATTACAAGGCAAACAAATCGAGGGAGTATGGTATGTCAAACGTGGTCAAAATATGCCCAACAAGAAACTAAGTGAGGCATCAAATTCAAACGATACAAACAAAAATTCAAACGGTGTAGGTCGACTAGGCTACTTCCTGTGGATGCTTGTTTTTTTAATTATCAGTGTTCTCTTGAAATCATTTTATTCAAGAGAAACTGGCTTAATATTTTTTGGAGCGATGATGGTAACTACGTCATTTTATCGATTTAAGAATATAGGTTCAAACCCATATTTCGCATTAACAGCATTAATCCCGATAGTATCTATTTTCACTTATTGGAAGGCATTCGCTTTACCAACCAATTATCAACAACACAAAACAATGGATTTTTCTGGTCGGATTGTACAAGTAATATACGTTATTTTTTGGCTTATAATTTTGGCGGTTATATTGCCAATGATTTGGAAATGATGGGTTTTCAGATTGCCTTAAAATTGCGTAATTATTGTTAGTGTCGCTATGTGTTACCACGACTAGACAATCCCCCATATTGTTACGTCCCCCCATATATAAGGTGGTTTGTTCCGCACACAGGTAGAGAGAACAGAGCATTGATTCATGATTAACCAAAACTGTAGCGCAAGAAAGCTCCTTGAGGTTCCTGGAGTGAAAGTTACCCTTTAATCCTGAATCAATGCTCTACAGACGTTTTTAGCAACCCTAATCTCCAACCTGATCGTGGTATGAATGCCCTAGAATATCCTAGGCCGGCACAGCTATAAGAGTTACTCTATGCGGTAAACAGATGGTGAGTTGCTAGGAATCATGATGAAAATACTGCAGAGCAGGATGCTATTGTTACTCTTTACAAGTGTAGCAATGGGGTGCGTTACGCAAATGCCCAGCAACAAAGCAAAGGCACAAATCGCTGCTACTAATTTAAGCCCAGCACCGATAAAAACTAGTCGGAAGGAATACCTCATCGCTATAGATCCCGGACATGGTGGGGTAGATCCGGGTGCTGTGGGCCAAAAAGGTACACTGGAAAAGGATATAACCCTGGCGATTAGTAAGAAACTAGAAAAAATCATCAACAGTACGTCAGGTTTTAGAGCAATTTTGACCCGTGATGGTGATCGAGACATTGCGCTACGCAACCGAGTAAGAATTGCACGTGATAACGAAGCTGATCTGTTTTTGTCGATACATGCCGACTCATTTAAAGGCCCAGAGTGGGTTGAAGGCGAGGCTGGTGTTGAGGGTGGTTCGGTTTATGCATTGTCACGCAGGGGCGCTAGCTTGGAAGCGGCTAAGTGGATTGAAGACAAAGACGACTTGACTGCATCGGTATTGCTTGATTTATCACAGACCGCTACTATTCAAGCCAGCCTAGAACTCGGTTCTGTCGTGTTGAAGCAAATGGGGCTAGTAGTCAAGTTGAATAAAAAACGAGTACTGCAAGCTGGTTTTGCGGTACTAACGGCTCCGGACATGCCGTCCATATACATTAATATTGCGTCTATCTCAAATCCCAAGGACGAGCAACGGTTGAATTCAACTAGTCATCAGCAGAATATTGCCAATGCCATTTTTACAGGGATCAATCTCCATATAAAAAATAGGTTGAATTGAGGTTATGCATTGACTGTTGAAGCGTATCATATTGATCAAAATTTGTGCTTCATTGCTGTGCTGTAAGTGATGACTCTACCGAGTGGGGAGGGCCGTACTGAGGAATAGCACTTGTGTGCTCAGTCCCTTCTTGAGCCCTCAATCCACATACACATGGCAACTGACCTAGCAGGTCTAGGATGCTCTTGACGCTGCCTAAGCCAGCAAGTGAGAGAATCAGGTACACGCTGAACGTGACGTTATGACAAACGCACCAACAGCAACAACCGTTTCGAAGCCGCAATAGAGCAGCACAGATAAGCACAACTTACACATAAAATTGATTATACGGCGTAGCGAACAGTCATCTTTTTCGACTGCGTATAATCCCATTTTATGTTGAGTAGCCACAGGAACCATGAGATTGTATATTCCGGCATTGCTCATGGTGGACAATTTTAACTGAGTGTAGAAGCTTCTTTATCAGGCTGATTTTTATCAGTACTGGCATCCTGAAAGTCAAAGCTGATGCATATAGTCAAAGCCAGTGCTGGGAAAAATTAGCAACCCATCGAAGTTGTGAAAAGGTATAACGTAGTCATACAGCGCAAGCAGGGAGCGTAGCTTTCCTGTGCCGTGCTGGATGGCGGAGTGGAATCGAAGCCGATATCAGTGACTCTGGCACCAAAATTTCCGTCGAATCTATCGATCGAATCTACGGTTAAAATTCCGGTTTAAAATGGCCTAGGCTTTGATCTAACTGTCATCGTCTATTTACATCCAGCCCTCCTAAATCTTTATAAGATATTGTTAATTGCGCCTTCCTGGGCTATGAAAGTCCTGTCATATTGTATTTCACCTCCCGCTTTTCAGCTTTATTAAATTCAAGCCAGGTCCTTAAAACTCATAGCAGTTAACCACCCAGATATTTCTGGATAGCTCAGTAACCTCGCTATTGAATTCAAGATCTCTGGCAATGCTGTCGTAATCAATATGGTTACGGATTAAGTCTGGTAGTTGGTCCAGTGAGCATATGTCTTCGACTAGTTCAAAAGCGTAGTCTGCTAGGCTTCCTCGGTGCAGGATAACTTCATCTCGTCGCTTGATAGCTTCATCCAGGTGCATGATATCTAGCAG
>JBDNJA010000208.1:0-4230 GCA_041688005.1 Gammaproteobacteria bacterium
AGGCCAAATTTCTCGATGCAATCGATAGTCGAGTTGATCAATTGGCGTTTTCGAAATTCGCTTTTAACTGAACGATTTCTACTGGGTAGGTTCTTTTCAGTCACCTGAATTAACATCTTATTGATCTAATTGGCCAAAGTCTGAATCGATCTTCAACTCTACGTTTAACTGAGTGTTTAGTCAACAGTATGGCTTAAGCTTATGAAAAACTTGAATAATAAAATAATATAATTAGAATGCTATCTCAATAATTTATTGTTCGGTTAGGAGTAAGGCTTATGTCCGGTAGCGCTGGTGATTTAAAACAACGTGATAATCAGTTTATTCATCCGTGGGATGATATCGTTAAAATTGGCAGTAATAGCCGTACTGTTGTCGAAAAAGGTGACGGTGTCTATGTCATCGATAGTGATGGCAAGCGTTTACTCGATGGTCCTGGTGGTATGTGGTGTGTCAATATAGGGCATGGCCGCGAGGAAATGGCGCAGGCCATTTATGACCAGATAATACAACTCCCCTATACATCACCCTGGTCTATGACAACCGGTCCAGCAGCTAATTTTAGTGCCGCTCTGGCTGCGGAAGCACCAGGTGATTTAAATCACGCATTTTTTACCACCGGTGGTTCGACGGCTGTCGATTCAGCATTACGTTTTGTTCAGTTCTACAACAATGTACGTGGCAAGCCAGAGAAAAAGCAGATCATCTCTCAAATGAAGGGCTATCACGGTAGTACTTATCTCTCTGCCAGCGTATCAGGCAAAGAACGCGACAAAAGCCATCTCGATTTCGCCGACGATCTGGTGCATCACATTCCAGCACCACACCCATTATTGAAAGATGCGAGTCAATCGGATGCAGATTTTCTCGACCAATGTGTCGCAAATTTAGAGTCTAAAATTCTCGAAGTTGGGCCGGATCTTTGTGCCGTATTTGTTGCGGAGCCAATATTGGCATCGGGTGGCGTCATTGTGCCGCCAGAGGGTTACCACAAACGTTGCCTGGAAATTTGCCGTAAGTACGACATGTTGTATCTGTCAGATGAAGTGGTAACGTCGTTTGGACGTTTGGGGCACTGTTTTGCGTCGGAAGCGGTGTTTGGCATTATTCCCGATATTATCACTACCGCGAAAGGTTTGACCTCGGCTTATATACCCATGGGCGCATTCATGGTGTCGGATCGTTTAATCGATGAAGTGCGTGAATTGGGTGGTGATAGTGCTGTTTTCTCAAATGGTTTCACCTATTCGGGACACCCGGTGGCTTCAGTGGCCGGATTAAAAAACCTTGAAATAATGAAACGCGAAAAATTATTTGAGCATGTGCAGGAAGTTGGTCCTTACATGCAAGCGAAATTGCAAACTTTGCGTGATATTCCGATTGTGAGTGATGTTCGCGGTGTTGGTTTGATGGGTTGTGTCGAGTGTGAGTTAAACCAAGGTGGAAACGATCTTGAGTTAGATTATGAAATTGGCAATCGCATTGATGAACATTGCCAGCGCCTCGGGTTGCTGGTGCGGCCTATTATTAATATGTGCGTCATGTCACCGCCTTTGACCATTACTCGTGAACAAATCGATGAGATGGTTAGCATTTTACGTCAGGGTGTGGAGCTGGCGATGCAGGACTGCATAGATGAAGGTATCTGGAAATTATAGGGGTTTTGTGAATGCAGGTTTAACCTGTCACCATCAAAATCCAGCCTGATTTTCAGTTTTGTGAATAATATCGGGAACATTATTTTCTCATTTAGGGGTAGCCGAAAATGAACTTTACGACAGCACAGGCAGTGTTTGAAAAAGCAGGTGGAAACCGTTCTGGCCTTCCTTCTTGGACTTATAACAGTGCAGAGTTAACCGAGTTAGAAATAAACGAAGTTTTTCTCAAAAGCTGGACGTGGTTAGGTCATATCTCTGATATTCCGCGCGCTGGTGATTATAAGTGTTTCGACATTGGACACGAGCGGGCTGTTGTTATTCGCGACGCATCGGGTGAGGTTCGAGCATTCCATAACCTTTGTCGCCATCGGGGTTCACGCGTAGTTGAGGGCGAAAAAGGGCATTGTGGCAAGTCGATTATCTGCCCTTTCCATGGCTGGACTTATCATCTTGACGGTAGTCTGAAAAATATCCCAAAATCTTCAACCTTCCCAGAAATCGACCAATCTCAATATGGCTTGAAACCGGTTGAGTGTGAGGTATGGCATGGTTTGATCTTCATTCGTTTTGGTGGTGAGGGTGAATCCATAGCCAGTACCTTCGCCGACGCTGAAGCAGAAATAGGTCTTTATAATATTGAACAAATGCAACCGCTGGGTGAATCCTGGCGCTTCGACTATGACCTCGACTGGAAGTCGGTGCTTGATATTGATAACGAAGGTTATCACGTGCCGATTGGTCACCCAGAGCTATTTGATTTGGTTGGCGCTACCTACAAAGACGAAGTGCTCGAGTCGGGCTTGTCGCGATCTTATGGTAGCTTCGAGAATCGAAAGTTTAAAAAGCCTTTGATTAAAAGTTACGTAAAGATATTGCCCGAATCTAATTATTTACCAAAGTCGCACGCTTCGGCGTGGATTTATTGGGGCATGTTCCCAGGCATAGTGATTACATTATTCCCTGATTCGATCGAGGTGTATCAGGTCTACCCAACTGGTTATCACAAAAGTGTGATGGCGGGTGCTTGTTATGCATTGGAGGATGATCGTCCTGCAATGCATAAGGCACGTGAATTAAATCGTGAAATCAATTCGGCTGTGGGTGACGAGGATTTCAATTTAGTTAAGTGGAGCGCTGAGGGTATGCGGTCGAGTGCATTTGAAGGCGCCATGATGTCGGATCTTGAACTTGGCATTTGCGCCTTTCAAAATCAATTGCGAGCAGTGCTACCTGTCGTCAGCCAGGATCAACCACCAGCACAGGGCGCTATGAAACAAACCAATCAAAATTTGCTAGACGAAGGAGGCTAATTGATGAAAGCCGGCCGCCGCGACTCTAGATATGATCCCTTGTTTGAACCTGTCAAAATTGGGCCTGTCACCGCGCCGAATCGTTTTTATCAAGTGCCGCATTGTAGTGGTATGGGTTATCGTCGACCGCAAATGATGGCAGCAATGCGCGGCATGAAAGCCGCCGGTGGCTGGGGCGTGGTCTGTACCGAGTACTGCTCAATACACCCTAGCTCGGACGATATGCCTTACCCGCATGCCAGCCTATGGGATGACAGTGATGTCGCAAAACTGCGCTTAATGACCGATGCCGTGCACGAACATGGCGCATTGGCCGGGGTTGAGCTTTGGTACGGTGGTCGCTCGTCGGTTAATCTTTATACGCGCCAACCCGCTTTCGGCGCTACTAGCCTGCCGAATACCGCCAAGGAAGGAATGCCCTTGCAAACTAAGGCAATGACGCTGGAGGATATCGAAACACTAAAAGGCTGGTATCAAGCAGCAGCAGAACGTGCATTGGCAGCTAACTTCGACATTGTTTATGTCTATGCCAACCATGAATATTTATTGCATGATTTTTTATCGCCAAAAATCAATTCTCGACAGGATAAATATGGCGGTTCAGCACAAAATAGAGTGCGACTCATTCGCGAAATTATTGAAGAGACTCGAGCCACGGTAGGCCATCGCTGTGCGGTCGCGGTACGTTATTCGATACCTAGAGAAGTAGATAATGACGAAGATGAGTTAATCAAAATGTTTGGCATGATAGCCGAGCTACCCGACTTGTGGGATATCACCGTAAATGACTACAGCTGGGAAATGGGCAGCTCACGATTTGTCAAAGAGGCATCGAATCAGGCAGCAGTTGCCAAGATCAAATCGATGACCAGTAAACCAGTCGTCAGTGTCGGACGATTCACCTCACCGGACACGATGTTGAGTCAAATTAATTCCGGCGTGCAAGACTTTATTGGTGCGGCTCGACCGTCGATTGCCGATCCTTTTATTCCTCAGAAAATCAATCAAGGGCGGCTCGATGACATCCGTGAATGTATTGGCTGTAACGTCTGTTATGCACATGACTCGTTAGGCTCTCCATTGCGTTGTACTCAAAACCCGACCATGGGTGAGGAGTGGCGCCGAGGCTGGCATGCTGATGAAGTGCCCGAGCGGCATGCCGATGAGTCCGTATTGGTCATCGGAGCTGGTCCTGCTGGACTAGAGGCTGCCTGTACTTTTGGGCAGCGTGGCTATCAAGTCACACTTGCCGAGGCCCAAAT
>JBDNJA010000036.1:0-52596 GCA_041688005.1 Gammaproteobacteria bacterium
GCTGGGATTTAGAGTCTTCGTGTTGTGGTGAAGACAGCCAAAAATCTCTTAATGTTCGTTTCGATATGACTCTCATGTGCAAGAGCATAGCGCGATCCCATAACGGGATCAAGGTAATGCTGTTTTAAAAAGCTAACGCCTAGTAGACGTCAAAATGACGTGTTATAACACGTCAAATCGACGTATAATTCCAAATACTTTATGTAAGTCATTGATTTACAACGCACCGATTGTAAATATACGTCACTTTGATGGAATAATGCATTGACTGTCAAAGATAATCCTTTCATGACACAAGCGCCTAGTCTGCTGGAAGTCGTACGTAATAAAATTCGCTTTAAGCATTAGAGTATTCGAACCGAAAAAACGGTCATTCACTGGATTAAATCATATCTACATTTTCACTCAATGCAACACCCGAGGGAGTTGGGGCTGGGGGCTGGGAGCAGAATTAGGACACCCGATATATTGAAGTTGATGGCAATGCTGCGGTTCGCAAAACTCACCGCATCTTACGTGATTCTCTGTCGTAAGGAGTGTATCGACTGCTTGATGGAATTGGCAAGTTGGTCACGCCTGATGGCGCCTGTGGCTTATAAGGCCTACGTGGGTCTACTGTCTGAATGAACTGCGCCAAACAGTTCATTCAGGTTGGCGACTAAATAGAAACCATCACACGAATAGCATCCAACCTCAACCTGGCATTCCCTAAAGAGCTTTCAAACTGACTCAACTGATCTCGGTAAAACTGAATCTCTTCGTCACGGACATTAGCGTTCACTTTCTGCAATGCAATCAGCCGATCAATTTCTCGTTCTAGCACATCTTGGCTGCGTTGTTTGGCCGCAGCTACCAACGCTGGAACCTTCAAACCGGCTGCTTTTTCTGCCAGCTCGAGTAAATCATTTAATTCAGTTTGACGTGCCTTAACGACCTTTACTGCGGTGTCGATATCAACCCGTTGGGATATTTTCTGGATCGTCTCGTGGCTGAGCACAGCGCTGTGATCTCGGCGCTGTTCATCGACTACAATGTGCACACTGCTATTCGGAAAATAACGTTGGCTATTAAGCTTACAGTCGTCGGAGAATTCCATTAGAAAGTGGCAATCGAGTAGTATGGCACCGGGTTTTACGCTGCTGTATTTAATCGCGACCAACGAGGTATTACCAAACTCGCTACTCAGGATCATGTCCATCGCATTGCGCACGAACGGGTGTTCCCAGCTGAGGAAACGTAGATCTTCATTCGCGAGTGCGACATTACGACGATAGGTGATGGTCATGCCATCATCCGGTAAGCCGGGCATTTTGGTGAGCATGTTATCGCCTGGCAAAATAACCCAACTATCAGGGTCACGGATTTCGCTCTCGACGCCATAGCAATCGTAGAGCCGCTCCATGTAGCTGAAAATATCGTGCTCATAATCACGCGCCATCGCTTCGTCGACCAGTTCTTCGGCAAGCAGCGGTCGACAGGAATTGGCTTCCAGCAGGCGGTCTCGCCCCATTTGTAAGGCTTCGTTTAATTGCTGGTAAAGCAGATTGGTTTGTTCGATAAAGTTGTCGAGTGGTAACTCAGGTTCGGTCAAATGTTTCAATAATTCTGCCCGTGTCTGCATGAACACCTGGTGACCAGCAGCACAGGTTTGAGTAAATGCATTTAAGCCTTCGTGATACCAGCGAAACATCACTTCTTGCGCAGTCGCTTGCAAATAAGGTACGTGTATATTGATGGTGGCATTTTGACCGATACGATCAAGACGGCCGATGCGCTGCTCGAGTAAATCGGGATTGACCGGTAGGTCGAACAAAACCATGTGATGAGAAAATTGAAAATTACGACCTTCACTGCCGATTTCTGAGCAGATTAAAACCTGAGTTCCGGCTTCATGATCGGCAAAAAATGCAGCACCGCGATCACGTTCGACCAGGCTCATACCTTCATGAAAAACAGCTGCTTTTATGCCAGTTTTGAGCCTGACCTGCTCCGCTATTCCCAGTGCCGTGTTGGCACTGGATGTAATCACTAGCACTTTGTTATCGGTGCTTTTCTGCAGGAATTCGGCTAACCATTTGATCCGCTCATCGCCACTGGCCCAGTTAAAATTGGCGTCATCCGCTAGAAACCCAAGTTCGGGAGATAGTAAATGCTGTGGCGGTTGATCGGGTTGATCTTCTGAAAGCTCATATTTTATCTGCCAATGAGCAGATAGTTTTATCGGGTAGGCATGGACTTCTCGGTCCGGAAATCCTTTAATGGTATGACGCGTATTGCGAAATAGAACTCGGCCAGTGCCATGTCGATCAAGCACGTTTTCGACCAGAGATTGTTGCGCAGCAGAGCGTTCTTGTTTATCTTCACTTTCTAACAGGCTAATCCATTTCTGGTTTTCACCTTCGCCAACTGTTTGTTCGATCAGTTTTAGTTGACCACTATCTAACAGTGAATCTTGCTGAAGCGCGTCGACTAAATCTGCGAGTGGTTCATAGTTGGATTCTTCTTTTAGAAAACTATTTAAGTCATTAAACCGATTCGGGTCTAGTAACCTTAGTCTGGCGAAATGGCTCTCCTTGCCTAGTTGCTCTGGTGTCGCCGTGAGCAACAGGACGCCAGGTGTTTGGTTAGCCAGGGCTTCGACGGTTTTGTATTCCTCACTCACTGATTCGGCAGACCAACTCAGGTGATGCGCTTCATCGACCACCAAAAGGTCCCAGTCGCCCTCGACTGCCTGCTGAGCTCGCACCGGGTTATCGACCAGAAATTGTAGGCTACAAAGAATAAGTTGCTCACTGTGAAATGGATTATCCAGCTCTGCCAGCCTGTCGTCATCTTTCTCTAGCATGTCCTCACAACGCGCTTCATCGAACACGCTAAACATCAAATTGAAACGTCGTAGCATTTCCACCAACCACTGGTGCACGAGACTTTCAGGCACCACAATCAACATGCGATTAGCGCGTTCTGTGAGTAATTGTTGATGCAGAATAAGACCTGCTTCAATGGTTTTTCCTAGCCCCACTTCATCTGCCAACAAGACACGTGGCGCGTAACGCTGTGCGACTTCGTGTGCGATATAAAGCTGGTGTGCGATTAAACTGGTGCGACAACCCGCTAAGCCGTACACCGGTGACTGCAACAGGGCATTGGTAATTTCGCGGGTGCGATAGCGTAGTGCAAACCATTTATTACGATCAATTTGACCATTCATTAAACGCTCGCCCGGACGATTTAACTGTAGGAAATTATTGAGTCTCCCCTCTGGCAAGGCAACTTCGTCGCCTGCGTCGTTGACACATTGGTAAACAATCAAGCCTTTCGATTCTTTCAGCTCGACAATTTTGAAAGCGTCTCCCTGTTGATTCAAGATCCAGTCATCCGGCGTAAAACGCACGCGTGACAAGGGCGCGTCCTGCCGAGCATATATGCGTGTTTCGGTGGTTGCCGGAAAAATAATACTGACGGTCCTATGTTCAATTTCGATTACCATCCCAAGACCGAGTTGAAGTTCGGCAACGCTGATCCAGCGTTGGCCAATTGAAAATTCTGAGGAAGTACTTGCTGCAGATCGTGACACTGACTTAATTACCTGATGCGGGATAAACCCGATAAAAATTTGTAGTGACATTGTAGCAAGGCAATTCAATCATTGCTTGAAGTTGCTGCACTTCTTGAACAGAATGTCGCGATGATTCCTATCCATAGTTCTGGTTATTTTATTACCGGTTCCGACACCGATGTCGGAAAAACCTATATCACTTGCG
This sequence comes from Gammaproteobacteria bacterium, assembly GCA_041688005.1. GTDB lineage: Bacteria > Pseudomonadota > Gammaproteobacteria. Next base: position 3,765 of record JBDNJA010000036.1, read on the forward strand.
AAATAGTGAGGCAGCTAAGTCAATTTAACCTGACATTGGAAACACGTAAACCGACCGAGTCAGGTTGCGAGCTAGATGAGTCGGGGAAAATGATTCCTGCCGATGGTCTAAAGCTTCAAGAGGCGAATCAGCATCGTGAAAGTATCGATAGAATTACGCCATTCAAATTTAAAGCTGCATTAGCGCCCCATCGTGCTGCCAGAATCGAAGGGCGGCAATTACTGCTCAATAGTTTACTCAACGCTTGTTCACGAGATGATTGCAATAGCACGCTGATAGTCGAGGGCGCAGGCGGCTTCTACTCGCCTATGGCGGAGGATGGCCTCAATGCCGATCTCGCTGGCTTACTGCAATTACCCACCATTATTGTCATCAACAATAAAATTGGTGCGGTGAACCAGACTTTACTGACGATACAGGCGATTGAAAATAGCTGTTTAGCGATAGCCGCCATCATTTTGAATCAGCTTGAAACGAATACCACTGCCGATATGAATAATCTCGAAGATTTACTGACACATTGTCAATATCCAATTTTTTGCTGCGGCTATCAACAAACGCTACCGCCTATTTTCGAAGGCATCAGCCAATGAATAAAGGCTATTTGATCATCCTCACCGGTTATGTTGGCTGGGGGTTATTTCCGCTCTATTGGTCGCTACTCGCACATATTGCGCCGCTTGAAGTGTTGCTGCACCGAATGCTTTGGTCGACACCGGTATTACTACTGCTGGTTTTACTGAACTTACGCCGAAGACAACAAGTTATGTTAGCGTTTCGATCCTGGGCCGAGATTCGATTGTTGACTATTTCCAGTCTCTTTATCTGTGCAAACTGGGGCATTTACATCTGGGCTGTAGCAAATCAACGCGTTATTGAAGCGAGCATGGGGTATTTCCTGACGCCTCTTCTCAATGTGGTTGCCGGTTTGATTTTCTTCGGTGAAAAGCTCGATAGACTAAAACTCACCGCCATTGGCTTTGCTGCATTAGGCGTTGCCTATTACATATCTAGCATTAGCGAATTCCCATGGGTAGCACTGGGTGTGGGGTTTAGTTTCGCAAGCTACGGACTACTCAGAAAGAAAATGGCGACTAATGCCATTCCTGGTTTGTTAATCGAAACCTTGCTGCTCCTGCCGTTTACGCTCGCCGCATTAACATGGCTACACCTCAATGGTCAGGCAATGTTTCTGAATTTAAATTCTTCTACCGATCTTTGGCTGATTTTAGGCGGGCCTGTTACCGTCATTCCATTGGCTTTTTTTACGTCGGGGACTCGACTACTACCAATGACATCCGTTGGCATTTTGTTTTATGTCACGCCAACCTTGCAGTTTTTGTCGGGCGCGATGATTCTTGGTGAAGGGTTTAATCAGGATAAGTTGATTGGCTTTGCTGGGATATGGATTGGGTTAGCAATTTTTACTTATAGTTTGATATCGAGCAAAAAAGTAAATCCGAATACCGTTTAGTTATGTGCGAAAAAACGTAGGTCGGGTTAGCGGCCTTATCGCGTAACCCGATGCACATACCCTGACGCGATTTCGAAATGGTGGATACGCTATCGCCCTTGTCGCCCTACCACCTACATCACTGTAGGTGTAACCCACGCTACCTATTTAAGTTAACGGCATTGGGGTAAACCTGAATAGCACTTACTTAGGAATAAAAGCCAGTTAAACCAAAGGCGTTAGTATTTCAGATATATACAAAAATATAGTCTATTAGCGACTCCCTGCCTCAACTGGATCCTGGCTCAAGGCCGGGATGACGAAGAGTTCGGGCCTAAGTAAGTGCCATTCGGGTAAACCCTTTTGTTTTAGATAATTAGCAAAGTTACTCGGCTTACTAGTAAACAAGCTTCGCCATGTTTCCAACTTCAACAATCTTCATTGCGTTAGTGCCACCATCGGTGCCCATTAAGTCACCTTTGGTGATGATCACCAAATCTCCATCGTCGACGGCATTTTGTTTTTTCATAAACTCCACTGCTTCCTGGTTCGCTTCGGCGTGACTGGTGTGAATGGTGGGGAAATAGACCGGGAATACACCTCGATATAGATTCACTTTACGGTTGGTTGATTCGTGACGTGACAGCGCGTAAATAGGAATACCGGAACTAATGCGCGACATCCATAATACAGTTGACCCTGTTTCTGTCAGAGAGGCGATCGCGCGTACACCCAGGTGATTTGCGGTATACATCGAGGCCATTGCAATAGCCTCGTCGACCCGACTAAAAGTGCTATTTAATCGGTGCTTGGATTTGCTCGCACGGCTTTCCTGTTCGGCGTTAAGACAGATATCAGACATGGCCAGAACGGTTTCGCTAGGAAAACTACCCGTCGCTGTTTCGGCAGAGAGCATGACCGCATCGGTGCCATCGAGTACCGCATTGGCGACATCGAAAACTTCCGCACGAGTTGGGATCGGGTTATCACGCATCGATTCCATCATCTGCGTGGCAGTAATGACAACGCAGTTTCTACTTCGCGCTGTCTTGATGATATGTTTTTGTATTGCGGGCAGTTTGGCGTCGCCTATTTCAACACCGAGATCGCCACGAGCGACCATGACTGCATCGGAGGCATCGATAATTGCTTCCAGATTATCGAGTGCTTCTGCCCTTTCAATTTTGGCTACTATGCCACCCTGTCCACCAGCATCACGCAGTAGCTGACGTGCAAGGTGGATATCATCGGCGGTTCGTGGAAAGGAAACCGCAATGTAATCTGCATCCAATTTTGCCGCAGTAATGATATCCGCCTTGTCTTTGTCGGTTAAAGCATTGGCTGATAATCCGCCACCCTTCAGGTTGATACCTTTGCTATCGGATAATTCGCCACCAACCAGTACTTTACAATTCACTCTAGCCGAATAGGTAGATTCAACTTCTAACACGATGCGACCTTCGTCGAGCACGAGTATGTCTGTTGCTTTCACTTCGGTCGGTAGCATTTTATAGGTAATACCAACCTGATTTTGATCGCCGTCATTCACACCACAATCGGCATTCAAACAAAACTTGTCACCATTTTTTAATATAATTGCGCCATTGGAAAATCGATCGATACGGATTTTCGGCCCCTGCAAATCGGCCAGAATCGCGAGGTGGCGATGGTTGGCTTTACTGATGGCACGGACTTGCTCGGCTCGGGCAACATGCGCCTCAGCACTACCATGAGAAAAATTAAGCCGCACGACGTCAACGCCGGCTTTGATCAGTGAGTCTAGTGCTTCGTCTGATTCAGTTGCAGGGCCGAGTGTTGCTACAATCTTTGTTCTACGTATATTTATCGCCATCGATGTCATACCTTTAAGTTATACCTTCCTGTTATACCTTCGCCGCAGCGTACCTTTGTTCTAACATGGTAACTGCAGGTAATTGTTTGCCTTCCAGAAACTCCAGAAAGGCGCCTCCTCCGGTAGAAATATATGAAATGCCGGATGCGATATCGTACTTATCGACGGCTGCGAGTGTATCGCCGCCACCGGCAATAGAGAATGCGCGAGACGATGCGATGGCCTGCCCCAGGGTTTTAGTGCCTTCGCCGAATTGATCGAATTCGAAAACACCCACTGGACCATTCCATACGATTGTTGCAGCCTGCGCCATCAAGTGAGCGAATTTTGCCGCTGTCTCAGGGCCAATATCGAAGATCATGTCATCATCATCAACTTCGCTGACTAATTTAACAGTGGCTTTCGCCTGCTCTGAAAACTCTTTCCCACACACCACGTCTGTCGGCACAGGAATGTCTTTGCCATTGGCATGTGCAACTTCCATTAATCGTTTTGCTTCGGGTATCAAGTCTTTTTCTACCAAAGACTTGCCGACATTATACCCAGCTGCAGCGACAAATGTGTTGGCTATTCCACCGCCAGGTATCAATTGGTCGACGACTTCAGACAGTGCATCTAGTACGGTCAATTTGCTCGAAACCTTGGATCCACCGACGATCGCAACAACAGGACGTTTTGGTTTATCGAGGGCCAGGGTGAGCGCATCTAACTCGGCAGAAAGCAGTGGGCCGGCACAGGCAATGGGTGCAAACAGTCCGACACCATGTGTAGAAGCCTGCGCTCTATGCGCCGTGCCAAAGGCGTCCATTACGTAAACATCACATAAAGCGGCATATTGTTTCGATAACGCTTCGTCATCCGCTTTTTCCCCGGGGTTAAAGCGTACGTTTTCGAGCAGCAAAACGTCACCATCCGCCATGGTCGGTGATTTTTCTAGATAGTCAGTATTTAAACTAACTGTCTTACCAATGGCATCGCTCAGATAATTGGCCACCGGTTGTAGTGAATATTGAGCGTCTACGGTGCCTTCTGTTGGACGACCCAGGTGGGACATAATCAGCAGCTGCGCACCAGCATCGATACAATACTGAATCGTTGGTAGTGACGCTTTAATTCGCTGATCACTGGTAACGACACCGTTTTTGACCGGTACGTTTAAATCCTGGCGTATCAGCACGCGTTTTCCACGCAGATCAAGATCGGCTAATTTGGTTACTGGCATTGATGGCTCCTTGGGTAGTACAAGAATGGATTAATATTAAAAAAAGCCCGCACAAGTTGCGCAGGCCTTTCTTGTCTGTCTTTGGGCAACTCTAAAAATGCACTTTTCCGCGATTGCTGCCGTGGCCTCGTGGCCCCTACTCTTGGCAGTTCCGTGCTCGAATCCTCATGTAGTATCGTACACTGCGGTTCTCGGCAGTTGCTCCATGCATTGCTCTACCTCCTGCATATCCATGTAGTCGTCCGCGCGGTGGTTACTCGGGTTTCGCCCTTGCCCTACGGACCATCTGTTGTCTCCGCTACGCCCCGGCTCATTACACTTATTGCCATGAATGGCATGTATGCTGTTTTGCCTCAGGGCGCCTACTGTTGGTGCATCGTTACAGGGATGTAACTAATTAGAACAATGCAGGAGCAATTGTCGAGGAGCAAAAAACAGTCACGAAAAAATCACTATTTTTAGAGACGCCCTTTGTTGTAATCGTACTTAGATCTTAACTAGGAGCCTGTCGGACTTAGGATTAATCTACTGCGGAAAAACCATTTTGGTCCGTTTTCCCGATCCAATTCGTTGAATAGAACGACTATTCGCCTCATTCGATCAAAAAATCTGGTTCAAAATGACGTTCCCTCGCTACGATTATCTAAGCCCGACAGGCTCCTAGGAACCCTTAATTAGGTCGTCTTAATTAAGTATTATTAATTATTAAACTTAAACAGTTTTAAGCCGAAATAACTCGCGCCATCTCAACCACTTTACAAGAGTAGCCCCATTCATTGTCATACCAGGATACTAGCTTAACGAAAGTGCTATCCATCGAGATACCCGCTTCAGCGTCGAAGGTTGATGTGCAGGCTTCGCCACGGAAATCGGTTGAAACGACCTTATCTTCGGTATAGGCCAGCACGCCTTTCATCGAACCTTCGGATGCTTCTTTCATTGCCGCACAGATATCTTCGTAACTGGCTTCTGTTTCCAATTCGACAGTCAGGTCAATAACCGATACATCGGATGTTGGTACCCGAAATGCCATACCCGTCAATTTGCCATTCAGTTCAGGCAATACGACACCGACCGCTTTGGCCGCACCCGTTGAAGAAGGTATGATGTTTTCAAGAATGCCTCGACCACCACGCCAATCTTTCATTGAAGGACCATCCACTGTTTTTTGTGTTGCAGTTGCCGCATGAACAGTCGTCATCAAACCACGCTTAAGACCAAATTTATCATTAATCACTTTGGCGATGGGCGCCAAACAGTTAGTTGTGCATGATGCATTTGAGATGATATTTTCACCTGTGTATTTGTCATCGTTAACACCAAATACGAACATCGGTGTATCGTCTTTGGAGGGTGCTGACATGATGACTTTTTTAGCACCTGCATCAATATGCTTTTGTGCTGTTTCTTTGGTTAAGAACAAACCGGTTGATTCAATCACGACGTCGACGTTAATTGCATCCCACTTCAGTGCCGATGGATCGCGCTCAGCCGTTAATCGAATGCTAGTACCATTCACTTTTAAAGTGCTACCTTCAACCGCTATATCACCCTTGAAACGACCATGAACGGAATCATATTTGAGCATGTAAGCCAAATATTCTGGGTCTAGCAAGTCGTTGATACCAACTACTTCTATGTCATCAAAGTCCTGAGCTGCACGAAATACCATACGTCCAATACGTCCAAAACCATTGATACCGACTCGAATTGTCATGCTTGAATCTCCTGAATTAATCTATGTTTAAAAAATAATATGGCCAATGACTGCAATGACTAGTGTCAAAACTATTCATTGACCATTACTGCTCAAAAAAAGAAATCGAATGTTACGCCTATTCAGCTGTGACATTGTTAACAGCCTCGACAACTTTACTCACTGTAAAACCAAAGTAGGCGAAAAGCTCTTTTGCCGGTGCTGATTCACCAAAGGTATCGATACCAATGACAGCACCGTCAAGCCCAACGTACTTATACCAACCTTCAGTCACAGCCGCTTCAACCGCAACACGAGCCGTTACACCTGATGGCAACACTGATTGACGATACTCTTTGCTCTGGCGATCAAATAGGGCGGTGCATGGCATCGAAACAACCCGAATTTTCTTATCCGCCAAGCCTTCTGATTTTGCAGCATCTATCGCCAATTCGATTTCGGAACCAGTCGCGATAATGATGGCGTCAGGCGTGCCTTCGCAGTCCTTTAATATATAACCACCTTTTGATATCGCTGTAATTTGCTCCGCCGTTCGCTCTTGATGCGCCAGTCCCTGTCGTGAAAACACCAAACAGCTGGGTCCATCGCGATGTTCAATAGCCGCTTTCCAGCTTACCGCTGATTCAACTGCATCACAGGGACGCCAAACATTCATGCCTGGAATCATTCTTAGTGTCGGAATTTGCTCGACTGCTTGATGCGTTGGGCCATCTTCGCCGAGGCCAATAGAGTCATGGGTAAAAACGAAAATACTCTGGATTTTCATTAACGCGGCCATGCGCAAGGCGTTTCGAGCGTAGTCTGAAAACATCAAAAAAGTCGCACCGAAGGGAATCAGTCCGCCATGCAATACGATGCCGTTCATCATGGCCGCCATGCCAAACTCTCGAACACCATAATTGATGTAGTTAGATTCGGGCGATTCGGCGCGCATCGCTTTAAAACCTGACCATTCGGTTAAATTCGAACAGCCTAAATCGGCTGAGCCACCGAATAATTCTGGTAGCAACGAAGAGTAAGCTTCGATCGCTGCCAACGATGCTTGTCGGCTCGCTTTGGTTGCAGCCGCGGCATCCACTTCGGCAACGTAAGCGGTGGACAATTCTGCCCAATTTTCTGGCAGATCACCCTTTAGGCGTCGCTCAAGCTGAACTGCTAATTCAGGGTATTCGGCGCGATAGGCGACTAGTTTTTCGTTCCAGGCCAGCTCTTTCGCCTCGCCAGCTTCGCGATGGCTCCACTTCGCATAAACCGCTTCAGGTATGACGAAAGGTTCATGCTCCCAACCCAGTGCTTCACGGGTCAATGCAATTTCCTCATCACCCAATGGCGCGCCGTGACAACCAGCAGTGCCAGCTTTATTCGGCGAGCCATAACCGATGGTTGTTTTACAACAGATAAGCGATGGTTTCGCCGTTACCGCGCGGGCGGCTTCTATTGCTATTTTAATAGCGTCGGCGTCATGACCATCAACTTCGATCACATGCCAGCCGTAAGCGTCGAAGCGACGCGGCGTATTATCTTCAAACCAGCCGTCAACAGGGCCATCGATAGAAATGCCGTTGTCATCCCAAAATGCAATGAGTTTACCAAGGCCTAAAGTGCCGGCGAGTGAACCCGCCTCATGCGAAATACCTTCCATCATGCAGCCATCACCCAGGAAGACATAGGTATTATGATTGACAACCTTGTGGCCATCACGATTAAATTCGGCCGCTAGCACTCGTTCAGTGATAGCCATGCCAACGCCATTAGCGATACCCTGCCCCAATGGGCCTGTAGTTGTTTCGATGCCTGGCGTGTAGCCATATTCCGGGTGACCGGGTGTTTTTGAATGGAGTTGACGGAAGTTTTTTAAGTCGTCTATTGAAAGGTCGTAACCGGACAAGTGTAATAGTGAATAAGGCAGCATTGACCCATGTCCGTTAGACATGATAAATCTGTCTCGGTCTGGCCAACTGGGGTTTTTGGGGTTATGTTGTAAAAATTCGCTGTAGAGAACCTGTGCAATATCAGCCATGCCCATGGGGGCGCCGGGATGACCCGATTTGGCTTTTTGAACCGCGTCCATACTTAACGCTCTGACAGCATTAGCAAGCGTCTTGGGTGAAGGCATAACTGGCTCCGAATAACGTAGCGACCGATAAGATTACATTTGAGGAAAACGTCTAGTAATGACACCTAAACTTTATCGACCTGGTTACCTATTCGGACAGCCGCTTCGCTCTATCTCCACTAGCCCCGAATAAGGCGCGGTATTCTCTCGCAAATGACAATTTTGGGCAACTCAAAATATCCTTTATCACCTTAATTGTCGTAAAAACGACATATGCATATATATTTATGAATTTATTGCTTAAACTGGTGATTTGCTATTTTGTTATCAACTGACTTATATATAATCACCTTCTTTTTCGCCCGAGCAAAAATTATGTCAAATGCTTACATTTTCACTTCCGAGTCGGTATCAGAAGGTCATCCAGATAAAGTGGCTGATCAGGTTTCTGATGCCATTCTAGACGCATTACTTGAGCAAGATCCACGTTCACGTGTTGCCTGTGAAACTTTAGTCAAAACTGGCATGGTGATGCTCGCCGGTGAAATCACCACATCGGCATGGGTCGACCTGGAAGCCCTGGTTCGCAAAACTGTTAATGATGTCGGTTATGACAATCCAGAATCCGGTTTTGATGGCAATACTTGCGCTGTCCTCACCGGAATAGGCAAACAATCTGACGATATTGCAATGGGTGTCGACGAGTCAGACGACCATGAGCAGGGCGCTGGAGATCAGGGCCTTATGTTTGGTTACGCGAGTAACGAGACGGATGTTTTAATGCCAGCACCAATCACCTACGCACACCGATTGGTGAAACGTCAGGCAGAAGTGAGAAAATCAGGGGAACTCAACTGGTTACAACCAGACGCTAAAAGCCAAGTGACTTTTCGCTATGAAAATCACCGGCCAGTCGGTATCGAAGCGGTCGTTCTTTCGACCCAACACTCCGAAGATGTCAGCCTCTCAACGCTGCGCGAAGCCGTGATTGAAACCATTTTGAAACCCGTTCTACCCGAAGACTGGTTTTCACAATGTAAGACTGAAAATATTCACGTCAATCCGACAGGACGCTTTGTTATCGGCGGGCCAGTCGGAGATGCTGGTTTAACCGGCCGTAAAATTATTGTTGATACCTATGGTGGTATGGCGCGACATGGTGGCGGTGCCTTTTCGGGTAAAGACCCGTCAAAAGTCGACCGCTCGGCAGCCTATGCTGCACGTTATGTCGCCAAAAATATTGTCGCTGCTGGCATTGCCGATCGCTGTGAAATACAGGTGTCTTATGCAATTGGCGTTGCCGAACCCACATCAATCAGTATCGAGACATTTGGTACTGGACGAATTGACGATGCTCGCATTATTCAGTTGGTTCGCAAGCATTTTGACCTGAGACCCAAAGGCTTAGTTGCGATGCTCGATTTGCTTCGCCCAATTTACCTGCAGACAGCATCTTATGGCCATCTTGGCAGAGACGATATCGATTTGAGCTGGGAAAAAACTGACAAAGCAGAAGTGTTAAAATCAGATGCTGGTTTATAATACGCACTAGAGTGTCTGTAAAAATAGTGATTTTTTCGTGATCTGTTTTTTGCTCCTCGACAATTGCTCCTGCATTGTTCTAATTAGTTACATCCCTGTAACGATGCACCAACAGTAGGCGCCCTGAGGCAAAACAGACATACATGCCATCCATGGCAATAAGTGCAAGGAGCCGGAGCGTAGCGGAGACAACAGCCAACGGCTGGCCCGTAGGGCAAGGGCGAAGCCCGAGTGCGCGGACGACTGCATGGAGTAATTGCCGAGAACCGCAGTGTACGATACTACATGAGGATTCGAGCACGGAGCAGACGCGGCTATCGCGGAAAATTACATTTTTAGAGATACTCTCTAACTAGTTACCACCACGGCCGAAATGAGGAGCGCTGCGACAGACTATCTGCCAGGCTCATTCGGTTAATTTTTTAACGGCGCTCATAAATAGATAACATGAAAGGTTTATTTATGAACGCAAACGTAATCGATACAACACAGGACTTTCACGTAGCAGACATCAGTCTTGCGCCATGGGGTCGTAAAGAAATCCGAATCGCTGAAACAGAAATGCCTGGTTTGGTTTCACTTCGCGAAAAGTACGGTAAACAGCAACCATTGAAAGGCGCCCGCATCGCTGGCTCTTTGCACATGACCATCCAGACAGCCGTACTGATTGAAACGCTGACTGCTTTGGGTGCCGAAGTTCGTTGGGTTTCCTGTAATATTTTTTCTACTCAAGACCATGCGGCGGCGGCAATTGCCGAATCAGGTGTACCTGTCTTTGCTTTCAAAGGCGAAACCCTGACAGAGTATTGGGACTTCACGCACCGTATGATGGATTGGCATGATGGTGGCACACCTAACATGATTCTCGACGATGGTGGCGATGCGACCATGCTGATCATTCTTGGCAGCAAAGCCGAAAAAGACATCTCCGTTCTCGATAATCCAGGCAGTGAAGAAGAGACCGTTGTTTATGCGGCTATTCGCGAGAAGCTATCAACCTCACCCGACTGGTATTCAAACATTCTGAAGAATATCCAGGGTGTCACCGAAGAAACAACAACAGGTGTTCATCGCCTGGTTCAAATGCAAGCTAATGGCGAACTGCCTTTCCCTGCGATCAACGTTAACGACTCTGTCACTAAATCTAAATTTGATAACCTTTATGGTTGCCGTGAATCTTTGGTCGATGGTATCAAACGTGCAACCGACGTGATGATTGCCGGTAAAATTGCATTAGTGCTAGGCTATGGCGATGTTGGAAAAGGTTGTGCACAGTCTCTCAAAGGACTGGGTGCCACCGTATGGGTAACTGAGATAGACCCTATTTGTGCGCTACAGGCCGCGATGGAAGGTTTTCGAGTTGTAACCATGGACGAGGCTTGTAAAGAGGCCAATATTTTTGTATCGACCACGGGCAACTTCAACGTTATTCGCCACGATCACATGGTGCAAATGAAAGATCAATCAATCGTCTGCAATATCGGCCACTTTGACAATGAAATCGAAGTTGCGGCCATTAAAAAATACAAGTGGGAAAATATTAAGCCACAGGTCGATCATGTTATTTTCCCGAATGGCAACCGCATTATTCTACTCGCCGAAGGCCGTCTGGTTAATTTGGGCTGCGGGACTGGACACCCGAGTTTCGTGATGTCTAATTCATTCACCAATCAAACTCTGGCGCAGATGGAGATTTTCTGTAACCCTGGCAAGTATGGCAATGTAGTATTCACCTTGCCTAAGCGCCTGGACGAAGAAGTCGCTCGTCTGCATTTGGAAAAGGTTGGCGTCAAGTTAACTCAACTGACTGAAGACCAGGCCGGCTATATTGGCGTTAGTGTTAACGGCCCCTACAAGCCAGAGCATTACCGCTACTAAACCACCACTCTTTACCACCAATAGGATAAGCGATGCGACTGTCTCGAATTTTTACTGAGCAGTCGCTCGCTGTTGGTTCAAAAATTCAGTTAGATACAGCGACTAGCCACTATGCACGCAATGTGCTCCGGCTAAAATCAGATATGAACATTATTTTGTTCAATGGTTTGGATTGTTGCAACTACGAATCGAGATTATCTTTTGAAGGAAAAAAGACCTTTGCTTCGATAACTTCTAAATCGGAGGGCAATACTGAATCAAGTTTGGATAGCGAAATCATTCAAGGTTTAAGTCGGAATGACCATCTCGACTGGATGATTCAGAAAACGACTGAGCTAGGCGTAAAACGAATTTCAATATTCAACTCGAATCACAGTCAGATACCCGTTAAACCAAACCAACTCGAAAAGAAACAGCACCATTGGCGGGCTATTGCGATCAATGCTTGCGAACAAAGCGGGCGTCATATTCCACCAAAAATTGATTTTTTTAACAGCCTCCAGTCACTGCTCGAAGGTTCCTATCAGCGAGAAAATAAGTTCCTGTTGGATTTTCAAGGGCCTCGCCTTATCACTCTATTGCAACCTCAAACCAAAGTACCTCAAATTTCTATTATGCTGGGTGCGGAAGGTGGATTATCTGCAACTGAAATAGGATTAGCGAATGCCGCTGGTTTTATATCAAGCCAAATCGGCACTCGAGTATTGCGTACCGAAACAGCCGCAGTGACAGCACTTGCCATAGCTCAGTCTTGCTGGGGCGATATATAAAGGGTGCCCCTAAAGGGTCGACTTGAAAGAGAAATCGATGCGTTCGAGATTATGAAAGTGAAACTTAGTGAGTTGCCTGCTCAATTTTTTCGTCAGAGATTTCTAGTTTTAAGTCTGAAATAATGGTGTCGAAATTAGGGATTGCTCGCGCTAAATGTTCTTCGCCGACATGCGACAGCAGATACTTCCCAAGCTTTGCATCTGAACGTGATTCCATTCTACCCGACTCCGCCAGGTAAGCACGCGGGATGTCTTGCATATGAATCCCTATATAAGGCAAACTTTCATCTTTATTGGGGTTATACAAAATAGCGATTCTAGCTCTCGACCCGGCTAACGCCCTATCGATCGAGCACATTTCTTCTACTGCGACGACAGGAACGAATACGCCCCGCCACAACACCACACCGCCAAACCAGTCGCTACTATCCGCTAGTTTTTTGGGTGCCGAATAACCAATAATTTCTGCAAGAGCCGATTTTGGCACAACGAGATTTATCGAGGTAAGCGGGAGAATCATGCAGCGTATTGAACCATTACCATCAACCATGCTTCGCTTCCTCAGGAGTCTGTCGGACTTAGGTAATCGTAGTGAGGGAAAGTCATTTTGATCCCATTTTTTGATCGGGAAATCTGGCCAAAATAGCTTTTTCGCAGAAGATTCATCCTAGGTCCGACAGTCTAGTGCCTTTTGAATATTGCTTATGAGCTCATCTTCCTGATAAGGCTTATCCATATAATTCGCGACACCAATTCCTAACGCGCGATTACGATGTTTTTCGCCCGTTCTTGAGGTAATCATAATAATGGGGATGTCTGAATAAACAGGCTCATTTTGCATATGGGTAGCCAGTTCGAATCCATCCATGCGAGGCATCATTATATCGACAAAAATGATGTCGGGCTTATAAACAGTGATTTTTGCTAATGCCTCGTAGCCATCGACTGCCGTTACCAGGTCACAACCCACTTTTTTCAATAAGGTTTCTGCGCTTCGAGGAATCGCCTTACTATCATCAATCACCATAACCTCCACATTTGAAAATGGCAGCTGTTTGGTATTTTCAGATTGATGTAACTCGTCGCTCACACACGCCCCCAGAGGGCTGCTAATTGATTCCGGCTAATATTGTTTTTAATCAATTATATGCAATTTCTCATGCAAAACCAGTGATTGATTCGAACGACATAATGTCATTTCTATCATTTGATTATTCTCACAAATTTCTTAAACCGCTGCTGTAGGGGCCAACTAATACTAGTCCAGCATTAGAAGCTTACTATTCTGCGTAATAGCAGCCAAAATTTAGGTCTGGCAACTAGATTTAGATGTGCTTTAAGGAGCGAAATTCAGTAGAATTAGGCCACACTAACCAGTTACTAACGCTATGAGTGCACAAATTCTAACCACGGTCCCCCATCTTTTGACCGCCAACACCGGTCCAATTGACAACGTTGAACAACAAATACTCGCTCATCAAGAGCAGATTGAGATTTGGTTACGAGAGCAGTTTAACGAAACGCCAGCACCATTTTATGGCTCAGTCGATTTAAGAAACGCAGGTTTTAAACTATCACCTGTCGACACCAATTTATTTCCTGCCGGGTTTAATAACTTAAATTCAGCATCCAAACCGCTTTGTATTCAGGCGATCCAAATCACATTATCGCGCTATTGCCCTGACGCTAAGAACTTACTCATCATCCCTGAAAGGCATACCCGAAACCTGTTCTACCTCGAGAGCGTTGCCACCCTAATTGAATATATTACGCTGGCAGGATATCACTGCTATCTCGGTAGCTTGAACCCAGACCTTGAAGAGCCTAATACGATCGAACTGCCATCAGGCAGATCAGTCACGCTCAGCCCTATCCAGCGCGTCGATGACGAGCTACAGGTTGAGGGTGTCTCGCCTTGCGCCATACTACTCAACAATGATTTATCAGGCGGGCGACCAACCATCCTCGAAAAGCTCAAGCAAACGGTCGTGCCACCCATGGATCTGGGCTGGTCAAATCGTTATAAGTCAGATCATTTCCATATTTACAACGATGTCGCTGAAAGCTTTGCCAAACTCATCGATATCGACCCCTGGTTAATCAACCCACTGTTTCGTAATTGTGGCGCCATAGACTTCATGAAACGTGAAGGTGAAGACTGCCTGGCCGAGAACACTGAAAAACTACTCACCGCCATTCAGAAAAAGTATAACGAATACGGCATTACCGACAAGCCTTACATTGTCATGAAGGCAGATCAAGGCACCTATGGAATGGGTGTTTTGATCGTCAACTCTGCCAAAGAAATTCGCTCACTTAACCGTAAGCAACGAACTAAAATGTCTTCCATAAAAGAAGGTGGCGATACATCAGAAGTAATACTGCAAGAAGGTGTACCGACATTAGAAACGGTTGGCGATGAAAAGCTCACCGCAGAGCCGGTGGTTTATATGATTGACCATTACGTCGTCGGAGGCTTTTACCGAATGCATTCGAAGAAGTCAGCCACTGGCATTCTCAACTCACCGGGCATGTCTTTTCAACCACTGGCATTTGCCGACCCTTGCAACTCGCCTAATTTAGACGACGATTGCTATAGCGCACCCAATCGATTTTATGCCTATGGCATTATCGGCCGTCTAGCATTACTCGCTGCGGCCAGAGAAATTGCCGAATCGAAAAAATGACTAAGCGACAGCTCGGTATGGTGATGGACCCGATCGAGCAAATTAAACCCTGGAAGGACTCAAGCTTCGCGATGATGCTCGAAGCGCAAAGCCGTGGCTGGCTAATTTTCTATATGCGCATCGACGACTTGTATATGGAAAACAGCATCAGCTATGCCAACTATCAAACAGTTGAAATCACCGACGACAACGACGCCTGGTTTCGGGTCACTGGCGAGGGTTGTTGCCGACTGGATTCACTCGACGCTATTTTTATGCGTAAAGACCCGCCGTTTGATCTCGAATACATTTATTGCACTTACCTGCTCGAACAAGCAGAAGAAAATGGCACCTTAGTCGTCAACAAACCGTCTAGCCTGCGCGATTGCAACGAAAAGCTCTATACCCGCTCGTTCCCCGAATGCTGTGTCGATTCTCGCGTAAGCCGCAACCCTGAACGATTACTCGAATTTATCGCAGAGCATCAGGACGTCATCATCAAACCACTAGATGGCATGGGCGGACAATCGATATTCCGAGTTCAGGCAGGAGATACCAATACCAACGTCATCCTCGAAACAGTGACCCAGCGCGGCACGTCTCAAACCATGGCTCAGCGCTATATCCCCGAAATAACCGAAGGTGATAAACGCATACTAATGATCAATGGTGAGCCAGTGCCTTATGCCCTGGCCCGCTTACCAGCCAAAGGTGAGAACCGAGGCAATATCGCGGCCGGTGCCAGTACTCGCGGGCAACCGCTAAGCGACCGTGACCGTTGGTTGTGCCAACAAATTGGGCCGAAGCTGCGCGAAAAAGGGCTCATTTTCGTCGGCCTGGATGTTATCGGCGATTATGTCACCGAAATTAATGTCACCAGCCCCACCTGCATTCGCGAACTCGACGATGAGTTTAAACTTAATATCAGTGCCGATTTATTCAATTGTGTAGAGCAATTAATTCCCGCTTAATTACCAGCCTATTATTCCTTTTACTCTCTGCCTGAAACAATCAGGAACAGCTGGTAGAACAACGCATTCTGCAATTTGGCACCATTATCGATGTCACCCTGATACACCCAGACCACAACAAAGCGGAAGCCGCGTTAACCCAAATAGAACGTCAACTTCTAGTTTACCGAAAAAACTGGCATGCCTGGGAAGATGGAGATCAGTTTCGCTTCAACCAAGCCTTAATCGACACCAATACCGCCACAGTTCCCGAATCCCTCAAACAGCTATTAGCGCTTAGTCAGCAATATTACCTTCAATCACAGCATTTATTTAACCCAGCCTTAGGACGACTCATCAACGCCTATGGCTTTCATGGTACCAGCGGGCCTGATACCAGCATGATCAACCTGATAAAAACCGACATTCCGACAATGTTTGATCTGAAACTAAACCAGCAGCAACCCTCATCTCCAGCTTGATCTAGGTGGCATCGCCAAAGGCTACGACATCGGACTAATCGCTTATTACTTAACCGACTCTGGTTTCGAACACTTCTTGATTAATGCGGGTGGTGACCTGTACGTTTCGGGAACCAAATTTGGCAAGCCCTGGAAAATTGGCATACAAAATCCTTTCGCACCCGGCGCGATTGCCAGCGTCAACCTGACAGCTGACCACAGCTTATTCACCTCCGGAAACTATCAGCGCTCCTATCAGCAAGCGGGTAAAATCGTTCACCACATTATCGACCCGAGGACAGGTGATCCTTCCCAACATATCAGCTCGGCGCTGTATTATCATCTGACCCAGTGCTGTCCGATGTGGCCGCCACAACACTGATGATCGACGGTATGGGCAATCACCGGTCACTGGCAAAATCACTGGGCATAAAGGATTACCTGATTATCAGCGAAGATAAAAAATAATCATCACGCGCTCATTCGCACAGAAAATTAACATAACCAGCGACTGGCCGGTAATGCTTGTCGACTAGTGTTGGCTTCGCCCATCGGCAATAAATTCACATTATCGAGGCAGTCGACGCAAACGACTGGTGAAGTCCTACCATTAGTCTGGCAAAATACACCCCACATGACCAATCAAGACGCACCGCAACCAAACAACCCCGGCATTAATGCCAGCGATCGGCTGGGCTTCACACTTTTTCTGGCTTTAACCATTCACGCCATCGTCGTGCTAGGCGTTGGATTTACCCAATCAGAAAAATACAGTTCCGATGCCTCGCCTAGTCTCGAGGTTATTATTGCGAATTCTCGTAGTTTGGAGACAGTCGAAAACCCTGACTATTTAGCCCAGGTCGATCAGGCCGGTGGTGGAAAGGCCGACGAGAAAGCGCGTCCCAGCGCACCGGTATCGGCCAACACTCTGATTAATCAGCACGGACTGGCTGATCAAGCCAGGCAGGAATTAAACAAAAACCAACTCACGATTAGTCAAATTTATGTTCTGACGCAACAGGATTCTGACCTATCGATTGACAAAACACAGCAAAATAAACAGAAAGAATCCAATTCTAGGCAGGCGAGTGATACCGAACAGCGACAAACTAAGATAGCTCAATTAAAAGCTGAAATCCGCCAGATGACGGTCGATTACGCCAAAAGACCGAGGTTGATCACCTTAACCGCCGCCACTAAAAAGGCGGTAGAGGCAAGCTACCTAGCTGCCTGGGTTCAAAAAATAGAACACACCGGTAATCTGAACTATCCAAGCGAAGCTAGAGTCAAAAAAATTAACGGCCAATTACGATTAAGTGTGCGCATCAATCAACTAGGTGCAATACTGGGCGTTAAAATAACCAAGTCGTCTGGATCAAGTATTCTCGACGAGGCGGCGAAGCGAATTTTGCGATTATCAGAACCATTTTCACCTTTTTCTGAAGAATTGAAGCAACGTGCCGATCAAATAGTCATTATCCGAACATGGAATTTTAACAGTAACCATTTGAATACGAATGGAGTGGTGATTTAAATGAATACAACTGCTCAAAGTCTGGTCGATCTGTGCCTTATCGCCACGCCCAGCATCAAAGACCCGCTATTCGCTTCTAGCCTTGTCTACATGTGCGAACATAGCGAGCAGGGCAGCATGGGGCTGGTAATCAACCACCAGACATCTCAGCAGCTTCACAACGTATTCGAGCAACTCAACATTGAATGTAATGAGGAGGATATTCGCCAACAGCCGGTTTATATCGGCGGGCCGGTACAGCTTGAACAAGGCTTTGTATTACATAGAGCAACTGGGCATAGCGCCTTCGACGAGTGGCAAAAAACCACTGAAGTTTCAGACGGCATCCATCTGACTATATCGGCTGATATTCTGCAGGCCATTGCTGATCGCAAAGGACCAGAGGATTATCTGGTGATACTCGGGTTTTCGGGCTGGGCATCGGGACAGCTTGAATCCGAGTTACAGGAAAATTCCTGGTTGACGTCATCTTCAAGCGCCGAACTTTTATTCCACCAAAATTCAGACCATAAATGGCAAATGGCTTTCGATACACTCGGGTTTGATATCAGCATGCTGTCACCTGTCAGTGGCAACGCATAAGTAGGCGCATGGAATCTAGAGTCGATACCGTCATTGGATTTGATTTTGGTACGGTGTGGACTGGCATCGCGATAGGCCTCACCCTGACGGCACAGGCGCGCCCCTTGAATGCGATCAAATCGATCAACCAAAAACCCAACTGGCAAGCGATTGAAAGCCTGTTGAAAGAATGGCAGCCGCAAAAGCTCATTGTCGGCTTGCCGAGTTCGATGATTGACGACTATCACCCCATGACCGAAAAAGCGCTAAAATTCAGTCGGCAGCTCGAAGGTCGATTCAAAGTGCCGGTAGAACTGGTCGATGAGCGGCTCACCACCCGTGAAGCCTACGAGATGGCAGTCGAAAGCAAGCAACACAAAACCAAACAGGAAATCGATAGCATTGCAGCCATGCTGATCACCGAATCCTGGCTTCGCGGTGATAAAGCAAGCGCGAGTTAACATCTACCCCGCAATCGCGGAAAAAGTGCATTTTTAGAGATGCCCTCAATAATAAATCATGCTATAAAGTAGCCCGCATTCAATACTAGGCCCTTTAGCGTCAGGAACATCCGTGTCATTACCTTCAGTTGAAATACTCATCGATAAGCTGACACAAGCACTCAAACCCTATTTTCCAGGCGCCCAGGGCCCTGCCGATCAACCCATCATCGTCGGCATCGAAACGGGTGGTTACTGGATCGCTAATATCATTCATCAAAGCATTGCCCCAGACACCGAGCTTGGCCGTTTAAACATTTCGTTTTATCGTGACGACTTTACTACAACGGGTCTTCATCCAACGGTTAACCCATCGAGCTTGCCAACCGATATCGATGGCAAAACCATCATTCTCGTCGACGATGTGATTTATTCAGGCCGTACCATTCGAGCAGCGATGAACGAGATATTCGACTATGGCCGGCCCGAGCGAATCATTCTTGCTATTTTGGTAGATCGTGGTGAACGCTCGATTCCTATCCAGCCAGATATCGTCGCCGAGACTATTCGGCTCGAAGCTGGTAGCCATATCAAACTCAGCGGGCCTGAACCACTTCGACTCAGCATCAAAACGCGAATAGAGGCCGGTTAACAAAGAAACCATGTCGAATCACAACTTACAACTCGATGTAAACGGAAAACTGAAACATTTTCTAGCCATCGAAGGCTTAAATCGGTCGGTATTAACAGACATACTGGATACCGCCGAGTCGTTCACGTCGGTCACCGAACGAACCGTCAAAAAGGTGCCAATACTACGCGGCAAAACCGTTGCTAACTTATTCTTCGAACCCAGCACTCGCACCCGGTCGACCTTTGAACTCGCGGCGCAGCGTTTATCGGCCGATATTCTCAACCTGAATCTAAATACTTCGGCAACGACCAAGGGCGAGTCCCTGCTCGACACCATTCGCAACATTGAAGCCATGCAAATCGACATGTTCGTGATCCGTCATCAGGATAGCGGTAGCGCCCACTTCTTTGCCCAGCATGTGCAACCCGGTGTCAGCGTCCTCAATGCCGGTGATGGTCAGCATGAACATCCGACCCAAGCCATGCTCGACATGTTCACAATACGTCACTTTAAGAAAGACTTTGCTCAGCTACGGGTTGCGATTGTCGGCGACGTCGCTCATTCGCGAGTGGCGCGCTCACAGATTCACGCGCTCAATATACTCGGTGCTGCCGAAATTCGAGTTATCGCCCCTAAAACATTATTGCCCATTGGCATCGAATCACTCGGCGTGCATTTGTATGACAATCTCGAGCAGGGGCTAAAAGATGTTGATGTTGTCATCATGTTACGCTTGCAAAAAGAGCGTATGCGGGGCGCGCTGCTACCTAGTGAGAAAGAATACTTCAACCTTTTTGGCCTGACCCAGGAACGCCTGAATTGCGCCCACCCTGATGCCATAGTGATGCATCCGGGTCCCGCCAATCGCGGTGTCGAAATCGAATCGAGTGTCATGGATGGCCCGCAATCGGTTATCTTGCGACAGGTGACTTTTGGCATTGCAGTACGCATGGCCGTTATGTCGATGACAGTCGGTCGATGACAGTAGGGGAACGACACTTATGAGCATTCATATCAAAAATGCCCTGTTCATCGATCCGGTTAATCTTAGCCAGACCAAAACAGACATTTATATCGACGGCAACTTAATCGTCGGCATAGGCACGCCACCCGCCGATTTTAAAGCAGGTCAAACCCTTGATGCGAATAATCAGTGGGTGATACCGGGTCTGGTCGATTGTCAGGCGCGGCTACGCGAACCGGGTCAAGTGCACAAGGGGACGATTGAAAGCGAAACTCAGGCGGCGATTGCCAACGGCATCACCAGTCTTTGCATACCACCGGATACCGAACCCGTTATCGACAACACAGCCGTCGTCGAACTCATCCATCACAGCAACTCGAAAGCAGGCAACTGCTGCCATATTTACACCATTGGCGCGTTATCACGAAAGCTCGAGGGTGAACACCTAACCAATATGGCGGGCTTAAAATCTAGCGGCTGTATCGCATTCAGCAACGCCAATCATGCGTTTAGCAGCAACCTGGTTCAACGGCGCGCGATGGAATATGCCACTGGTCAGCAAATGCTCGTTATTATTCAACCCAGAGATACTGATCTATATGGCAATGGCTGTGCGCATGAGGGCGCCATCTCGACTCGCCTTGGACTATCCTCCATTCCAGAAGCAGCAGAGACAGCCGCCCTCGCAAAAGACATAGAGCTAGTCGCTCAAACTGGCGCAAGAACGCATTTTGGGCAGCTCTCCTGCGCGCGATCAGTCGATATGATTCGTCAAGCCAAAGCCAATGGATTGCCCATTACGGCCGACTGTACCATGCACCAACTGTTCCTCACCGATCACGATATTGGCGAGTTTGACACCAGCAAACTCACCATTCCGCCACTGAGAAGTCAACTCGACCGTCAAGCCTTACGTGATGGTCTAGTCGATGGCACCATCGATTGCCTGTGCTCAGATCACCAACCGCATGAAATAGATGCCAAACTATGCCCCTTCCCCTCAGCCGAACCCGGCATAAGCGGCCTTGATACCTTGTTGCCGTTGGCACTTCGGTTAGCGGAAGAAGGCGTAATGACCTTGCCTGAAGTGATCGCTCGATTAACCGTCAATCCCGCTAAACTACTCGGCATTCCCGCGGGCACAGTAGCGATTGGCGAGCGGGCAGATATCTGCATCATCGATCCTGATGCGCATTATTACTGTGAAGGTCGACATTTTATCTCGAAGGGAAAAAACACGCCGTTTGAGGGTTGGGACTTTAATGGTCGTGTCACGGCCACGATTGTTGCTGGGCAGATTGTTTATAATTGCGGCTCGTAAAACCAGCTTTAACTAACCCGGCAAAGTCAGACTAGAAGCATTACGATTACCAAATTTATCACACCTTACTTCTCTCGCCCGGAACATAAAATTAATCTAGGATTCCGCCAGAATAGGGGTATTAACCCTCGTCAGACGGCAACACCAACTCTTCCAGGCCGTCATTCTTTTCATTTAGGTTATGTCGAGTATCTTGCGTTTGCGACTCTCCACCAAAATCAGGCCACTATGGTTCATCACGATTTCTTTCAATACTTGCGGTAGTCCCTGCTCATCCAGCGTGGGAATATCCCATTTTATATAGCGAATAACCATCGAGACTTCAGAACGCTGAATAATAATATTGGTCCGGAATCAACCGATACTGGCTAGCGTAAAGCACATATTAAATTCACAGTTTATTTCAAAGTCACTGATTTGTTCATCACTTAACAGGCTATAAACCAGTTTTTTCACCTGACCCGGTTCGAAAGTTTGTTTTGTAATAGCATTCGTTTTATCCTGTAACTTCATACTGGGTGGTGCGCCAGTAACGAAAAATAGACCAACACCTTCTGCTCTACCATCGGCTTCATATAAGGCTCTAGTAACTTCGTTGTTGGTTCTCTCGTCATGATCACACTCGTCCGATTAGGCTGCTCATTAATTTAAACCTCTTTTGTCGTCGTCATCCGATGCTTCCAGTTCAAACTCAAGATGATCTTCTAACAAGCCCGTTTTTCGAGCCGTGGCGCTTTCAAGCTTAATACGCAGGCGAATATCATTAACCGAGTCGGCGTTTCGTAACGCATCTTCAAATGTAATTTCCCCCGCTTCATATAAATCAAATAGCGCCTGGTAAAATGTTTTCATACCCGATCCATTTGACTTTGCTATCAACGATTTCATCTCATGCACTTCACCCTTAAAAATCATATCGGCCATCAAAGGCGTATTGAGCATGACTTCGATGGCAGGTATGCGCCCAGCACCATCAATTTTTGGAATGAGTCGTTGAGATATCAAACCTTTCAGGTTTAGCGATATATCCATCAATAGCTGAGATCGGCGTTCATCAGGGAAGAAGTTGATAATTCGATCGAGCGCCTGGTTGGTACTGTTGGCGTGCAAAGTAGTCAGACACAGGTGCCCTGTCTCTGCGAATGCAATCGCATGCTCCATGGTTTCTCGGTCTCGAACCTCACCAATCAAAATAACATCGGGTGCCTGACGTAACGTGTTCTTAAGCGCGATACCATAGGTTTCGGTATCTACACCCACTTCTCGCTGCGTCACCAGACAGTTGATGTGTTTGTGAATAAACTCCACCGGGTCTTCAGATGGTAATAATATGCCCATGGCTATTTCTATTACGATAATTCACCATCGAAGCAAGCGAGGTTGATTTACCCGAACCAGTACCACCCACGAAAATAACTAAACCTCGCTTAGCCATCACTATTTCCTGCAAAATATCTGGCAGGTGCAGCTCTTCAAAAGTGGGAATTTCAGAATTGATAAACCTCAATACCAGCCCTGTGCTGCCTCGTTGCACAAAGGCATTGACACGAAAGCGTGCAACACCGGGTAAGCCAATTGCGAAGTTACACTCCTGCGTTGATTCAAGCTCAGACGCTTGCTTATCGTTCATTATCGACCTCGTCAGGATCTGAGTATGATTTGGCGACAGAATTTTTTCCGATACAACGGTAATTTTCCCATCCACTTTCATCGCAGGTGGCGAGCCTGCTGTAATGAACAAATCCGAACCATCCTTGCTCACCATCAGGCGCAGCAAATCATGCATGAAACTTATCGCCTTATTACGATCCATTGAATTATTCTCTTGGTGCGCTTTGTGTTGTCATGTCATGTTTTGTTTTTAAATTAATAACTACAGTTGATCCGGATGAGCCGCTTTCTTCTTGGCCTCATCTTTAGTCACTAATCCTTGAGCCAACAGTCCTTTTAAATTTTGATCGAGTGTTTGCATGCCTACATTTTGTCCTGTCTGTATCGCCGAATACATTTGCGCTACCCTATCTTCTCGGATTAAATTTCGAATCGCCGGTGTCCCGAGCATTATTTCATGCGCGGCAATTCGACCGCCGCCTATTCTTTTCATCAATGTTTGCGAGATAACTGCTTGCAATGATTCCGACAACATCGATCGAACCATGGATTTTTCTGCTGCCGGGAAAACATCGACAATTCGATCGATTGTCTTGGCAGCCGAACTGGTATGCAAAGTCCCAAAAACCAGATGGCCTGTTTCAGCCGCCGACAATGCCAGCCGGATAGTTTCCAGATCACGCATTTCGCCGACCAGAATCGTATCTGGATCTTCACGCAATGCCGACCTTAATGCTTCGTTAAACCCCAGCGTATCACGATGCACTTCACGTTGATTGACCAGGCATTTCTTGCTCTCGTGGACAAATTCGATTGGATCTTCAACCGTCAGAATATGACCATATTCACTATCATTTTTGTAATCAACCATGCCTGCGAGCGTGGTCGATTTGCCCGACCCAGTTGGCCCGGTTACCAGCACAAGACCGCGAGGGTATTCGGAAATATCCTGAAAAATCTTCGGTGCTTCCAAATCTCCCAGGCTTAGAATTTTTGAAGGGATGGTTCGAAATACGCCGCCGGCACCCCGGTTATGATTAAAGGCGTTAACACGAAAACGTGCCAGTCCTGGTATTTCGAAAGAGAAATCAGTTTCCAGAAACTTCTCATAATCTTTACGTTGTTTATCACTCATAATGTCATAAATCAGATCGTATACTTGTTTATGGTCCATTTCGGGCATATTTATTCTACGAATGTCACCATCCACACGGATTATCGGAGGTAATCCCGCCGAAAGGTGCAAATCTGAAGCGCCTTGTTTCACGCCAAAAGCGAGTAGTTGAGCTATATCCATGAATCCTCTCTTCTAATTTTAGGGTATCTAAAAATGCACTTTTTCCGCGATTGCAGCCGTGGCCTCGTGGTCCCTACTGTTGGTGCATCGTTACAGGGATGTAACAAATTAGAACAATGCATTAGGGCAGGAGCCCGTAAGTAGAATAACGCAGGAGCGGTTATCGAGGAGCAATTGTCGAGGAGCAAAAAACAGATCACGAAAAAATCACTATTTTTAGAGACGCACTTTAGTTAACGATCAACATGACTTATACGGCATAAGTTATTATTATCTGGAGTCTGCCAGACTTAACATAATGCTACTGCGAAAAAAGTCTACGTCAGGCAGACTCTTAGCAACATTCTTTCAGTCAACAAACTATAGCAAAACCTATGCAGAACATCGAAAATAATCTTGATCAGACACAAGGTAAAATTGACCAGGCTGCTGATCGCTATCACCGCCAATCATCTGATATATGTTTACTTGCGGTCAGCAAAAGGAAACCATCCGCCGATATTCGAGAAGCCTATCGCTGTGGTCAGAGAGATTTTGGTGAAAACTACCTACAGGAAGCCCAGCAAAAAATTAAAGATCTGACTGATCTAGGCATCTGCTGGCACTTTATTGGCGCGATTCAATCCAATAAAACCCGAGTCATAGCCGAGCATTTCGACTGGGTACATTGTGTCGATCGACTGAAAATTGCACAGCGACTCAGCGAACAACGCCCAAGCTCCCTGCCCCCTTTGAATATTTGCATTCAGGTGAATGTTGATCTTGAAGAAAGCAAGGCTGGCATCCCACTGCAAGAAGTGCCTGCGCTGAGCCAACAAATTAGCCAACTGCCCAATATACGCCTGAGAGGCTTGATGGCCATCCCAACACCCAGGGCCAGTGTTGAGTCACAGCGCAAGCCGTTTGCAAAGTTGCATCAGGCACTCGAGCTCATGCAAAACAGCGCGATAGAGTGCGATACCCTGTCGATGGGCATGAGTCACGACATCGAAGCAGCCATTGCAGAAGGTTCAACTCTGGTTAGAATAGGCACTGCAATTTTTGGAGAAAGACTTTGAATCAACAACTTTGTTTTATCGGCGGCGGCAACATGGCTAGCAGCCTAATTGAAGGATTGATTGGCAACGATTATCTAGCAGCCAATATCACTGTGAGTGACTTAAACCAAGACCAGCTCACCCGCCTTTCTCAAGCATTCGACATAAAAACCACCACCGATTCCGCGCAGGCCTGCACCACAGCCGACATTATCGTGCTTGCGGTAAAACCTCAGGTTTTGCAGGCTGTTTGCGAACAAATAGTTAGCAGCAACACAAAACCCGAATGCCTTTTTATTAGCATCGCAGCTGGTATTCGCGAAAGCGACATCAATCGCTGGTTGGGTGGCAATCGAAGCATCGTGCGCTGCATGCCCAATACACCCGCACTGGTGCAACTGGGTGCCACAGGAATATTTGCCAATACTCAGGTTAACGCAACACAAAAACAAACGGCGCAAACCATTCTCGATGCAGTTGGCATTTCGGTCTGGGTTGAAAAGGAAGACAATCTCGATGCCGTCACCGCGATATCTGGCAGTGGGCCAGCCTACTTTTTTTACTTTATCGAACTTTTGCAAGAGGCGGCCGAAAAGTTGGGGTTACCGCCCGAGACTGCAAAAGCGCTTGCACAACAAACCGCGCTCGGTGCAGCTTCGATGGCTCAGGGTAAAGATGCAGCCGAACTTCGTGCTCAGGTCACCTCTAAGAATGGCACCACCGAACAGGCTATTTTATCGTTTCAAAAAGATAACCTGGCTTCGTTAGTCGACAATGCGACACAAGCCGCTCATGATCGATCGGTCGAACTCGCAAGCGAACTGTCGGGTCGTCCGTAATTGTCACACTGGCTATTTTTTCTAAACTAACATTTAGAATTAACCATCTAAAATACTAATCTAAAATACTAAAATGAGTCTCAATATGGGTTCTAATTACTTTACCTCACCACTCGCATTCATCATTACAACGCTATTTGATTTGTATATTTTGCTGGTGCTGTTGCGGTTTATCCTGCAAATGCTGCGGGCTGATTTCTACAATACGGTGTCACAGTTTATTGTCAAAATGACCACACCACCACTGAAAGTATTGCGTCGTTTCATACCCAGCATGCTAGGTCAGGACGCCGCCGCAATCGTGCTATGCCTTCTGATCATCTACGCCAAATTCGTACTGTTACGCGTACTCGACATACCGGTTGTCGCCATCGCTGACGTGGCTGTGCCGATTGGCGCAGTAAGCTACGTGGGCCTGTTGATCTATAGCATTGCCGATTTAGTTTCGTTATTTATCAGCGTATTTCTGGTTGCGTCCATCATTCAGGTCGTCCTCAGCTGGATCAATCCAGGGCAATATAATCCAGTTATCGGCTTAGTGAATACCATCACCGCACCCATACTGCACCCAATTCAAAAACGCCTCCCACCGATGGGTGGCTTTGACTTCTCGACAATGGTGGCCATTCTGGCCTTGATGGTAAGCAAAATGCTCATCATCCCGATAATTATCCGCTTAGGGAGCTTTTAAAGGTTGCGGGGCAACTAATAAAACTCGATACACAACGTAGGGCGCAATAGCCGTCCCGACGGCGTATTGCGCCGCATGCCTTAGAAATTCGCACCAAACTCAAGGGCGCCTCTAAAAATAGTGATTTTTTCGTGACTGTTTTTTGCTCCTGCAAAAACAGCATACATGCCATCCATGGCAATAAGTGCAAGGAAGTACCGCGCGGAGAACCGCAGTGTACGTTAAGTACATGAGGATCGACCGGGCTGGCGCACCAGCACGGAGCTGACGCCGCAATCGCGGAAAAAGTGCATTTTTAGAGATGCCCTCAGCAATATTGGTAGTTAGTTGTAAATCATTAGCCCCATAATCATCTGTTTCATTCGGCGCAATACGCTCCCGCTATTGACGCCCTACGTTTTACGCTAGTTAATACTCACTCAAGTCAAATACTGAGCTCACCAGTTTTGACTCTTTTTTTCTCAAAATTAAAGGCGACATTTTTTGATCCAACTCGGATTACCTGTTGAAGATTGTTTAGACCCACTCAAACAATGCCTGTCTGAGCGCAATGAAGCTGTGCTCGAAGCGCCGCCGGGTGCCGGAAAAACAACTCTGGTGCCACTCGCACTATTGGACGAGGCCTGGTTGTCGGGTAAAAAAATCCTTATGCTCGAACCACGCCGAATCGCTACCAAATCAGCGGCATACCGAATGGCAAGCCTGATCAATGAGTCACCTGGCCAAACCGTTGGCTACCGTATGCGACTCGATACCAAGGTTAGCAGGCAGACCAGGATCGAAGTCATCACCGAAGGCATACTGACTCGAATGCTTCAACAAGATCCATCGCTTGAAGATTTTGGGCTGGTAATATTTGACGAATTTCACGAGCGCAACCTGGATTCTGATCTGGCGCTGAGTTTATGCCTGAAGGGCCGAACGCTTTTTCGAGATGAGCAGTCTCCGCTAAAGATTTTGATCATGTCGGCAACGCTCGATAGTCAGGCTATCGCCCAATTATTAGATAATGCCCCCATTGTTAGCAGTGAGGGCAAGTCTTATCCTGTCGATATTAATTATGGACGTGCCAGCCAGCCAAAAGAACGCATAGTCGATCGCATGGTGACGACAATCAAGCAGGCACTGCTAGACAATCCACAGAGTAGTTTGCTCGCTTTTTTACCCGGACAGGGAGAAATACACCGAGTTGCCGAGGCATTATCAAGCTGGTTAATCGAGAGTAAGATAAGCCATATTCACCTTCGGCCATTATTTGGCAATCTATCGATCGACGCGCAACAGGCCGCTATCGCGCCATTGTCGGGTTATGCCAGCGGCGATCAAAAAGTAGTGATCGCGACTAATATTGCCGAAACCAGCCTGACCATTGAAGGTATTGATATTGTGGTTGACTCGGGTCTGGCTCGTGTTTCTAAATTCAATCCATCGACCGGTATGACTGGCCTGCATACTGTGAAAATTTCGAAATCATCTAGTGTTCAACGGGCTGGACGAGCGGGTAGATTGGGGCCAGGCCAATGTTATCGGCTCTGGTCAGCCGAACAACAAAAGCAACTAGTACCGCACATCCCTGCCGAAATACTCAATGCCGACCTGGCGCCACTCGCGATGCAATTATTGCAATGGGGTGTCGATGGCCCGACCGAACTGAAATGGCTCGACCCACCACCCAGAGGCCCCTGGTTACAAGCCATCGACTTACTTGAATTACTTGGCGCCATTGAATCCAAATCGAATAGCTGGGTACTCACGGTACATGGTCAGGCCATGGCATCGTTACCCTTGCATCCAAGGCTTGCTCACCTGCTGTTGTGTGGTGTCAATATTGGTTACTCGAAAAAAGCGGGGCTGTTAGCTAGCCTGCTATCTGATCCCGACCCTTTTAGTCAGGACAATCCAGACATTAGCCATCGACTTGATATTTTATCAGGCGATTCAAGTTGCCCACGACAACATCAGGGCTGGCTACATCGAACCCAGCAACAAGCGCAGCAGTTCGCACAACAAGTTAACAAGCTCGATCGTAAACCTAACTCACTCACCTTCTTAGTCAAAGCGGATCAACTCGTCGGCTACCTACTCGCCTGTGCCTATCCTGATCGTATCGCGCGCGTTCGTCACTCGGGAGGCTATCAACTCGCCAACGGTCGCAGCGCCAGTTTTTTTGGACAACCGAATTTAGCCAAAAGCCACTGGTTGGCTGTCTCTGAAGTATCGAGTATTGTGGGCGGCAAGGGAGACACCATCCGTTCCGCGACTGCACTCGACGAGGCTCTTTTTGATACCGCACTCAATCATTTGGTTAGTACCGAAGCCATTGCGCAATGGGATAAAAAAACCAATCGCTTCATTGCCGAAAATCAAACCCGAATAAGCCAGCTCGTATTGCACAAAACCGCACTGGATCGAGTCCCGGCAGAGGCAAAAAGAAAAGCACTGTGTCTTCATATTCAAAAACAGGGATTGGCTCTACTGCCCTGGACAGCAGAGCTGGGACAATGGTGCGCGAGAATCTCTTTGCTAGGCTCGGTAGAAACCGATCAAGGTTGGCCGGATGTTAGCCACACCAGATTACTAGCATCGATAGAAACCTGGCTAGCGCCTTATCTGAATGACGTTAACCTATTGCAGGATTTCAAAAAGCTTAATTTAAAATACATTTTGAACGCCCTGCTACCCTACCAAAAACAACAGCAACTCAATCAACTCGCACCGCAACGACTCACCGTGCCATCTGGCTCATCTATCGCCATCAACTACCTAGAGTCGCCACCGGTGCTGGCGGTCAAACTACAGGAAATGTTTGGTTATGAACAAAGCCCTGCCGTAGTCGATGGTAAGGTGCCATTAGTCGTGCACTTACTCAGCCCGGCTGGCCGACCGCTTCAAATTACACAGGACCTCGCAGGCTTCTGGCGCTCGTCGTATCACGACGTAAAAAAGGAAATGAAAGGTCGCTATCCAAAACACCCGTGGCCTGAAGATCCGTTAGTAGCCATTGCGACACGAAAAACGAAACGTCGCTTAAGCTAGGAATCTGTCGGACTTAAGTGCCAGAAAAGAGATAATTAACAT
The DNA here is from genome assembly GCA_041688005.1 of Gammaproteobacteria bacterium. Lineage (GTDB taxonomy): Bacteria > Pseudomonadota > Gammaproteobacteria. Next base: position 34,339 of record JBDNJA010000036.1, read on the forward strand.
ACAATACAGGTAACTATTCTCTGCGCCTACTCGCAGTAAAAATCGGAATCTATTATGCCAAAAGCAAGTGAACTAAAAAAAGGGCAAGTCATTGATATTAATAACACGCCTCATGCTGTTAAAACTATCGACTGTAAAAGCCCTTCTTCTCGGGGTGCATCGACAATATATAAAATACGTTATAACAATCTAGTCACTAGGCAAAAACTAGACGAGTCTTACAAAGCCGATGAGATGCTTAAGGAAGCTGACTGTCAAAAGGTTAGAGTGCAATACTCTTATCTTGATGGCGACAGTGTTGTTTTTATGGACATCGAAGATTACAGTCAGTACAACTTGTCATTAGACGACCTTGGAGAGGATTTCCTTTATATTACCGAGGGGCTGGAGGGCATAACTGCTCTGCTGTCAGACGACAAGGTGCTAGGCGTAGAATTACCGCAGGTAGTCGAAATGGAAATAATAGAAACCGACCCTAGTATCAAAGGCGCTTCAGCAACCAGTAGAACCAAACCTGCCAGATTAGTGACTGGCCTTGAAATTCAGGTGCCCGAATATTTAAGTGCAGGGGAAGTTGTTAAAATTAATACCACGACTGGGAAGTTTATGTCGCGAGCGTAGAAACTGATAAGCCTCAGGCGCCATCAGGCGGCCTCAGGCACGAACGTTCTGACTATTCCAAATAAACAAAAATCACTCTCGTAACAAGCTGTTGGACGAGAGCGGGTTATTGGGCGCTCCGCATTGAGAGCGATACATGGAGAGTAATCCATTGAGAGTTCGCCGGAAGGCGCTTCGCTTTTTCGGCCTACGCTTTTCCGACCTACGTTTTATCAGCCTCACCTGCAATAACAGGCGCCTTGGGTTCGAGCCTGAACTAATGCAGATAAATAACTAATTTAGATGTAAAATCGTGCGCTTTTAGTCCTTCTATATAATGAGCAACTTGCAGCCTTGTCTAGCCTACTAAAATCAACGCTTTCGGTCGGGTCGATGACGTTTTTATCGCGCCTGTTAGGGCTTGCCAGAGACATTGTGATTGCACGGTTTTTCTCTGCGGGTGATGAAGCAGACGCTTTCTTCGTCGCTTTTAAAATTCCGAATTTTCTACGCCGGTTATTCGCCGAAGGTGCTTTTTCATTGGCCTTTGTGCCGGTGCTGACTGAGTATCGTAATCAATTTACGCCAGCCGAAACCCGAGACTTGATCGATCGGGTGGCGGGTACGCTGGGCGGCATTTTGCTGGTGCTAAGCTTGATCGGTGTTGTCGCATCGCCTGCCGTCATTAGCATTGTTGCGGCTGGCTTTATCGACCAGCCAGGCAAGTTTCAACTCACGTCGGATATGCTTCGCATCACCTTTCCTTATATTCTGTTCATTTCGATGACTGGCATGGCGGCTGGAATTTTGAATACCTGGAAGCACTTTGCGGTGCCTGCATTTACGCCTGTTTTGCTTAATGTGAGCATGATTAGCTGCGTAGTCTGGCTCAGCCCACTACTCGATGCGCCTATCACCGCACTGGCTTGGGGTGTGTTTATCGCGGGTATTTTGCAACTGTCGTTCCAGTTGCCATTTTTATATCGCGAAGGTTTGCTACCCCGGCCAAAGTGGGGATGGCGTCATGCTGGTGTGCAAAAAATCATCAAACTGATGGTCCCTGCTTTGTTTGGGTCGTCTGTGGCGCAGATCAATTTGTTGTTTGATACCTTTATCGCATCATTTTTGGTGTCGGGTAGTGTGGCTTGGTTGTATTACTCGGACAGATTGCTCGAGTTTCCTCTCGGCGTTTTTGGTATTGCTCTAGCGACCGTGGTATTGCCTAACTTGTCCCAGGCCCACTACAAAGAAGGCTCGACGCATTTTAACAAAACATTGCAATGGGCCATTCAGCTGTCGCTGGTGATAGCGCTGCCGGCTACGATTGGTTTGTTTTTGCTGGCTCAGCCTATTCTATCGACCTTATTTCAATACGGCGCTTTCGAGAGCAGTGATTCACTGATGTCGGCTTACAGTTTGATGGCCTATTGCCTGGGCTTGCCTGCCTTCATTTTAATTAAGATTCTCGCTAACGGCTTTTATGCGCGCCAGGATACAAAAACACCGGTGCGTATCGGCATTCAATCGATGGTTTTGAATATGGCGCTGAATGTGGTTTTCGTCGTGTCCATGCTGCAAAACGATTTTATTGCACCTCATGTCGGCCTTGCATTGGCGACCACAACGTCGGCTTATTTCAATGCATTGATGCTCGCAATGAAGTTAAGGAAAAGCAATATCATCGAGTCTTTTAGCGACTATGGCCTACCACTATTTCGTATTCTGATGGCTTGCTGTGCGATGGCAGTCTTGATTGTTCTACTCATGCCCAGCATTGATGCCTGGGCCAACTGGCAATGGTTTGAGCGAACTTATTATTTGGCTCAAATTATCGTCCCAGCTGGCTTGTGTTACGCGCTAATGCTTTGGATAATGGGGTTTCGACGGAATCACTTTGTACTTTAGGGCGTCTAAAAATGCACTTTAGATTTACGATTCATCTATTCTTCAATATATAAGCTTTAGTAACTCATTCACATGCAACTTATCCGTGGTTTACACAACCTGACTCAGACTTTACCGCCTAGCGCGGTGACTATTGGCAATTTTGATGGTATTCATTTAGGGCATCAGCAGGTTTTGCAACAGCTCAAAACCATTGCCGATAAAAGCACCCTATGCTCGGCGGTGATTATTTTTGAGCCACAGCCAATCGAATTTTTTGCGCCGGACAAGGCTCCTAAGAGACTGGCTCGATTCCGTGAGAAAATAGCTTATTTAAAATCACAGGAAATTGATTACCTGCTGTGCCTTAAATTCGACCAGCCATTTTCGGAACTCAGTGCTGAACAATTCGTGCGGGACTTGCTGGTGAATCGAATGAGTACTCGTCATCTCGTCATCGGTGATGATTTCCGATTTGGCAAAAAACGAAGCGGTGACTTCGAATCATTACTAAGCTATGGCAAACAATACGGCTTCGAGGTGGATAATACCGAGACCCTCTTGTTTGATGGCGTCCGCGTGAGCAGTACCCGTATTCGGGAGCGCATTCAAAACGATGACTTTACACTTGCCGCCGCCTTGCTCGGACGACCTTATTCGCTATCAGGCAAGGTGTCACACGGCCAAAAACTAGGCCGTCAGCTCGGATTCCCGACAATTAACATCAAAATGGGCAGCAAAACCCTGATAGTTAAAGGAATATTTGCGGTAATGGTGAAAGGTATAGATAATCGCGTGTTGCGAGGCGTGGCAAGCTTAGGCACACGCCCAACAGTGAACGGCGTCGACTCGATTCTGGAAGTTTATATACTCGATTTCGACCAGGACGTTTACGGCTATAGCGTCGAGGTTGATTTTTTACATAAGATCAGAGACGAGAAAAAATTCGATTCACTAGAAGAATTGAAGGTCAATATCGAACAGGACATCGTTTTGGCCAAGCAGTATTTTGCACAACTGACCTGAATTAGCAGGCCAAGGCATTAAGGCCTTAGGTCTAAAATTATTAACTGGTAACTGGCAACTGGAATTTTTGTGACCGACTACAAACACACGCTCAACCTACCCGACACAGCATTTCCAATGCGTGGAAACCTTGCGAATCGTGAACCTGATCGTTTGCAAAACTGGCAGGATAAAAATCTTTACCAGAAAATTCGAACCGCTCGCGTCGGTAAAAAACGCTACATTTTGCACGACGGCCCTCCCTACGCTAATGGCAGCATTCATATTGGCCATGCGGTTAACAAAATTCTAAAAGACATGATTGTGAAGGCACGCACCTTGAACGGTGAAGATGCCCCTTACGTACCCGGTTGGGATTGCCATGGTTTGCCTATCGAGCATCAGGTCGAAAAAAACATCGGCAAGGCTGGCGTCAAAGTTGGCGTCGATGAATTCCGCCAGACCTGTCGTGAATATGCTCAGAAGCAAATCGAAAATCAAAAAATCGACTTTGTTCGACTGGGCATACTCGGTGAATGGGACAAGCCGTACCTGACAATGAATTACGATACCGAGGCGAACATCGTGCGCTCGCTCGGCAAGATTATCGAAAATGGTCATTTGCTAAAAGGTGACAAACCTGTTCACTGGTGTACCGATTGCGGCTCTGCTTTGGCCGAGGCTGAAGTTGATTACAAAGATAAGGTATCACCTGCGATTGATGTGAAGTTTCCAGTTATCGATAAAGCTGCATTTCTGGGCGCGCTAACGGGTGGCACAGCAACAAACCTTGGCGAAGGGCCTTTGTCGGTTGTTATCTGGACGACCACACCCTGGACATTACCGGCTAATTTAGCCGTTTCCTTAAACCCTAAATTCGACTATGTTGTGGTCCAAGTCAATAGTCACCAGGTTGATAGTGGCCAAGTTGATAGTGAAATGGCAGGCAAAGAATGCATCGTCCTGGCACAGGACTTAATGCAGGATGCGCTGGCTCGCTATGGCATCACTGATTATCAAGTGCTCACATCGGGCAAAGGTGAGTCGCTAGATAAGCAACGTCTACAACACCCCTTTTATGATCGTGAATCACTGGTTGTGACTGGCGATCATGTCACCCTCGAAGCTGGTACAGGTGCTGTCCACACCGCACCAGGTCATGGTCTTGACGACTTTATCATCGGCAAGAAATATGGCCTTGATATTTATAACCCGGTCGGTGACAACGGTTGTTTTCTGACTAATACTGAAATCTTTGCGGGCCAACATGTCTTTAAAGCAAACGATCAGGTAGTCGAAGTTTTAAAACAAAAAAACACCTTAATGCACTTCGAAAAATATCCACACAGCTACCCGCATTGCTGGCGTCATAAGACACCGATTATCTTCCGTGCTACGCCGCAGTGGTTCATTAGTATGGAACAGGCCGGTTTACGTCAATTAGCGCTAGAAGAAATCAAAAAGGTCAGCTGGGTACCATCTTGGGGTCAGGCTCGAATCGAAAGCATGATAGATAAACGTCCGGACTGGTGTATTTCTCGACAGCGATACTGGGGCGTACCCATTCCCCTGTTTGTGCATAAAGAGACTCAAGCATTACATCCGAAAACCGCTGAATTAATCGAGCAAGTGGCTCAGCTTATCGAACAGTCTGGTATCGAGGCCTGGTTTTCTCTTGGCGCAGAAGAGCTGCTGGGCGATGAAGTCGATCAATACTCAAAAGTCACGGATACGCTTGATGTCTGGTTTGACTCTGGTACCAGTCACTTTAGTGTTTTGAAACATGATGAGCGCCTGAACTTTCCTGCTGACTTGTATCTTGAAGGATCAGACCAGCATCGCGGGTGGTTCCAGTCGTCGTTACTGACATCCTGTGCGATGCACGGCGAAGCGCCTTATCGTCAGGTCCTTACTCATGGTTTTACGGTCGACTCGAAGGGATTAAAGATGTCCAAGTCGATTGGCAACGTTATAGCCCCTATTAAGGTAACGAATACACTGGGCGCTGATATTTTGCGCTTATGGGTTGCCTCGACCGATTACTCCGGTGAAATGACAATCTCAGATGAAATTTTAAAGCGCACCGCTGATTCCTATCGTCGCATTCGTAATACGCTGCGTTTTTTGTTGGCCAACACCAATGACTTTAACCCGACTAAGGATACGGTTGCGGCGGATGATTTGATCGCGCTTGATCGCTGGATAATTGCCCTGACGCTTGAGCTACAAAACGAATTACGTGAATTATTTGATACTTTCCAGTTCCATACTGCAGTTCAAAAAATTCACCACTTTTGTTCTGAAACATTAGGCGGTATTTACCTTGATATCATTAAAGACCGACAATATACGACCCAAACCGATTCACTGCCACGGCGCTCTTGTCAGACAGCGGTCTACCTTGTAACCGAAGCAATGACTCGCTGGATTACACCGATCATGAGCTTTACCGCGGATGAAGTCTGGGAAAACATGCCAGGCGACCGTGAAGAACTGGGCGCTTTTACCGCCGAATGGTTTGATGGCCTATCTGAATACAATCATCCGACTATCGATTATGGCACCTGGGACAAACTTATTCTGGTTCGTGCTGAAGTATCTAAAACACTGGAAACTTTACGCAAAGATAGTAAGATTGGTGCGGGATTAGATGCCGAAGTCACCATCCTTGCTGATCAAACTTTACTCGATCAATTACAAACAGTGGAAAATGAGCTTCGATTTATGCTGATCACCTCCGATGCAACTCTGTCTCTGCTAGATGATAGTCACGCAGCCGATAGTGTCACGATTGGAGAGGAAGGCAATCAGGATCACATTCTGATTCAAGCACAGGCCAGTGAGCATGCAAAGTGCGTACGCTGCTGGCACCACAGACCCGAGGTAAGCTCAAACCAGGCACACCCCGAACTGTGTGGACGCTGTATTGAAAATATCGATGGTTCTGGAGAAGATCGTCAATATGCCTAACTCTCCACTTAAATTTTTGTGGATTAGTACTCTGATCATTGTGCTCGATCAGATCGCTAAGTATTGGGCTGTGACACAACTGCCCTTGCATCAGACGGTTAATGTCATGCCATACTTCGATTGGTATTTAACTTACAATCGTGGTGCGGCATTTAGTTTCCTGGCAGATGCTGGCGGTTGGCAGCGTTGGTTTTTTACAATCACTACAATCACGATTAGTACCGTTATTTTCTTCTGGATAAAAAAACTCGAACCCAATGAGCAAATGACGGCTACCTCTTTGAGTTTGATCTTAGGTGGTGCGATTGGTAATTTGATCGACCGTATTTATTTGGGACACGTCGTTGATTACGTCCAGGTTTGGTTGGGCAACTACCCTTGGCCGGCTTTTAATATTGCCGATGGCGCGATTAGCATCGGTGCTGTAATATTGATATTGACCAGCTTTGCCGATTCAAAAAAATCGGTTGCGAATTAATGCAAGCGTTTCGAACTAGCGCAGCTAAACCAGCACTTCAAACTAACCTTTGGAAGAAATGAATCAAATAAATCCTAATAGTCTTGTAACGCTGTTTCATCGACTCGGGTTAACCGACGATAGCATTCTAGAAGACACCTTTGGCGACAAGCCACTGACCATTCGGTTAAGTCAGGGAGAAATGGCTGAAGGCCTGGAGCTATCATTGGTTGGGTTAAAATCAGGCGATGAGCAAACAATCGATATCGGCCCCGACCTTGCCTTTGGCTTTGTTGATGAAACCTTGTTTCGGTCATTACCTCGCGCTGACTTTGATGACAGTTTGACATTTGAGCAAGGCTTGATTATCGAGTTCTCGACCGACGACGGCAACACCCTGCCCGGCACCATTCTCGAATTTGACGATGTCGAAGTGCGCATAGACCTTAATCATCCGCTTGCCGGACAAACCATTCGTTATCGCGTAGAAATTGTCGATGTCGATAACGACCATAATGACGACCCAACCAACCCCGACCCTAAAAATAAGGTGGTGCACTAATGGATGTATTGCTCGCTAATCCTCGTGGCTTTTGCGCTGGCGTTGACCGCGCCATTGACATAGTAGAACGTGCCATCAATCTATTTGGCGCGCCCATTTACGTTCGTCATGAAGTCGTGCATAACCGCTATGTGGTGAATAACCTTAAACAAAAAGGTGCGGTATTTGTCGATGAACTTGATCAGGTACCTGACGATTGCACTGTTATTTTTAGTGCGCATGGTGTATCAAAAGCGGTTCAGGATGAAGCCAAAAGGCGCGGACTCCATGTCTTCGATGCCACCTGCCCTCTGGTCACCAAAGTACATATGGAAGTGACTCGTTATAGTCGAAAAGGCATTGAAACCATTTTGATTGGACATAGAGGTCACCCCGAAGTAGAGGGTACAATGGGACAATACGATCATTCGACAGGTGGCGATATTTATCTGGTCGAGTCACCCGAAGACGTCAAAACATTGAAGATTATCAATCCAGAAGCACTGCGTTTCGTTACTCAAACGACCCTGTCAAAAGATGATACAGCCGTCGTGATTGATACATTACGACAAACCTTTCCACATATTCAGGGGCCACTCACAGAGGACATTTGCTATGCGACTCAAAACCGGCAAGACGCGGTCAAGCAACTGGTTGAAACCTGCGATCTGATTCTGATCGTCGGATCGAAGAATAGCTCCAACTCAAACCGTTTATGCGAAATAGCCAGGAATAAAAACCTCGAAAGTCACCTAGTTGATAGCGCAGATGATATCCATCCAGACTGGCTCGAAAACAAAAAGCATATCGGCTTAAGCGCAGGTGCTTCTGCACCAGAGCAATTGGTTCAAAATGTAATTGAATTTTTGAAAGAACAGGGCGCAACGTCAGTATCGTCTTTAGGATTTAGCGAGGACGTGGTATTTTCATTACCCAAAGCGTTGCGTTAAACGGACGTCAGATCGCTCATTAAAGCGGCTTGATTACGGCCAGTTCTGACTCATCGAGGCATTCACGCGCAACCAACTTATGCTCGATACACCAATTCGAATTGAGTAGCTCAATGACTTGCCCGCTCAAGTCGCGTATCTGACTTTCCTTCTCTGGCGTTTGATCTATTTCACTTTGCGCCCAGGCGTTAAAACGCTCAATCCAATTGTCGAGTGGATAGCAAACCAACCCTGTAACGGTGTGATAGAGCCGCGCCTGTTCTGTGGCCATAAAATATTGGTAGATGGCGTGGGCGAATTTTCGCCCCTGGTGCTCTGATTCACCGCCAGCATCGATCCAGGACTCAAACGCCTGGTCTATCTGTTTGGCGGTCGCTACATACGCTTTCATCGCTTGACCTCAAAATTTGAATAGTGGTCTATCTGACGCATAAAATGATGGGCTTCACGCGTCAGTACTTTGGTGTAAATGATCGAGCTCTGAATATCCGCGGGCCCAAGCCAGACTGGCAAAGGTGCGTCATGTATGATCGCATTGACCACAAAACTATAAAGTTAATATGGGTTAAATCCGTTTAAATTCAAATAATTAATTTAAAAACTTTTAATTACCTCTAGACTTGCCCTTAAGATCTTTGAGGCTAATGGATTAAAATGCCAGTTTAAATTACGCAGTTGTCGTCAAACTGACGCAGGTGTTAGTTTGACGACAATGCTTTTATCAATTGATCGATATCAGTCTTTTCGTGCGACGCCGATAATGTAATGCGCAATCTAGCGCTGCCCACTGGCACTGTCGGTGGCCGAATCGCGCTGACTTGTATGCCAGATTGTAATAGTTTTTCACTGAGTGAAATCGCGCGATTATTGCCGCCAATCACAATTGGCTGGATCGCCGTGGCGGAGGGCATTAATTCGAACTCTGTATTTGCCATGCGCTGCTGGAAGTAGGCTATTAATGATTGAAGTTTCTCTCTTCGCCAGTTGTCGCGCTCTACAATGTTGAGGCTACAGATGGTGGCTGCGGCAATGGCTGGCGGCGATGCTGTCGTATAAATATAGGGTCTGGCTTGCTGGATCAATGTTTCGATCAACGTTTCACTACCTGCGACAAAGGCACCCGATGTGCCCATCGCTTTGCCAAGGGTAGCCATTAAAATGGGGACCTTCTGCTGGCCTAACCCACATTGTTCTAGCAACCCTGCCCCAGTGGCGCCCAGAACACCAAACCCATGAGCATCATCGACCATGCAACAGCTGTTTGATTGACTGGCTATCTGGCTAATTTGATTAAGATCGGCGCAGTCTCCATCCATACTAAACACGCCATCTGTCATGATCAGCTGTCGCACTGATGCATTACGGCCCGCCTGGGAAAATTCTAATTGGGATTCGAGTTGTGCCAGATCATTATGTCGATAACGTTTTAATTTAGCACCGCTAATTTTCGCGGCATCGATTAACGAGGCATGATTGAGTTTGTCTTGATGGATAATGTCGTGACGCCCGACTAGGGCCGAGGCGATTGCCAGGTTTGCCATATAGCCATTGCTGAATAATAACGCTCGGTCTCTCCCGGTAAACTCAGCCAGCCGCAATTCGCATTCGTGATGTAGTTGACTATGGCCAGTAATTAAATGAGCCGACCCGCTGCCAACGCCATAGCACTCGGCAGCGGTTATAAAGGCTTGTTTTATGTCAGGATGGTTGGCTAGCCCAAGATAATCATTACTTGAAAAAGACAGTAGAGACTGACCATTGACTGTTAGCCGAACAGCCTGTGCAGAGCTAACAATCGAACGCTTGCGGTAAAGGCCAGTCAGGCGCCTACGATCTAGTTCTTGTTTGAGATCAAACATGGGCGGGAAAATCATCTGGTCGCCCAAGAGAGCGACCAGATATTAAGGTCTATAGTCTCTAGGCGGCGGCTATTTCTGTTTCCGAAGAGTCTTCGACTAATCGACCACTCGCATTAATACCGAGTTTTTCGAATAGTTCGAGATCCTTATTTTCGTCAGGATTAGGCGTGGTCAACAACGTGTCGCCATAGAAGATCGAGTTGGCACCCGCGACGAAACACAGAGCCTGCATTTCGTCACTCATGTCGTTACGCCCTGCTGACAGGCGAACGGCTGACTTTGGCATCATGATTCGAGCCACGGCTATGGTTCGCACAAATTCGATTGGGTCTAGTTTTTCTGTACCATATAAAGGCGTGTTTTCGACCTGGACAAGTAGGTTTATCGGTACGCTTTGTGGGTGCTCGGGTAAATTGGCCAATTGCTGCAATAATGCCGCTCGATCCTTATCAGTTTCACCCATGCCGACAATACCGCCACAACACACATTGATATTTGATAAACGCACATTTTCCAGCGTGTCCAGCCTGTTCTGATAGGTACGTGTGGTAATAACCTCTTTGTAGTATTCGGGGGAGGTGTCAAGATTATGATTGTAATAATCCAATCCAGCCTCTTTTAACTTGTCGCTTTGCAGTCGAGTCAACATACCCAGAGTGACGCAGGTTTCTAGCCCCAAATCCTTAACGGCACTAATCATCTCGATGACCTTATCCAGATTTCTATTTGTCGGATTGCGCCAGGCAGCCCCCATGCAAAAACGACTCGCGCCATTTTGTTTGGCATTGAATGCCGCCTCCTTAACTTCCTCCACCGACATTAAACGCTCACGCTCCAGCCCAGTATCATACCTCGCACTTTGTGGACAATAAGAGCAATCCTCAGGGCAAGCACCGGTTTTGATACTGAGTAAAGAGCTGATTTGAACTGCATTCGGATCAAAATTCTGCCGATGAATGGTTTGCGCCTGAAACACTAAGTCATTGAAAGGTTGCTCAAAAAGCGTTTTAATTTCAGGCAGAGTCCAGTCGTGTCTGACTGCTTGTGTTTGGTCGGTCATAGTTTTCCAATAGCCGCATTCAAATAGATTACCAAGTCTATTGTAACAAAGGGAATAGTCAATGTCAGGAAGACAGTTTCGAGTTCAAATATATAACGTTTTTAATCGTCTACTCGACCCAAGGCTTTGCATTGGCTGTGGTCATCCACTTTTGCCCTTGCAGCGCTTTTGCTCTACTTGCGCTTCGCTTCTCGACTGTATTGAGCATGCTTGCCAACTTTGCGGCCTGAAAAACCATACAAAACACCCTATTTGTGCAGCCTGTTTATACGACCCGCCGCGCTGGCAAAAAATGATTGCACCACTCATTTATCACAACTTCAGCCGTGACCTGCTCATTCAATTGAAATTTAATGAAACCCTCTATCTAGCTAATAGCCTGGTGAGTCATTTAATCGAGCATTTCCAGCAGCACGATTTTCTCCCTGAGGTATTGATACCTGTTCCGCTGCACCAAAATCGGTTAATTGATCGCGGTTACAATCAGGCATTCGAGATCGCGAATATCCTATCGAGACAGCTCAACATTCCAATCGATACTCAAGCGCTAAAACGTATTCGTCACACCGAAAGTCAATTAGGGCTGAGCGCCAATCAGCGTGAGAAGAACATCCTTAAGGCATTTAAATACGAATCTGTTATCAAATATTCGCATGTCGCCGTGGTTGATGATGTTGTTACCACCGGTTCAACGGCCAATGAGGTTACGAAGACACTGCATCGCGCAGGCGTAACCAACGTCGAGATATGGGGGTTAGCTCGGGTAGCACGATAGCTACTTGGTATTAACACCTAGTTTAAGCCAGCGCATACTCAACTGCTTTTTGAGCGTGAATTTCAGTGGTATCAAGCAGTTTGATATTCGTGTCGCCCTGTTTGATTAGCATCCCGATCTCGGTACAACCCAGTATGACTGTTTGTGCACCCTGGCCTGCCAGTTCATCCACTATTCGCAGATATTCTAATTTAGAGCTTGGCAGCTGACGCCCCAGACATAACTCTTCATAAATGACGTTGTGAATAATTTTCCTATCACTCTCATTTGGCGTCAAAACACTTAACCCAAATTTCTCTATGAGTCTGCCTTTATAAAAATCTTGCTCCATTGTAAAAGCAGTGCCAAGCAAGCCCACCGTTTTAATGCCAGCAGACTCAAGTGCCTGCGCTGTTGCATCGGCAATATGCAAAACTGGGATATCAATTGCAGCTTCAATTTGCGGCGCTACTTTATGCATTGTGTTAGTACAAATGAGTAAAAAATCTGCGCCAGCTGCCTGAATACTTCTCGCTGAATCGACTAACAAATTTGCCGCCCCAGCCCAGTCGCCAGCACTTTGCATTTTTTCTATCGTTTCAAAATCGACGCTATACAAAACAATTTTGGCGGAGTGCAGGCCACCCAGTGCCTCTTTAACGCCCTGATTAATCATACGGTAATAATCTACCGTACTCTCCCAGCTCATACCGCCAAGCAAACCAATGGTTTTCATCTTATGCTATTCATTAGGTTGGTCGAGATGCATTCATTATTTCACCAAACGACGCATATTCACCGGCACCTAACCGTGCCAGCGGCTGCACTTTATCCGCAAGTACTTTGAGTCGGCTTTTTTCATTCACCTCGGCGCAATCATCAGCCAGATAAATTTCTTTAATTTCAGCGAACAACAAAGTCTGTCCTTTGTTACCAATAGCTTGAGTTTGGTGACGCTCGCACATCAGGGCAATCTTGCAATCGCTCAGACGAGGCATGTGATAGCCCTCAAACGCTGTGGTAGGCAATCCACTTGCTATCACTTCGGATTCGCCCGGTGCTAGTGTTGCTGACGATTGATTGAGCACGTCAAGTTGATTATCGCTAGCAATGTGAATCACAAACTGGGAACGCTCACGAATATTTCTCAGCGTGTCTTTTTCGCTGCCATCATCCTGCAAGTTAATCGACACCATCACCAATGGTGGATCGGTGCACACCGCATTAAAGTAGGAAAATGGTGCCAGATTCAAACTCGCGTCTTCGTTTTCCGATAGTACCCAGGCAATCGGACGCGGCATGATGGTTTGCGTCATGGTGAAGTAGGTTTGCGATTCGGATAAACCGTCTAGTTTAATTTGCATTCTTGATAGCTTCCCAAATAAATTATACGGATGGATTAAACTGAATTTCTTGTTGGCTTATTTTTTCAGCCCAAATTTTAGGACCCGTCTGATGAATCGATACACCGAGGTGATCAACTGCAACAGTCACAGGCATATCTTCCAGATCAAATTCGTAAATAGCTTCCATGCCCAGCTCGGGAAAGCCTACTACTTTTGATGCCTTGATTGCCTGCGAAACCAGGTAGGCCGCGCCACCCACCGCCATTAAGTAAACAGCTTCAAAGTCCTTGATTGCTTCGATAGCGACAGGCCCGCGTTCGGCTTTTCCGATCATACCGAGCAGGCCGGTTTTTTCTAACATGGTGCGGGTGAACTTATCCATACGGGTTGCGGTTGTTGGTCCTGCTGGCCCAACTACTTCATTACGAATTGGATCAACCGGCCCGACGTAATAGATAAATCGTCCGGTCATATCAACCGGCAGTTTTTCGCCTTTTGCAATCATGTCGACCATTTTTTTATGTGCGGCATCACGACCAGTGAGCATCTTCCCGCTTAATAATAAAGTATCACCTGGTAACCAGGTTTTCACTTCATCGCGGGTCACGGTATTAAGATTGACGCGCTTAACATTTGCACCTGTTTCTCGGGTTACCTCTGGCCAATCCTCCAGATTTGGTGGTACTAGCTTGGCGGCCCCACTACCATCGAGGGTGAAGTGGGTGTGGCGAGTCGCGGCACAATTGGGAATGATCGCAACCGCCTTATTCGCGGCATGCGCCGGAAAGTCTTTTACCTTGACGTCCATCACCGTGGTCAATCCGCCCAGGCCCTGAGCACCTATACCGAGTCGGTTTACCTTATCGTAAAGCTCGAGTCGTAATTCTTCAGCTCGATTCGAGGCGCCACGTTGTTGTAAGTCCTGAATATCGATAGGTTCGAGTAAGGATTCTTTGGCGAGTAACATGGCCTTTTCGGCGGTGCCGCCAATACCAATCCCCAACATACCAGGCGGACACCAACCTGCCCCCATGAGTGGCACCATACTCAACACCCAGTCAACAACCGAGTCAGACGGATTAAGCATGGCAAATTTTGACTTGGCTTCACTGCCACCGCCCTTGGCAGCGACATGAACTTCCAGGGTATCACCTGGCACGATTTCGTAGTTAATGACGCCGGGTGTATTGTCGCCAGTATTTTTACGCGCGCCATCCGGATCATCCAGTATCGATGCTCGCAGTTTGTTATCTGGATTCTGATAGGCGCGGCGAATACCTTCGTTGCACATATCGGTGACCGACATATCGTACTGCCATTGCACATTCATGCCGACTTTTAAAAATATATTGACGATGCCGGTATCCTGGCAGATGGGCCGCTGCCCTTGCGCGCACATGCGTGAGTTAATCAGAATTTGTGCGATGGCATCACGTGCCGCCGGATTTTGCTCACGTTGATAAGCCTGATCCATGGCGCGAATGAAATCGGCAGGATGGTAATAAGAGATGAACTGCAACGCACCTGCAATGCTTTCGATCAAATCATCTTGTTTTATGATAGTCATAAGTGGCTCTCTAATTGGTTCTAACAATCAATATTTATGATTATTTCTGACGGGATAAACCTGCTACTCCCAACGAAATATTTTTGCACCGATTAACAACAATATTATACTAGTTAAAATTAATACCAACAGGTGGTCCGATACCTGCGCTAATCCTGCACCGTCGATCATTATTTCTCGGGCTGCCTCGGTAACATGGGTCAATGGTAATATCAACGCGAACTTTTGCATCCATGGATGTGCGCCTTCTAACGAAAACCAGACCCCAGAAAGAAACATCATAGGCCAGCTGATTAAGTTGAGCATACCATTCGCGACCTCTTCATTCGATATTCTCGCAGCGATCAGCAGGCCGCAACAAATGAGACATATACAACCTAGCGTAAACACCAAAAACAAGTCCACGTAGGAGCCATTCATTCGAAAATTGAGAAAGAAGTCCATGCCGATAAAAATTAAGGTATTAACAACTATCAGCAACCAGAGCCGTGACATGATTTGCGCGGTAAGGAATTCTATCGGTTTTACCGGTGTCGCGCGTAGACGCTTGAGCACACCCATTTTTCGATAGCGCACAATCACGAAACCGATGCCAAACAGCGCACCCCACATCATATTCATGGCCATCACACCCGGTATTACCCAGTCCAGATAGCGCACCTGATCACCATCAACCATAGTTTGAATCGGTGTTCGGGTCGAGGGTGTCCGAGTGGAATGGGCATAGGCCGCAATCAAAAGTTTCTCGACGATATAGCCATTTGGAGAAGTTTGGTTGATCCAGTAGCGCGCCGTTTTAGAATCGATCAGTAAATCGATTTGGTGACGTTCAATTTTCCGCAGATTGGCGTCGATCGCCTGCACTGGAATAAATTGAATATAGCGGGTCGACATAAACTTTTCGAAGGCAGGGTTGTTTTCTTGAGTCACCCGATCTTTCTCCACAAGACTGGCCGAAACAATATAAGCCACCTTGAACTTCTTCGGGTTTTCATCGGTGAAGGCATAGGCAAATACAAAAATAATCATTATCGGCAATAAAATACTCCACGCCAATGCAGATCTGTCTCGAAAAAATTCGGTATTGCGTGCAACAAATAAGGCATATATGCGTTTCCACATCATGTGCGTAACTCCTTGCCAGTTAACTCGAGAAACAAGTCTTCCAGATTACGCGCTCGAATTCTTAAATGTTGTAACGGCACTTTCAACTGTAGCAATTGTTCGATGGTTTTATTCACATCACTGGTCACAATATGTGCGCTCTCGTTTCGATAAGTTGCGCCAAATGCCACCTCGCCAATCATCGGCGAAATATCCTGCTCGCGCAATTGAATCACAACATCATTAAAATGCCGCGCCAGCAAAACGTCGGGGGCATCGTGCGCAATAATTTTCCCGTGATCCATAATCGCGATTTCATCACACAGTTCATATGCCTCTTCCATGTAATGCGTAGTTAATAAAATGGTCGCGCCGTTCTCTTTCACGCGACGCACCTGTTCCCACAGATTTCGCCTCGATTGCGGATCAAGTCCGGTGGTCGGTTCATCCAGAAATAATATTTTGGGTTGATTGATTAAGGCGATTGCGAGCAACAGGCGCTGCTTTTGGCCACCCGATAGTTTACGGGTATCCTGATGCAAAAACTCTTTTAACGCGTATTGCTCGACCAATTCATCGATGTTCGCCGTTTTCGGATAAAGTCGACTAAACTGAACCAGCATCTCGCGCACTGTTACAAATTCCTGCAAGGCAGTGTTTTGAAACATAATGCCTGCCTCGTTACGAAACTGCTGCCCGAGCGGTTCACCATTATAACGAATACTGCCCTCGGTCGGTGTCTTAATGCCTTCCATTAGCTCGATGGTCGTCGTCTTACCCGCACCGTTTGGACCGAGCAAGCCGACACAGCTACCCGCGTGAATATCGAAACTCACATCGTTAACGGCGGTTAAATCACCAAAGCGTTTAACAAGGTTTGATACTTGTAAAATGATGGACATCAGTGTCTCGAAGAATACGAGCGCGAAGTATAAACAGCCTGCCCAACGAAAACTACTGAGACCGATAAATGATCAAGAGGAAAAATGTAATTTAAAATGGCAATCCCAGTGACGCAAGGGCTATCTCGACCTTTGCGCACTGATTGCACTCAACCAGAAAAAAATCCTATGGATTTGAGCTACTGTAATTGTTTCAACAGACTAACTTTGAAATAGGAGTCAACAATAGCACTATCAATATTGATAGCGCCTAAATTGTCTTGAGCCGACAAAAAATCTAGCTATCTAAACCAGTTCACCACGTGCAGGGTAGTCATTCGCTACAACAAAACCCAACGCACCCAATACTTCTTTAAAATGTGGGCGTGCAAATGGCATTGTGCTCACCTGGCTCCAGTACAAGGTTTGATCGGGGCGAATCAGAAATAAACCAGGCTCACTAAATTCAGCTGGCTCTTCAAAACCGGTCGAAGTTTTGCCCTTACCGGCTGAACGATGTAAACCCCAGGCCTGTGCTTGCTCGACACTGACGTCGTACCCGATGTTGATATTGTTCAATTCCCAGTCAACCTGGGCCTGTTGCGCGCGTTCTTTATCATCGCTACTCAGCGCTACTATGGAGACGCCAGCCTCGGTAAATTCAGACGCCAGCTTATCAAGCTCCTTCAGGTATTTACTACAAAGCGGGCAATGTAAGCCGCGGTAAAATACCACCATAGTAAAGTGCTGCGGCGACTGCTCGGATAGAGACCACTGTCCCTGTAGCGTTGCAACATCGAGTGCCGGTACTGACTGACGAGGTTTTAATACTGTCATTTGAGTTTCCTGTTTATTGATGAAAGGAGATTATTGAGTGAGTTTACATTGGTAATATATCGTAGCTATCAGTACAATTGGCAACATATAAACCAAATTAACTATCCAATCGTACAATTATGGACCGACTCTCCGCTTTGCTCAAGCTATTCAGCCCTAAGACTAAACAGATCGAATTATTAACCTGCAACCAGTCAGAATTAGTTTTACCGACGGACTCAAGTATTTCTATCGTGCATCAGGGCAATGCGCATATTTCCGTCGGTAATCAGGCAGATACCCGTTTACAGCAGGGAGATTTAATTTGGGTGACGCAAGACTCTCATCGCCATATCACCATCGACAGTGATGACTTTCAATTACTGTGCTGTCAGCTAACGTTCGGCGCGGTGAAACTCAATCCCTTGTTCGATATGTTACCGCCCATCTTACAGATCAAACAC
>JBDNJA010000209.1:0-19813 GCA_041688005.1 Gammaproteobacteria bacterium
GACTGGGACAAACAGCACGTTTTTATCGACCGTTCAATCGTCATGGAACGCCTGCAAACAGTCCCCTCTGAATTCACCATGCATGCTCGCAACCCGGATCGAAATCGACTGGTAGGCCGCAATGCGATCAATTTTACCTCGGTTGCCAGCGCCCCCAATAGCTCTGACCTCGAAGGCGGGCGGCGCACTGGAAATTTCGAAGACTATTGTAACTTCCTTCGATTATCTCAGGGTGCCGATGTCATCGACTTTCTCAGTGGCTATCCGGTAGAGCCTATTGATATCCCACCGGCAACTAGACATTTGGATGCATCATTAGCCGCCTATACGTTAACCGATAAAGCATTTAGCTTGTATTGCCTTGGCGGTGACCGTGTTAACGATGGGATCGAAATGGCAGCAATTGCTCGTGGTGTCGATCGAGAAACCATGAAAAACGAACCCAGTATCATCACTGTAGTCAATACGAACTCACCCTTGCTGGTCGATGATTCGATGCTAAATGGTCTGATTGAAATGGCCGAGAACGGACAGCCAACCATTGTTACGCCTTTTACACTGTCGGGCGCCATGTGCCCTATTAGTCTGGCTGGCGCGTTGGCGCAACAAACCGCCGAAGCACTTGGGGTGATTATTCTGTCGCAAATGGTCAGGCCTGGCGCACCGATGGTGATGGGTGGATTTACCTCGAATGCCGATATGCGCACAGGTGCCCCTGCATTTGGCACGCCCGAATATACCAAGGCGGCATTAGCCAGTGGCCAGTTGGCGCGACGTTATAATATTCCTTTCCGTTCATCTGCGCCCAACGCTTCAAACTGTGTTGATGCCCAGGCAGCCTGGGAAACACAAATGTCACTGTGGGGTGCAGTCATGGGGCATGCCCAGATCATCAAACATGCCGCCGGGTGGTTAGAGGGTGGACTTTGTGCTTCGTTTGAAAAATTCATTATCGACATCGATATGTTACAAATGATGGCGCAAACCTTGAAACCAATAGAAGTGAGTGAGGCGACATTAGCGCTGGATGCGATAAAACAAGCAGGGCATGGCGGTCATTTCTTTGGCACCACTCACACACTGGCCAATTACAAGACGGCTTTCTATGAACCCATCGTGTCAGATTGGAGCAACTTTGAAAGTTGGGAGGAAAATGGCTCGAAAACAGCGTTCGAACGCGCCAATAAAATCTACCGACAACGCTTAAAAGACTTTCAGCCACCTGCGATGGATTATCAAATCAGGGTGTCGCTCGAATCGTATGTATCGCAGCGACGGCAGGAGTTGGAACTAACCCGATGAAACTGCATCTATGAGATTGCAAGAAAGAGTCACGCTATTTCAAAACCGCTTGGAGCAGGTGATTGCTCAAAGTGGCATGAATCGTTCTAAATTTGCGACTTCAATCTCGGTCGATAGGTCAACTCTTTCTCAATTACTGTCGGTAGATAATGTCCGTTTGCCGCGTGCAGACACGATTGCCTCAATCGCTGAAGTGCATCAAATTAGCATCGACTGGTTGCTTGGCCTGACTCAGCAGGGGGCGCTGACGACTCAAATGGTCGAAGAAGCCTTTGACGTCGATGACTTTGCCGACACCATTTTCGACAAGCACCTGCAATGGCATCGTGAGGCAACTGGCTACAAAGTTAGGTATGTCCCGACAACCTTGCCAGACCTACTCAAAACCGAGGCGGTTGCCGAATATGAATTCAATCGCTATGGCTCGGGTAAAGTGAACCAGAGTGTGCGGGATAATCAACTGCTTTTGTTGCAGCAACGCCACCCAGGTAGCGAACTTGAAACCTGCACCACGATTCAATCCCTGCAATTGTTTGCCAATGGTCAGGGCATCTGGAAAGACCTGGGCACCAACGAACGCAAAGCACAATTGCAGCGCATGATTGAGCTTAATAAAGAATTATATCCTGGCTTTCGCTGGTATCTATTTGACGGCAAGGAAACCTATTCTTCGTCATTTACTGTTTTTGGCCCATTACGCGCGACACTATTTATTGGCAACCTGTACGCGGTGGTCAATAGTATCGAACATATTCGAAAACTGACGGCTCGTTTTGACGACTTAATTCGAATGGCGATAGTCCACCCACATGAAATTCAAATCACGTTAGAAAGTCTGATGGATGATTGCCAATAGATGTAAAAATAATGTGAAGCAAAATGATTCAGTCATACAGTGTTTATAGGTCGTACAATGCCGGCAGATTTGTGCTGGTGCTGGTGCCAATGCCAATGCCAATTCAAAAGACAATCAATTAAACAATCAAAATAGTATTTTTCAGTTCCTGGATAGGAGTCATCTAAGATGAAATCTCATGTACAAGTAGTCGTCATTGGTGGGGGTGTCATCGGTTGTAGTGTTATTTACCACCTCACTAAATTGGGTTGGAAGGATGTCATGCTCATCGAGCGCTCGGAGCTGACATCAGGATCAACCTGGCATGCAGCCGGTGGTTTCCATACCCTTAATGCTGATACCAATATTGCGGCGTTACAAGGCTACACGATAGGCTTGTACCGTGAGTTAGAAGAAATAACAGGTCAGTCCTGTAGCTTGCATCACGTCGGCGGCATTACGCTGGCCGCAACGCCAGAGCGGATGGACTTTTTGAAGTCAGCCAGAGCAATGCACCGTCACATGGGGCTAAATACCGAACTGGTGACGCCTGAAGAAATACGTAAACTGAGCCCAATCACGAATACAGACGGCATCATCGGCGGTCTTTACGATCCGCTCGATGGCCACCTCGATCCATCCGGCACGACCCATGCTTATGCGAAGGCTGCACAAATGCAGGGCGCAGAGATTGTTTTGCGTAATCCCGTGTTAGAAACCAATCAACGGTTAGATGGCAGCTGGGAAGTCGTCACAGAGCAGGGCACGATTATTGCCGAGCACCTTGTCAATGCAGCTGGATTATGGGCGAGGGAAGTCGGTGCGATGGCGGGTGTTTATCTTCCCTTACATCCGATGGAGCACCAATATTTTGCAACCGACGATATCGCCGAAGTGATGCAGCATGATACCGAGCTGCCACATGTCATGGACCCTGAAGGAGAGAGCTATTTACGTCAGGAAGGTCGCGGACTTGTGATCGGTTTTTACGAACAAAACTGCGTGCCCTGGGGTGTTGACGGTACGCGTTGGGACTTCGGTCACGAATTGCTCGATGATAATATTGATCGGATCAGTGATTCGATGGAAACCGCATTTCATCGTTACCCGGTGCTAGCAAAAGCTGGCATTAAATCAATTGTCAACGGTCCGTTTACCTTTGCACCCGATGGCAACCCATTGGTTGGTCCGGTACCTAGCCTGCGCAACTACTGGTCTGCCTGCGCGGTCATGGCCGGATTTAGTCAGGGTGGTGGTGTTGGTTTGACCCTAGCCGAATGGATGGTGAATGGTGAGCCCTCGCGGGATGTGTTTGCGATGGATGTGGCACGCTTCGGTGACTATTGCACGAAGTCTTATACTCGATTAAAAGTACGTGAGAACTATCAAAAACGATTTTCAGTCTCCTACCCAAATGAAGAACTACCGGCCGCACGACCATTAGATACCACGCCAGCCTATGGGCTTTGGCAACAAAAAAATGCGGTATTCGGCTCGGGTTATGGCATGGAGCAGGTCAATTATTTTGCACCTGAAGGTGAAGAGCCTTACGAAATACCTTCATTCAGACGCTCGAATGCTTTCGACACCATCGGTGAAGAATGTCTGGCCGTGCGCAACGGCGTTGGTCTTAACGAGGTACATAACTTTGGTAAGTATGAAGTTTCTGGCCCTGCTGCATTCGACTATTTAGATACCATCATGGCGGGCAGAATTCCGAAATTAGGCCGGCTAAGCCTGAATCCGATGCTTAGCAAGCAAGGTAAGATAATTGGAGATTTCACGGTCGCACAGGTACGACCCGATGTATTTCAGCTAACCGCTTCATATTCGGCACAGGCCTATCACATGCGCTGGTTTTGGCAGCATCAGCCAGCGCAGGGTGTAAAAATTGAAAATGTCTCTAAACAACGGATTGGATTCCAAATTGCCGGTCCCAATGCGCGGGAGTTGTTACAACGAGTCACCCGTGCCGACGTATCGAACGAGGCTTTTCCATTTTTATCGGTACGCGAAATGGATGTCGGGCAATGTCAGGCAATCGTGCAACGTGTGAGTTATACCGGTGATCGCGGCTACGAAATCTACGTGCCCGCGCATCATCAGGTAGCGCTCTATCAAATTTTAACTGAAGCCGGAAAAGACCTGGGGCTACGACCCTTCGGCATGCGTGCAATGATGAGCTTGCGCCTGGATAAATCGTTTGGCTCCTGGATGCGCGAATACAAACCCGATTACACGCCGCTCGAAACAGGTCTAGATCGTTTTGTCGATTACAACAAGGCGAGTGACTTTATTGGTAAACAAGCGGCATTATCGGAAAAAGAAGCAGGTGTAAGCCGTAAATTATGCACCTTCATTGTCGATGCCAAAGATGCGGACGTGAATGCCTATGAACCCATTTGGCACGGTGGTGAAGTGGTCGGTTTTGTTACCTCTGGCGGATACTCACACTACAGCCAAAAGAGTATCGCCTTTGGTTTTCTGCCCAATGCTCTGATTAAGGACGGACAACAGGTCGAGATTGAATTGTTAGGAGTAATGATATCTGCAACGCTTTATAGTGATTCTTTATTTGACCCTAAAAATGAGTATTTGAGAGGGTGACTTATATGAAAATACGATCCTGATAATTCTTATATTCGTCAATCTAACGCCAAATATTAATAGAAATAACCAGCATTTGATCTTAACCGTCAATATTGGATTTGATTGAAGTTAAATGGATGCTTTCCTCCAAAGTAACCCTCCATGAGACCTGAGAGGTTTGGCTGGCTTGTCATATTAAGTATTTTTATGGGTACAGCAATCTTATCTATTGGGCAGTGGCAGGCAGACGATTTATAGTCTATTCATATAAAACTATAACTTTTGTCCTTGTCCCTAATAATAACGGTTACAACAGGAGGCTACGTTGGTAACACTTGTAAATCCTCATGGCGGTGAATCGCTAAAACCACTTCTGCTCGAAGGTGATGCGCTTAGCGCTGAATCTGCACGTGCGGAAACCTTGCCTAAAATTAGTATTTCATCGCGTGAGACGGGTGATCTTATTATGCTTGGTATCGGCGGGTTTACGCCGCTCGACGGGTTTATGTCCAAAGCCGATTGGCAAGGTGTGTGCGATAACATGCACACTTCCAACGGCCTGTTTTGGCCAATCCCGATTACGCTTTCAACGGATGCAGCCAATGCCGATTCAATCACTGAAGGCAGCGAAGTAGGTTTGTGTGATGGTGAGTCGGGTCAGCTCATCGCTACGATGCACGTCGATGAAAAATACACCATCGATAAGGCTCACGAATGCAACACTGTATATAAAACCACCGATGCTGAGCACCCCGGTGTGGCGATGGTGATGGCGCAGGGTGATGTCAACCTGGCTGGTCCGGTAAAGGTTTTATCGCGCGGTGGATTTCCAGAGACCTACGGCAAACTATTTAAAACTCCGGCAGAAACACGGGCTGAATTCGCCGAGATGGGGTGGAGCCGTATCGCCGCATTTCAAACCCGTAACCCAATGCACCGCTCGCACGAGTATCTCGCTAAAATTGCCATCGAAATCTGCGACGGCGTGTTGATTCACTCCTTACTTGGTAAATTAAAAGCGGGTGATATTCCGGCCGATGTTCGTTCAGCATCTATTGCAAGCTTGTGCGAAAACTACTTTGTCGATAATACCGTTATGCAGGCAGGCTATCCGTTGGACATGCGCTACGCTGGCCCACGCGAAGCGCTGTTGCATGCTTTGTTTCGGCAAAACTATGGCTGTTCACATTTAATCGTTGGTCGTGATCATGCTGGCGTTGGGGACTATTATGGCCCGTTTGATGCGCATCACATCTTTGATGAAATTCCTGTCGACGCGTTAGAAACACAGCCGTTGCGTATAGACTGGACATTCTGGTGCTATAAATGTGGCGGCATGGCATCAATGAAAACCTGCCCACACGATGCTGAGGATCGGTTGCTGCTGTCGGGCACTAAACTACGGAAAATGTTATCCGAGGGCGAAGACCCTCCGACAGAGTTTAGTCGGCCTGAAGTCGTCGCCATCTTGCAGGAATATTATGCAGGCTTATCTCACGACGAAAATGTGAAAATCAAATTGGAAGGCCATTCTGGTCAATAGTCCTGGCCAATAGCCTCGACTAATAAATATGGTTAGTTCCTCCAAAAGTATGAATGTCGAATCGTATGCTTTCGACCAGCGCAAACTACGACTGGTTATTCTCTCTGATACGCACGGATACCTCGATGAAAACATTGCGGTATTGATTCGTACCGCTGATGTTGCCATTCATGCGGGTGACGTAATGGATGCCAGCGTGCTCGAACAAATGCAACCCACATTACAAACTATTGCGGTAGCAGGCAACAATGACGAACAAGGATTGTGGTCGTCGCGGGAACATCGTTTTACGAAAAAACTACCTGAGAGCGTTCTAGTACAACTACCCGGAGGGACTATTGCAATAGAGCATGGTCATCGTTTTGGGTTTTCACAGCCTGATCACCAACAACTTATTGCTGCATACCCCAAGGCGCGAGCGATTGTTTACGGTCATACCCACAAACAACTGGTTGATCAATCCCGTACTCCGTGGGTGCTTAATCCAGGTGCTGCTGGTGTGGTTCGTAATCAGGGTGGACCACGCTGTTTAGTGTTGAGCACAAACGGCGATCAATGGAAAGTCGAAGTAAATATCTTTCCACAACCTGTTGTTGTAATGGCATCTGAACGGCATTAATCCTACTTTTAAGTGGGATCGCACTTCTGAGTGAAATTCATCGCTAATACAACGCATTACCAATAGT
Source organism: Gammaproteobacteria bacterium (assembly GCA_041688005.1). Taxonomy (GTDB): domain Bacteria; phylum Pseudomonadota; class Gammaproteobacteria. The sequence continues at coordinate 6,956 of JBDNJA010000209.1, forward strand.
GACTAATGATGTCGCACTTACAGGCCAATAGGGTCATCGATGGCAACACTACCGGGTGAATAAGCCATCATTACGTTCAATTTATCTTCGGACTTAGTGTTTAAAAAAACTGAAAAAGGGTCTGTTAATAATTCACTGAAATGGATTGCCTAAGATGACTCAACAGTTTTACTTATATACCCATAAACTTTTTATGGGTTGTATTGCGACAAGCATTGCATGACAATCTGACGAATAATTAAATAATAATTATAGGACTGATAAGAAATATGTTTAGTAATAATCCCTTCGTCGAACTCTCGACTTCAATATCATCCGATGTCATTCTGGCTTTTATAGCTTTAATGGTTGTTTTGGTGATTGTAGGCACATTGTTCGATGTTATCCACAAGAAAAGCGCAAAATACTTCTTCGAAAACTGGCGAAAGTCAAAAACCAGGGCCACAAAGCCAGTAAGCGGTGGTGATGTTGCCTCAATGGCAGTTAAGACTCTGGTTGTCGAGATGGCGACCTCGGCTGAATTTTGTAATACCCGCCGCAGGATCGCTCACCTATTAACCATGTATGGGTTTGTCGCACACGCTGTGGCGACTGTCGCGATGGCAGTCAGTGGAAGCGAATCGGCTCTGTGGCCAGTGCTTTGGCATTTGGGCGCACTATCTGTTTGTGTGGGTGGCTACTGGTTTTGGTTTTTCATTCGTGTCGACGTGTCGGCCGAAGGCAACTCACCCTTTCGCCTTATCCGCGCCGATCTTTTTGTACTCTCACTGATCGCTACTACAACGTTTGCTCTGTTGTGGTCGTGGAATCAGGGTAGCGGTTTTGGCTGGATCTGTTTCTTACTCTACATAACTAGCGCACTCGTTTTATTTGGTGGCGTACCCTGGTCGAAATTTTCACACATGTTTTTTAAACCCGCTGCAGCGTTGCAAAAGAGAATCACCAAGGCTGATGGTTCACAAGAAAACCTGCCTGATGTGGGTGACTTGACCGATCCAGAGTTACAGGCGAAGTTTCCTGATATTCCTACCTATATGGGTGACAAGCCACCTAATATGGGCCTTGGAATCAAACGCGAACTGCCACGACACTATTGATTTATATATAATTAATTCATATAAGCGGATTGCTAAATAGTATTCCGAATAATCGTACTGAATAAGCATCCCTAATAAAAATGGTCAGCTCGCTGACAAGCGGAGAAAATTAAATGCCTACATTTGTATATATGACTCGTTGTGATGGTTGTGGACATTGCGTTGATATCTGTCCTTCAGACATCATGCACATCGACAAAACCACACGTCGTGCATACAACATCGAACCGAACATGTGCTGGGAATGTTATGCCTGTGTGAAAGCCTGCCCGCAGGACGCGATCGATGTGCGTGGTTATGCAGACTTCGCACCACTGGGCCACTCAGTGCGAGTCATCCGTGATGAGGAGAAGGGCGTCATTGCCTGGCGGGTTAAGTCCCGCAACGGTGAGACTGACATGACCCTGCTTGCACCTATTACGACTAAGCCTTGGGGTAAACACATTCCCAAACTGGCAGATGTGCCTGGACCTTCCAAGGACATGCGCGACAGTCAAAATCTATTTAATGAGCCTAAGTATATCCGCATGGATGAAGGCGATATTCATACGCTGAAGTCTAACAAACTCAAGATGGAACTCGGAGTGTACTATTAATGCCTAAAACAATCGTAGAAGACAATATTGACGTCCTGATCGTAGGCGCAGGCCTCGGCGGTACCGGTGCTGCTTTCGAAGCACGTTACTGGGGCCAGGACAAGAAAATCATTATCGCTGAAAAAGCGAACATTGACCGTTCCGGTGCAGTAGCGCAAGGGCTGTACGCGATCAACTGTTACATGGGCACCCGTTTTGGTGAAAATAATCCTGAAGATCACGTTCGTTATGCCCGAATGGATTTGATGGGAATGGTTCGCGAAGACCTATTGTTTGATATGGCTCGTCATGTCGACTCGTCCGTACATCAGTTTGAAGAATGGGGCCTACCGCTAATGCGTGACCCTAATAGCGGAACCTATCTACGCGAAGGACGCTGGCAGATTATGATTCACGGCGAGTCCTACAAGCCGATTGTGGCTGAAGCCGCAAAGAAATCGGCTAACGAGGTATTCAACCGTATCTGTGTCACCCATTTATTGATGGATGACGCCAAAGAGAACCGTGTTTCCGGGGCAGTTGGTTTCAGCGTACGTACTGGCGACTATCACGTATTTAAATCTAAAACCGTTATCGTTGGTGCTGGTGGCGCATCCAATATCTTCAAGCCGCGTTCAGTTGGTGAAGGCGCAGGCCGTGTTTGGTATGCACCCTGGTCATCAGGGTCAGCTTATGGCTTGATGATCGATGCTGGCGCGAAAATGACTCAAATGGAAAACCGTATCGTATTGGCTAGATTCAAAGACGGTTATGGTCCCGTTGGCGCTTACTTCCTGCATTTGAAGACTTACACTCAAAACTGTAACGGTGAAGAATACGAGTCAAAATGGTTTCCTGCACTGACAGAAATGGTCGGTAAGGAATATCTCGATACAGAAGGCGCGCATTTATCTCATAAGCCAATCCCGACTTGCCTACGTAACCATGCATTGATCTCCGAAGTGAACGCGGGCCGTGGTCCGATTCACATGGTCACCATGGAGGCCTTCCAGGACCCGCATCTTGAAGAGATTGGTTGGCATAACTTCTTGGGCATGACGGTAGGTCAAGCCGTATTGTGGGCGGCAACCGATGTTAATCCAAAATATGAAAACCCTGAACTGACGACTTCTGAACCATATGTCATGGGTTCACATGCCACTGGTTGTGGCGCCTGGTGCTCTGGTCCTGAAGACGTATCTCCTGACGAATACTTCTGGGGTTACAATCGTATGACCACTGTCGAAGGCTTGTTCGGTGCTGGCGACGCTATCGGTGGTACACCACACGCATTCTCTTCAGGGTCATTTACTGAAGGCCGTCTGGCTGCCAAAGCCGCTTGTCAGTATATTGACGATGGCAAGAGTGAAGGTATTCGTGTTTCACAAAAACAGATCGACAATCGTAAGTCTGAAATCTATAAGCCAATGGAACACTACAAGCTTTATCGCAATGAAATCACTGCGGGTAGCGTTAATCCTAATTACATCAACCCACGTCAAGGTCTTGATCGCTTGCAAAAGTTGATGGACGAATATGCTGGTGGCGTAACAGTTAATTATATGACCAATGACAAGCTCTTGCAGATTGGTCTGAAGAAATTGGCGATATTAGAGGAGGATCTTGAGAAAGTTGCTGCAGAGAACATCCATGAATTGCTTCGAGCATGGGAATTGAAGCATCGTCATCGTACCTCCGAATCAGTTGTCCAACACACACTGTTCCGAAAGGAAACACGTTGGCCGGGTTACTACTATCGTGGTGATGCCATGAAGCTGGATGATAAAAATTGGCATGTGCTGACTGTTTCTCGTCGTGACCCAGAGACTGGTGAATACACTATGGAAAAAGCACCCCTTTATCACCTTGTCGACGATAAAGAATAAGTAATCATTGATATTTTCTTAGTAATAGTATCTATAGGCTGACCAATCAGATCAGCCGGTGGTTTAAAAAGACCAACACCATTGTTGGTCTTTTTTTCTCCCGATAATCCGTCTAATCGATAACCCTCTCCGGCACGCAAACAGACAGTAAGTTATCTGCGGCCGAAATTTTTTAAAGCGAGTTTATATGAACATTATTGATAAGACTGATGAAGAACTCCAGAAAGTAGCCTTTACTTTCTTTGATGACCTGGTCAAATATTCCAATAAAGGAGAGTATGCAAAGTTTATTCTGAACTTTTCCTATGATTTGTTAATCGGCTTGAATGAGATGGAAGTCGGCAAACAGTTCGCCAAAAGCGAACTTACTCGAAATCTTTCAACTGAATACGATTTTCTTGGCTTTATCCGTCGTGGTAAGCATGTGACCTGTCTGTTTAGAGTGCACAGTACCAAAAAAGAAGGGGAATGGCTGGGACGTATGGTTATGGGGTATGAAAGAGGTGAAATCAAAATTTTTGCGGCTTCGGTCTTTTAAGAACTGTCTTCTAAAGCTCGTCTTTCAAAGAAAGTGGGAAATATGAATAAAGAAATCATCGAAAACGGTAAATATGTTGAGCTGACTTATAAAGTTATCGACAAGAATTCTGGTGCGGTACTCACTCAGGTGGAATTTCCATTGGGGTATGTGCATGGCACAAACGAGGTGCTGGCGCCCCCGGTAATGTCAGAACTTGAAGGCAAGGAAGCGGGTAAAGTAATAGAAGTTCCAATCGACTGCAGCCAGTTATATGGGCCGCGTGACGAATCTCTGGTGATTACCGATAGCATTCAAAACGTGCCTGAAGAGTACCGGGAAGTTGGTATGGCTATTCTGATGGAAAATGACCAGGGTAAAACCAAAAGTTTTCTGGTTACCCGCGTTGATAAAAAAACGGTCACAATCGACGGGAATAACCCGCTTTGTGGACGTGAGGTTATCTTCCGTTTAGAGATATTGCTGGTTCGTGAAGCGTCGGATGAGGAAATCGAGTATGGCGGTAAAATAGAAGAAGGTCCTGACCTCGAAGGCGTCGAAGGCGTAATCCAGGTGCCGGTTCAATAGTAATCACAGTTTCGTGAGCCAACTTTGATTGAACAGATATGATTGAACAAAATGTACTCGCCGAAGACGAAACCTGCCGTTTTTGTCTATCAAAACCCGGACGTCTAATTATGATTGAGGGGAAACACAGCTTTGCTGCCTGGGATCGACATCCGGCTAGTCCAGGGCATTTCCTCGTCATCCCATATCGGCATGTTTCCGATTACTTCGATATTAATGATGAGGAACGTGAAGAACTGTGGAGACTCGTTAGCGAAGGAAAGGCGATGGCAGAAGAAAAGCATAACCCCGACGGTTACAATATCGGCATCAATATCGGAAAATGGGCCGGGCAGTCTATTCCTCACTTGCATATACATGTAATTCCCCGCTATCAGGGAGATGTAGAAAACCCAAAGGGCGGGGTACGCGGCGTCATTCCTCAAAACAAGCTCTACACGTTCGAAGCGGACTAACCCACCCGACAGTTATAGTTTCGTTTTGCTATCTCTGCCCTAAAAGTCTCATCTCAGACAAAAAAGCCAAAATCACCGATGGGGCTATAATCCACATCGGCTTTTGCAGTGATTTTTCGAATCTGCAGATTACGTAGAGTCTTACAGACTTGCGCGATCGGTTGAATCAAAGCCGCTATAGATTAAGGACGTTTTGGCGTTTCGTATTTGATTTCTTTTTGAAATGATTCCCAGATGGTCTCATAACCGACAAAGCCCTTTTCATTGGCTTCCATCTGGCGGGTAACAAGGAAGCGTGCTTTCCCTTCGGGAACGTTAGGTCTAGTTTTTGTTGGCTCGCTCATAAATAACCTATATCAATTAAATTAGTTGTTCAAATTCATCGAGGATAGAGAGTGCTGTGATTTTCCACTCCAAGCCATCCAGGGTCAGCAATACGGAAATTAATAATCTCCATTATACCAATATCGAGGCAGAAATCCCATTACTTTACTCCTTGTTATGGATTGAACACTGTATTGAATGAGCTTCACCAACTCGGGTATTGATTTAAAACGCGGTTACAACCAAAAATTGGCCTTATTTCAATCAGATAGCTAAATAATTACGACTTGAAATTATCTCCACTGATACAAGGAGTCAATCGGGAACTTCTGGTTGCCCTGGGGGCGCCTCGGGAACTGCCCTGGGAATGTGTCGGCTAATAAACCTTTATATCCACAAATTACCGAGTAAAGTGCCCAGTTTAATCAGGTAATGAATCACAAAGACCTGCCTTCTAACTCGAAAAAGAAGCAATGAGCATGAAATTGGTACAAAAGCAGTTTTTAAAAGGTAGAAGGGAATTTGAAATCGTTGATGATGCGATTAATGTTCGGATTAAGACACTATTCAAAGAAGAAAAAATCAGTGTGGTATTGACCGTTCTAAATCCTGACCCAGTTGTCAAAGGTCCGTTTCTTGAATTTCATAGTCGTGTTCAAAGTGGACCGACACTGTCCCTGTTGTTGGATAAGCCTAGTACAGAGAAATTTAATATCTTTATCAATGAGCTAAAACGACGGGCACGTGAAGAATTTAATGCCTTTGCCGGACTCAAAACTGGCGTCAAACTAGAAAAGTTGGCTGGCAACGTTTATGAAGAGCCGCCAGAATTCGACGTGCCCGCTAAAAAAATAACTGGGAAGTTGGTCAGTGTAGAGAATGTCGTCATTGCAATCCAAATGCTGAATCAATATATGGATGCCGAAGAGATCAAGCCGTTACTCAGTGCCCTTGAAGCACTCAAAGAAGAACCAGAAAATGAATCTTGTTTAGGTATGCTAGTAGAGGCGTTCGATAATCTGGGCCCACGCCAAGGCGCTGTTTTGACCTACGCACCTTATGTTAATATTTTGCTAACTGATGATCCGTTCGGTTCCTGATCACTTTTAAGTTCTAGTCATAAACAGAAGGAAGCCGAGATGAATTTATTTGTCGATAACGTTGCTTAGAAGTGGTCGAGCAGGTCGCCCGTATTCTAAACGGCACCAGTTCCCGTATCGACTTTATTTGCAAATTTGTTCCCACCCGGAAGACTACCAAACACTTCATCAACTATCCGATGAGTGTCAATATCGCAGGTTGACGTTCACTGGGCCAATGCGCCAGGGGTGTCTGATTTAGAATTGAAGGCTTCTGCTGTGGTTTTGTAAGTTCACAATGATGCCAGATAGGTCGATGTGAATCTTAACTGGCTAAATTAAACTATTAGCAGAAATGATATTTGCAACACTTTATACTTGCCCCTCACAGGTGCTCAAAATTGGGAATCTGTGAGCTAAGTCAACCGCATTAATTGTCACTATTATGCAAAAATAAGGATAAACGTAGTATGGCCTCAGGCTCTAAAAAAGTAATCTATGCTGCTCTATTGGGCAATGCGCTGATATCAATTACCAAGTTTGCTGCAGCAGGCATGACCGGCAGCTCAGCCATGCTATCGGAAGGCATTCACTCCCTGGTCGATACTGGCAATCAGTTTCTATTGCTCTATGGCATTAAGCAGGCGGCTAAACCTGCAGATGAACAGTTTCCGTTTGGGCACGGAAAGGAAATTTACTTCTGGAGCTTCATCGTTGCCATTTTGATCTTTGCGTTGGGTGGTGGTATTTCTATTTATGAAGGCATCAAGCACTTAGGTCACCCGGAGGCGATTAGCAATCCATTCATCAATTACACTGTGTTGGGCTTAGCCATGGTGTTTGAAGGCGCAGCCTGGATATTCGCGGTCAAAGAATTTACTAAGGTAAAAGGCAAATGGGGGTATATCGAAGCTATCAGGCGGGCGAAAGACCCGACTATTTTTGTAGTGTTGTTTGAAGACAGTGCGGCAATGTTGGGGCTGGTGGTTGCATTTGCAGGGATCGCGCTGAGTCAAATCACCGGTATTTTGATATTCGATTCCATCGCTTCGATTCTGATTGGTTTGATTTTAATCGGAACCGCAATGTGGTTGGCTTTTGAAACCAAGGGATTACTCATTGGGGAAAGTGCCAATCAGGCGACGATAAAAGGCGTACGTGCCATTTTGCAAAAAAACGACGATATCGATCATGTCAACGAAGTGCTCACCATGCACATGGGGCCAGACTTTATTTTGGCCAATATTAGCGTTAACTTCGATGGCTGTAAAACAGCCGATGAAATTGAAAATATTGTAGTGAAGATTGATCAAACTATTAAACAGGAATTTCCTCAGATAAAACGAGTTTTCATCGAGGCAGAAAAACGCCGAAAAATCACAAAGGAGTAAGGTTTTATTCTGGCTTTGTAGAGACTAGGATAAAAAATTATCCTGGCATTTGCATTATTTCTGATGCCTCGAGAGAACCACCAATTTCGATAAATGAGTAGGTCTTTGCGCTCTCAATTGCTGTCTCCATAGAATCTACTTCGATAATCGTATAGCCGGACATGGATGTCGCGCTCCCAGAGGTGACGGCTGATTACCGTCCAGTTAGGTAATCATGAATTGGGGATAACTATTTCTCCGAGTTAAAAGTTAAATCATTGCACATTATGAATTTAGTGAAAATGACTCAGTAGTCAAAAAATCCTAAAATGCTAGTTTTCGTGATTGAAATTTCTGCTACTGAATCGCCAGGTGAAAAATAATCTGAAATACCAAGCCTTTATTAACAGGGATTGGCCTCCAGTTAACTAAAGCACTCACTTATAAAACTATGAATATGGGGTTCAAGCCAGGACTTCGGCGTAATTAAACTTGAACTGATAAACCCCACATGTCCTCCACTTGGTTTTAGTTCTAAGTCGACTGATGCCGATGGCTCGCCAGCCCTGGGCAGCACATCCGCTGTCATAAAAGGATCGTCTTTGGCGTGAATAATTAATGTCGGTTTATTGATGTTAACCAAAAGCTGTCTTGAGCTGGATTTTTTAAAATTATGGTCGGCACTATCGAATCCGTGGACAGGTGCGGTAAAATTATGGTCAAACGGATGAAAGTTTTTCATTTTTGCAGGGCCTGGAAAGTTTACCCCACTGCGCTCTTTGGCGGGGTTGGCCGCGTCGGCTCCTGGAATAGGATTTGTTATAGGGCCACTGCTGGGAGGATATATTTATCCTATTGAGTCGAGTTTAACGTATTGGTGGCGGGTATCATTTTAATCAACTTAGTATTCTATAACTGGAGTTTGCGACCATTGACTGACCATCAGCATTGATAAAGCCTGACCTTCGTGTAAAGTAGATAACTAATGTCACTTACTCTCAAGTAGATATTATTGGAGTCATACGATTCGCGCTCATATAATAAAAATACGCATAATCATTATTTCTCTTCTGGTGCTAAACGTCTTAGGCGCTTGTAGTTATCAAAAGTTTCATATTAAACAATTGGCTAAAACTGATATCGATATGGTGTCAGATATTGTTGTTGTCGAGTTACGGGAACAGCTCGTTTTGTTGCTTAAAAGGCTCTACAAAAGAAATCCTCAATCCCTTGCTGTCAATCCAGGTATGACGGTGGAAAAACGCATCGAAATGATTTTTACCCAGCCGGTACAGATTCGCTTTGAAGAGTTGGGAAATATCGAAGGCATTGATACTATGAACCTAGTTTTCAATGAAGGCTTTGTAGGTGATAGAGTTTTTGCTTTGATGGTTGGTTTAACTGGGATGTTGGCTTATTCGTATAATTATGATGAAGATTTTTATATGTACGAAGATATAGACCAACAGAAACTATATAATAGTGCAAGAAATATCGAAGTGATGAGCTGGAAATTGAAAAACAACCGTAATAGTAAAGGGGAGTTATTTCTTATCACAAGTACTAGAAAAGGTGTGCTTGATAACACCAGCTTCGCTCGCAATTACGGAAAATTAATTCAAACTCAGGATCTGCTGGCAAAAATCATCGCAGACAAAAATAACCGAGCTATCAATACTGTCATTATGGGGACATTATCCGCCTTTCTGCCCATATAGCTTTTCAGGATTTCCTATCTTTGAAATAACGCGGTGCAGAAGTTATACCTAATAATTGGCGACGAATTAAGTCCAGTGAAGTTGCCGTCACCATCATTTGAAACCATTGTCTCGGAGCATTAAAACGCAGATTAAGTGGGTATTAGGTATCTTTCTTCACTCATCAAAACGGAGAAGAGCCCGGGCAGGTAAAAATAATCTGAAATATCAAGCCTGTATTAACAGGGGAATGGTTTCCAGTTAACTAAAGCACTCACTTTAAAAGGTATGGATGGGGGGTTCAAGACAGGGTTTGGGCAAAAAACAATTTGAACCAATAAAACCCACATGCCCGCCATGTTGTGTCAGTTATAACGTGACTGATGCCGATAGCTCGCCAGCTTCGGGCAGCACATCTGCTGTCATAAAAGGATCGTCTTTGGCGTGAATGATTAATGTCGGTTTATTGATGTTAACCAGAAACTGTCTTGAGCTGGATTTTTCGGAATAATGGTTGGCACTGTCGAAACCGTGGACGGGAGCAGTGAAGTGGTCGTCGAGTTCGAGTCGTTGTTTTTCGAGTTTTGGATGAGATGGATGAATTACGTTGGGTAAGATTGTCTGAAAATGTCGGTTCCTCAGATAAAACGCGGGACGAAAGGTAGTTTGTTTAATCATTCTCAACTCTTTGGATTGTATTTCACTCGCTTTTTGGCTAGCCTGCACGCACTTTTATATCTGGCTATTCCATGTCTGAGACTGCATTGCTTAAAATCGATAACCTTTCCTGTATGCGGGATGACAGGGTGTTGTTCGAGCATCTTAGTTTATCGCTTTGTGGTGGGCAAATGCTGCTCGTCGAAGGTCGTAACGGCAGCGGCAAAACCAGCTTATTAAGAATACTGACCGGTTTGAAAATGGCCGATGAAGGCGAAATATACTGGCATGAGACTGTGATATCCGAGCAAGGTTCTGACTACTACGAACGAGTCACCTATGTTGGCCATCATGATGGTGTAAAGCGCGAGCTGACCTGTTTGGAAAATTTACGTCTGGTACAGGCGATGGGGAATCCTTCGGCAATTGATCTTGACGATGCGTTAGACCAGGTGAATCTTTACCGTTACGGTGATACGCCCGTAGGCAAGTTGTCGGCTGGGCAACGTCGCAGGCTCGCTTTGGCGCGGTTGATTGTGACAGAGGCTGATTTGTGGATTCTGGATGAACCCTATACCTCGCTCGATAAGGCCAGCATGGCGCTTTTTCAAGCGATGTTCGAGGCGCACTTGACGCAAGGAGGCATTATCGTGATGACATCACATCATGAGATAGATATGCCCTCAGTAGATTTAATTCGACTAGACTTGTCGGCGTGAAGCATTTGATATGAAACGATACTCACTGACTCAGGCTTTTCACTATTTACTTAAACGTGACTTAACGCTGTCGTTTCGTAATCGCGCCGAGTTTGCTAATCCACTATTATTTTTCATTCTAGTGATCACCTTATTCCCGCTGGCAATCGGTGCTGAACCCGTTTTACTGTCCCGTATTGCACCTGGCATTATTTGGGTGGCAGCTTTACTGGCCGCAATGTTGTCATTGGATAGTATTTTCAGGTCAGACTTTGACGACGGTTCGCTGGAGCAATTACTGTTGAGTGCACATCCTATGCCGGTATTGGTTTTGGCTAAAGTAACCGCACATTGGTTTGTGACCGGGTTGCCGTTGTTGCTGGTGTCCCCCGTTTTGGCGGTGATGTTGGGCATGCCTTCAGAGGCTCAAGGGACTTTGTTGCTGACAATTTTGATTGGCACGCCGATATTAAGTTTAATTGGTTCGATTGGCGTGGCCTTGACAGTAGGTTTGCCAAAAGGTGGTATCATATTGTCGCTTTTGATATTGCCATTGTATGTACCTGTGCTCATATTTGCATCCAGTGCAATCGAAGGGGCGGCTGGTGGATTAGATGTCTCGGCGCAGCTTTATATGTTGCTATCATTTTTGTTTCTTGCCGTATCGTTATCGCCGTTAGCAACTGCTGCAGCTTTAAAGATAAGCATGAATTAGAGTATTTGGGCCAAGTAGGTAGATAAGGTAGTTAGAATAATGTTTTTGTGGTTTCATAAATTTGCTTCTCCACCACACTTTTATCGCATAGCCGGTAAATGGATTCCATGGCTGACGGCATTATTGCTGTTGTTATTGGTGACTGGGCTTTATGGAGGGTTGGTGTTGGCACCACCCGATTATCAACAGGGTGATAGTTATCGGATAATTTTTATCCATGTGCCTGCCGCCTGGATGTCTTTGTTTATTTATGTCGCGATGGCATTTTGTGGTATTGTCGTTATCGTCTGGCGTATGAAGCTTGCTGAGGTTGTTTTGATTTGCAGTGCACCAATCGGCGCCAGTTTTACTTTCCTGGCGTTGGCCACCGGCTCAATTTGGGGTAAACCCATGTGGGGCACCTGGTGGGTTTGGGACGCGCGATTAACCTCAGAGCTTATCTTGCTATTTCTTTATCTCGGCGTTATTGGTTTGCATAATGCCATCGAAGATAAACGTATCGCCGCCAGAGCTGTCGCCATTTTGGCGATTGTCGGCGTGATCAATGTTCCAATTATTCATTATTCGGTCGAATGGTGGAATTCATTACATCAAGGACCCACCGTAACCAAGTTTGACAAGCCTTCTATTCATTGGAGTATGTTGATCCCACTCTTACTGATGGCATTGGCTTTTCAGGTTTATTATGTGCTAGCGTTGTTCCAAAGTTGCCGAGGCGAATTGTTAAAACGAGAGCGTAATAGTAAGTGGGTGGCTGAACTGAATGGAGGCGATGATGTCTGAGTTTTTTGCGATGGGCGGCTATGCGGCATTTGTCTGGTCATCTTATGGATTGGCAGCGATAGTGTTGTGGCTAAACTGGTATTTACCACGCCGAACCCATCAACAGGTTTTAAGCCAGTTGAAGCGCCGTCATTCTAAACAATCAAATCTAGATAGGAATAAATAGCATGACTCCGGCACGTAAGAAGCGTTTAGGTTTGATTATTTTAATGGTGACTGGTATTGCCATTGCACTCAGTTTTGCGTTGAAGTCTCTCGATGAAAACATTATGTTTTTCTTTTCTCCCAGTGAAGTGGCAGAGGGCAAGGCGCCACAAGATCGCCTGTTTCGAATGGGTGGCATGGTAGTTGACGGCAGTGTCAGCCGGCCAGGAGAGGGCTTGACGGTGATGTTTGATCTCACTGATAATGCCGAAA
>JBDNJA010000037.1:0-5212 GCA_041688005.1 Gammaproteobacteria bacterium
CCGTCCGGGCAAGGGCAGTCGCCATACCATATTTGTCGCACAAAAAGGCTGAGCGTTTTACTAGTTCATCAATAACTAGCGCTTAAAACATCAATTATTGTTATGCTCGCGCATTCATTTTAGTGGCACTATATTCCCATGGCTTCAACCTTCAAAACTCAATTATCGTCATTCGGATTGTTACGACTATCCTTAATCGGTCTGGCCATATTGTCTATGCTCATCCCCATCGTTGAGTGGGCGGTCATTCAGTTGCTCGGGGAGGTTGCAGAACGCTCAGTGCTCGGGATATCTGCCGAGTTAATAGCGCCAGTCATGGCACCCGTGCTAATCATCCTTATTTTGCTCGATATCATCATGGCCAAAGTACGGACCGCAGATGATCCGACCGGTGCAGGCGTTCTTTACCGAACGGTGAGTCGAATGGAAACAATATTGATTGTTATTATGTTTCTTTTCTGGGTGCCGTTTTTCATCTTATACATTTAGAGCTGCCCTTTAGCCAGGCTGCTTTGGGTTCGTTATTGGATTGATTAGCCGTGTTCGACTTGTTGGCTTAGGCGTAAACGAGAGCGGAAATAACGTGACAGGCTATCGATGAAAATATTCAATAGGGCTGTTATCAATATCAGCAACATGGCGCGATCGAGCCTGATATCGGCCATCGCACTATCAACATAAAAGCCTAATGTGGCGATACCCAAAATTCCAAGAATGGCGGTTTCGCGCATGATCACTTCCCAGCGATAAAATAGAAATGCGAGAAACTGGCCGTACACTCGGGGCAATATTTCATATCCATATAAATTTAAACCCCGGGGGCAATCGGGACGTAGGACTAACGAATTACTATAGCGTCCAATCAAATGGCTAATGATCGCGCTATTGTGTAATGACAAGGCCACGACCGCCGGTAACATCGATGGCCCCCATAGCTGTAAAAATATATAGGCGAGTATGAATTCGGGTGTCGAGCGCAACACGATCAACAGCAGTTGGCCGATAGTGCGGCCAAATTGGCCGAAGAATTTGTCGGATATCAAAGGGAATAAAGCTAATGTTAAAAAGCCGGTACACACCAATGCAATCTGGGTGAGTAATAGCGTGGCGATGATGCCAGGTAGCGCCTGGTCGACAAGCAAGAGTTGCAGCCAGTCGGCAAAGCTACTCCAGGTTTGGGTTAGTGCCAGGTCGTTGTTCCGTAGCGGTGCTGGCACGATGTCACTGCTGAAAAACCGAATCACGTTATCGAAACGAATGCTGGAACCTTCACCCAATAAAAAGGGAGCTGCAATTAAATAGAAGCCCAATAACCGTGGGCGCAACCAAAAACGTAGGCTTGCTATCAATGCATAAAATAACAACAGCATAGCGCCGGCCTCGGAATAGTTACCTTCACTAAAGGCTGTCTCGAGATAAAACCCTAGCGTTGGCAAGCCAATAAACCCAAGTACCGCACTGGAGCGTAATCCACATTCAAACCGATAACTGGTGTAATTTTTGATGTGTACCCAGACATCGGGTAAACGCGCAAAGAAAAAAGTAGAGACGATGCCACTGCCTGCCGGCAATACCGCCAGTGCGTCTGGTTGCGACTCTTCGAGGGTTTCGGCATAGACCTTGGCACAAATTCCGGCATAGGGAATAGTGATGGCGAGAACGCCCGTCAAAGGGGTTAGCCCCAAAATTTGTAGCAGGATTAAAGCCCAGAATAATTCGTGAATGGCGCGCACAAACGCACAGCTCCAACGCACTAGCGCGATGTGAAATACCTGTGCCAGAAAAAAACCAAAGAAGGCACCGAGCGCAACACCACACATTGCGAAAGCAATGGTTTGTATGATGACCCTACCAATATTAGTCACCGCAAAGAAATCGGCTGTAACAAACCCCATCGCCATGCGCTGCATTTCTGTCCATGGGTCGAGTGTCGTGATCGATAGATCGGCAAACACCAGGCAGACAACCGAGAGTAAGACAAACCCGAGGCTAACGGTGCGTTCTGAGGGAAACTTTGACACGGCTTTAAGCAGTGTAGAGGAAATCAAGATCGCTGCGCTGCAAACTGCTGGTGGGCGCATCGAGTGCTATCTGGGTATTCTTGATACCAATAATCCGAGTGCTATATTCGAGCGCGAGTTCGACATCGTGCAGGGCTAGAACCACGGTGTCGAAATTGTCGCACAAGGTTTGAATGATAACGCGTGATTGGAGGCTGTCGACAGCAGACACTGGTTCGTCACCCAGTACCGCATCGCCGCCTTGTAGTAATGCCCGACAAACCGCCGTGCGTTGTTGCTGACCACCCGATAGTTCGCCTGACCGAGTGAATAGTTTATCGATCAGCCCGAACTTTTCTGCAATAGGCGAAATTAAAGCAATTTCGTCTTTTTTGGGCTTGATCAAGTTAAGTAGATTGTAAAATGCGCTGTGTCGATTCAGGCTACCCATGTAAATATTATGAAACACACTCAGGGTGCGAACCAATCCAGGGTTTTGCGGAATGAAGGCGCTATTGTCGCGATAGCGAGATTGTAATGCCATCAACAAGGTTGACTTACCCGCACCACTCTCGCCAACCAGTGCAATTTTTTCACCGGCTTTGATATCGAGGGAGATACCGTTTAAAACGGTAACGCCCTTATAGCCGAGCGCCTCGTTGTCGAATCTAAACACTGAAATTAAGCCCGTGTAAGTACTAATCGATGAGCTTAATTTCTTTGCCGACTCTCAGAATAGGCTCATAGTCACTGTTGGAGGCGGGGATAAAACTGCTACGCGGAAAAGACGCCAGCAAGTCTTTGTCTTTCATGCCCAATAATGCATCGGTCACTCGTAGCTTGAACCCGGCAGACCAACGCTTGTCGACATCACCCCGAATTGTCCACTGGTAATCGGGGTAGGTAGGAGTCGTCCAGATGATCGAAACTTTGTTAGGATCGATTTTGCCAGCGGCTAAGTCTTTTTTCCAAACCTGAAAATTGACTGCGCCAACTTGATAGGCGCCTGACTGAACCAGGGCTATAGTCTTCGAATGATTGCCACTAAAACCAACTCTACTAAAGATATCTTTAGGTGCTTTGCCGAATTGTTGGCGGATATGATATTCCGGCATTAAACGACCAGAAGTCGAACCTTTCGAACCAAACGTAAAAGTTTTGCCTGCCATGGCTTTAGGGAAGTCAGCGGAGTTTTTCAAGCCAGTGCTGGCATGGGCAATAAAATAAGTCTCGAAAGATTGATCTTCAAAGCCTTGTGCGATGGCTTCCGAGCCTTCAACCAGGTTGCGTGCACGCACGCCAGACAGGCCGCCAAACCAGGCTAGTTGTACTTGATCGTTACGAAAAGCAGTTACCGCTGCGGCGTAGGACTTAACCGGGATGTATTTAACATCGATGCCGAGTTCTTTGCTGAGGTAAACAGCAACCTTGTCGAAGCGTTCTCGCAGTTGCGATTCATCTTCGTCAGGGATTGCCGTAAAAACAAGGCCGTCCTGGGCTGACGCATTAAAACTGATGCTCAGGCAATAACCAAGCATGGCAGTGGATAGTAAATGTTTCAGTTTATTCATCATTAGATTTATATTTTTACGCGGTTGAAAAAGGTAATGTGGACAGGCGCTACTTTACCGTTATTTTAAAGCGTTTTTTCGGTACAAAACAAGGGGTTATTGACGCCCCAGATAGACAGGAATTTTAATATAGAGTTTCATAGTGTGGTAGTTTCCTCTGTGCCTACGGGTTACTATTGAATTAGACAATGCTAATCAACTTATGCAGTCGTCCGCGCGGTGGTTACTCGGGCTTCGCCCCGCCCTGCGGGCCAGCCGTTGGCTGTTGTCTCCGCTGCGGCTCCTTGCACTTATTTCCAGAAAAAAATCACTATTTTTAGAAGTGCCCAATTTCTGCCTTAAGAATGCTGACTGAGGAAAAAACAATGCAATATCGATACATCGAATCACCCATTGGAAAGTTACTTTTAGCGGGTGACGAAAATGGGCTGGCGATTATTGGCTTTCCGAAAGGCAAGGGCGTCGTTGTTCCAGAAGCCACCTGGCAACTGAGTGACAATTGTTTTGAAGATGCTGAGCGACAACTCGATGAATACTTTGCAGGCACTCGAAAAACATTTGATTTAAAACTGGCACCAACCGGCACGGCGTTTCAATTAGCGGTGCTCGATGCGCTGCAGAATATTCCCCTGGGTGAAACTCGAAGCTATCTTCAAATAGCACAACAAATAGAACGGCCAAAAGCAGTCAGGGCAGTTGGTGCAGCGAATGGTCGAAACCCCTTGCCAATTGTGATTCCCTGTCATCGGGTGGTTGGTGCCGATGGTAGTTTGACAGGGTTTGGCGGCGGGTTAGAAGCAAAGCTGTTTCTTTTAGAGCTGGAAGGCGTAGCAGTAAATAGGGCTATACAAAGTAGTTTGTTTTGAAAAAGGTTAACCTTGCTTGGAGCGGAAAGCCCAATCATTTTTTTGAAAACAAGTTCAGGCGGACCTCGGCCTTATGACCCTGAATTGCAGGTTTACATAAGTCCGACAGGCCCCTGGGTTGCAGAGAAGGTAACTTAACGTAACTTAATTTACGACTATCGCTTCTTTAAACCAATCTGCCGTCCGATCCAGTCTGGTTTTTCGGTGATTTCCGCTTGTTTCAAGGCGCTCTGAACCGATTCTGGCATTTCAATGGTGCGAGACTCCCGTGTGCTGTAATGCAACACCATGAATTCTCCGGTGGCACAGAGTTTGCCATCAACGATCATTTTATGAGCGAACCAAATCTTCTTCGCATCAGATCCTAGAATGATTGATTCGACTTCGATCATGGCAGGCGAACGCACGTCGTCCAGATAGCGTAGGTGGGTTTCAACGGTATACAGCGCACAGCCAGTCTCTTCGAAATAGTCAACGCCAATCTTGAACTGGTCTTGTAGCTTCCAGGTGGTGTTGGTGAACGGCACTAAATAATAAGCTTCGTTTAAGTGGCCGTAAGCATCCAGCCAGGCATCCTGTAGTGGTTCGGCGTGTAGTTTTAAATTAGTCATGGATAGCACAGAAGTCGAGTTGATCGTAAGCACAGTATAAATGGAAAACAAAGGAAAGAGGTTCGATAAAATACACTATCTTGGGTAGGCATAGCGATAGTCAAATAGTAGACTCGCGCGATGAAAACTATCCTCGAAATATCGCAACTCTGCAAAGTTTACGA
>JBDNJA010000002.1:0-5318 GCA_041688005.1 Gammaproteobacteria bacterium
ATTACCTTCACGGATATCGCCTTGCAGGCCATGAACA
The DNA here is from genome assembly GCA_041688005.1 of Gammaproteobacteria bacterium. Classification (GTDB taxonomy): domain Bacteria; phylum Pseudomonadota; class Gammaproteobacteria. The sequence goes on from JBDNJA010000002.1 coordinate 38, forward strand.
GCCAGGTTCATTTTCGCCAGCCGCACGGTGTCGGCGGTTTTTTCCTGACCGAAGCAGCTCAGTTCGTCACCGGGGTTACGCTTGTGTTCTTCAACAAAGGCAGCGGATTGCACAAACATACCACCTGAGCCACAGGCCGGGTCATACACTTTGCCGTGGTAGGGTTCAATGATTTCGGCGATTAAGCGTACCAATGGGCTTGGAGTGAAGAACTCTCCACCGCCCTGGCCTTCGCTGCGGGCAAATTCAGTAAGAAAGTATTCATAGATACGTCCGAAAACATCGGAGCCGATATCAAAGCGGATATTGGCGAAGTTCTTTAGCAGGCTGGCCAATATGGTGTTATCAAACACGGTAAAGCTTTTCGGCAAAGCATCTTTGATCGCCTCGTTCTCGGCTTCCAGTGCCTTCATCGCGTCGTTCACTGCTTTGCCAAGGTCGGTATCTTCTGGCAGCTTGAGTAGATTACTAAACAACGCGCCTTCGGGCACAAACATTGCTCCCTCTGCCTGAATGCTGGTTTTGATATTATCGCCACCCTTACGGCGAGACTTGGCCTTATCGGCAAGTTTTTCTTTGGCTAACTCAAACCGATATTCGGCATAACGCAGAAAAATCAGCCCCAGTACCGGACGCGAGTACTCCTGTGAGGTAAGGCCGGTATTGGCTCGCAGCTCGTCGGCCGCTGACCAGAGGCGTTTTTCGAGTTCCTGGATATTTTTAAATTCTGACAATTAATTATCCTTAATTTTATTTACATTGAGGTGAAATTTTTGCATCTAATTTTATTGTCTACCGCTATGAATAATAGTATATCGCAAAAACTTCGATGTAATCGACAAGCTAGCTTCGATCTCTCTCTAGCAAATTCACCGTAAAGAAATAACTTCCACCTTCAACATAATTACGCCGATATTGAGACATCCCTACTCCATGTATAAACTGTTGCGTAGGCCGGAAAAGGCGAAGCCGCCTTCCGGCATTTACCATCTTCAATCTAAATCCTTTTGGTGGAAGGCGCTTCGCTTTTCCACCCTACTTGCTCAAGATACTGAGCTACACGGTGACTGATCGAGGCAACATTATGGCCAGCGCTTGCTGATTAGGCAATATGGTAAGATTATGATGCCGCTGTTTAAAAAATATCTAAGGTGGGGTTGGTCTGATTTGGAGGGGCCGAACTGAGTTTGCAGCATAACCGATTTTAATTGTCCGCTAGTCTGGCCATGTCACTTAACCGTCGAATGCGCGGTGTACACCATTGAGTGACTATGGATTAGCACTTTAACAGCTGATCAAAGGGCTCTGGTTTGCCAATGCCATAACCCTGAGCGTAATCGACTCCTATTTCGATCAGTTTGTTTTTTATTTCATCGGTTTCGACGAATTCAGCTATAGTTTTCATGCCCATCACATGGCCGATTTCGTTGATCGATTTTACCATCGCATAGTCGATTGGGTCATCGACCATATCTTTGACAAACATGCCGTCAATTTTAAGGTAGTCGACAGGCAGATTTTTTAAATAACGGAATGATGATAAGCCGCTGCCAAAATCGTCTAGCGCAAAACGGCAACCTAGGCTTCTAAGTTTCGATATAAAGACACGCGCCGCATTCAAGTTTGATATGGCTGCCGTTTCGGTTATTTCAAAGCAGATTTTATTGGCGTCAATGCCAAGTTTAGTTATGTTGGCAGCCACCGAATCGAGGAAATCGACGCTATCCATTGACGGACCGGACAGGTTAATCGACACCAGATGAACTTGTTGTAAAAATTCCGGGTGAGACGCCATTAGCGTCAATGCAGTTTCGACAACCCAATTATCGATACCCCGGATTAATCCATAACGTTCAGCGGCTGGCAAAAAGGCCCCTGGCGGAATAACGCAGCCACTTTCATCTACCATTCGAAGTAGGACCTCACAATGACTGCCGGTATGCTCACCAAGTTCCTCGATGCTTTGAGCGTACAGAATAAACCGATTCTGTTCGAGTGCTTCGGTTATACGGGGTACCCACAGCATGTCTCCGTGACGCCTGGTTAATTCGGCGTCTTCGATTTTATGGACATATATTCGATTTCGGCCCAGTTCCTTAGCCATATAACAGGCAGCGTCGGCGTGGCGTAATAATTCGTTGTAATTGACGGTTGATTCGCTGATTTCACTTAGGCCGATGCTCACCCCAATTCGAAATTCGACACCTTCCCAGAAAAACCGGAACTGATTAATCCCCTGCAACATCGCATTCGCGGTCCGTTGAGCTTGATCGAGTGTACAGTGTTCTAACAATAGGCCGAATTCATCGCCACCGAGTCTTGCCAGTGTGTCGCGATTTCTCACCGTTCTTAATAACTGTTTTCCGACCTGACGTAGTAGCTCATCACCAGCAATATGACCGCAGGTATCATTCACCACCTTAAATTGATCAAGATCGAGAAAACAAAGCGCGTGTACGCTATCACCCTGATGCGTGGTCGAAATTAATCGTTCAACACGCCGCTCGAATTCACTGCGGTTTATCAACCCGGTTAAAGCGTCATAACTGGCTTGGTACCTCAATTCCTCTTGTGCCCGATTTCTCTCAGTTACGTCCTGGGTAATACCCATGAGTCGGCTTAACTTGCGATTCAGATCAAAAATAGGGGCGAAATTGCTACTACACTCGATGCCGCCTTCGCTGAGAAACTCAAATGCGCAAACCTGACCGAGCAAGGCCTGATCCAGGTGTGTGGATATTCTTGCTCTGTGCTGCTCTGACACCAATTCAAGATACGACAAGCCGATAACGGACTGTTCATCGATGATATTAAACATCTCTAGCCCGGCTCGATTCATCGACAGTAAGTTACCATCGAGATCAATTTGTTTAATACTCATCGGCGCTGATTCGACCAGCGTGCGAAAATGCTGTTCACTCTCGATTAATTTTTGGGTGCGTTCATCGACTAGGTGTTCGAGCTGGCTCTGGTTGTTGAGTAGCTGCACCTCTAATTGGTGCCGTTCAGTAATATCCTCATGTATAGTCAACACCCGTTTCCAGCTATCTTCATGACCTTCGGCGATGGCACTTATCATTCGAATGTCAAACGCAGAATGGTCATTACGGATCCCACAAATTTCAGATTTATAGTATTTTCTCGGGCTGGTAAAATTGGCGAGTTCAGACGTATAAAAGTTTTGCCAATCGTCATTCCACCACCCTGAGACATCTTCATCTATATCGACAAGTGCCTGCAGGGAAGGGGATCCATATAAATCTAAAAGCGCCTGATTAGCCTCAATCATGATGACACCTTTTTCAATTATTGTGCGCACTAAGTCAGGATGAGTTTCAAGATAGGTTTTTAGATCTTCGATGCCCTCGCTTAGCAGTTCATCGACCATTACTTTCGCAGCGCTATAATCCAGCACTGCCACACCGAGCGGTAGTTGTGTAAATAACGAGCCATAGCGTTGCTCACTATCCTGCAGTGACAGTAGTGATTCTCTATAGTCGGTAATGTCCTGAATGGCGCCAAAAGTTTTTACCGCGACACCGTCTTCAACCAAAACACCGTACTCCAGCTCACGCACATAACGCACTTCGCCATTGGACCGAATGATACGATAATCAAAGGTATGCGCTTGCCCTCGCAGGTGCTTTGGGTCCAGGATAGCATTCAGGTTTTCACAATACAGTGAGAGATCTTGCGAATGTACCAGGGGAAAATAATCCGCCTCACATTGGTACATTTCACAAAGCGCTGCTGGGGTCATACCGAGAATAACCGCCATTTGATCTGAGAGATAGGTTGGTTTATTTTCAACATCATCCCACTCCCAGTAGCCGATATCGATGGCGGTCGACAGAGTACGGGTAATTCCTGCCTGAACTCATTGGAAGCTTCAGCCTGGTTTAGTTTTAACTGTAAAGTCGAAATTTCATCGAGCAGAGCTTGCTTCGAAGCGTTTAATTTCAAAGGGTTAAATTTTTTTTGCACTGTATTCCAGCGGTAAATACGACAACTTGCATCAGGCAAGTATAGCCAATAATTCTACAATACTCCACACTAGGCATTATGATTGCCTGTTTTACCGACAAAAACTGAAGCTAATAAAATACTGATAGCCCAAGAATAAATGAAGTATAAAAGACCAATTTGCCAATATCAATTCAAAAAATGCGATCCACAAGCTATCCTTTCCGTTATTGAATGTGAAGCTAGAGAAATCATCCATTCGCCCAAAACGTTGATTATTTTCAACTAAAAATAATCCGAAGAACTTAGCGGTGACCCGCACCATATATATGTCGGCAACATGGCAAATCGTGAACCATTCCAAAAGTGGTCAGCAAAACAAGTTGACTGGTGGGGTCCAGGAATGCGCAGGAACGGTCAATATTGAATACCCTTTTTAACCGTTGTACCTTGGTCATTGCGGCATGGCAGTTTGCAGGTACGCAGTCACCTGCCTTACAGTTTTCCTTGCGCTTATTGCCTGTTTATAACCAGGAAAGTTCAGCGTCCGATTGATGCTGGCTTACAAAATATGTAAGCCCACTTGTGAACGACCGTTGATATCAATTGATTTTTAAGACCACTATAAAACGATGTGGTGGGTGAACTGGTGAGTAAAAAGTAATATGAAAAAAGCCACAAGGATCAAATACTTGGGGGTTATATTTGGCGGTGGACGTAGCCCACAACTAACTCGTCTCTCTAAAAAACTCTGATAAACGGGTAAATATAGGAAAATATTTCCAGATAACCTTATACAGTAACGCTTTTTCGTAAATATTCTCTTTGGTTTAAATACCAATACTGGCATTTAAACTTCATGCGCTATAAATTAACAGGGAATTATCAGGGATATCAATCTAATTGTTTAGGCAATCCCGGGTTTAAAATCACTTACTTTTTCATACCACTTTTATGGTACAAACTGACTGGCAAAGGCCAGATTTGAAGTAGCGATTCTTATTTTATTGATCCAACGAAGGCGATATGAATTTACCCAAACGCGATCATGTTCTACAAGAGATATCCGCTCTTGAAAAGCGTATCGAGGGCCTTCGCCAACAATTAATAGAAGTCGATAAAATTCAGCCCATAGAAAATGCCTATTCAGAAAATACTCCCTCCTTAGACTCCACATCACTATCACCAAACGATAAAGTAAAACTATTTCTTCGTCTTTTCCGCGGCAGAGATGACGTTTACCCAAAGCGGTGGCAAAACCAAACGTCTGGCAAAAGTGGCTATTCACCCGCCTGCGCTAATGAGTGGGTTCATAGTG
>JBDNJA010000210.1:0-65051 GCA_041688005.1 Gammaproteobacteria bacterium
AACAATTGTGTCGAAAACTAACCAGTCTTGGTGTTCAAATTCCCAATGGCAAGTATTTGGTTGTCGAGGTGGGTGAAAATCCTGTCATTAGTAAAAGTGTCCAAAAATGATGGTGTTTTTAGACCAAATTGTTGAGGTCTGTAATGACATTAGGCGTGGAATTTCATTTTTAAGGTAGGGGTATAAATATGAAGACTTTAACTTCTCATTTTCATAAATACCGACCACTGACTGATTGGCACATGCATCAACCGCTAGAATTGACGGCCTAAGATGCCGAGTAATTGAAAGGACACAGGTTCCTCCGGGCATTAAGGTAGTTGCAGATTTATCTATAGCTTTTGAGGTTATGTGTTCTTCAGCTTCAATGATTGGAAAATTAGAAATTTCTCCTGAATTTAACCAAGGGATATTCCCACTCCAATATTCTGATACTTTAGTGGATGGAGTTCCTCCAAGCTCAGAACAAAGAATATCTCCAACCTTAGCGCCTTCACACCCATCAGGGATTTCACGCTTTAGCACTTCGTTATAGACCATTTTACCACCCGATGATTTATAGGGTTTACCGTTGGTATCGGGGAAGTCAAACTGCACAAACCAGTAGTCGTAAATGAGCTTGGCCATGGCTTCTAGCTCGGTGTTGATTTTATTGTTAATTTCTATTTTTTTGTCTAGCGTTGCTAATACCTTTGAAATAACTACCTGATCATCATACCCAATATCCTGCAAGCCTATATTTGTTAAAATTGGCATTGTTAAAAACTTTGTCTGAGAACCTTGAGCTTTTTCTTTCAGCCTTTTTAATTCAATTTTCAAAGCATAATAAATGTAATCAATATCAATCCCATCTTTTGCAGTAAGAATGTATGTCCGCTGATAAGCATTAAATTTTCCGCTAAATCTATTTACATGGAAATTCCCATTCGCATTATTCCCTGCAACTAAAACAACATCGTCTTCAAATGCATACGAATCGATTTCGTCTGGAGATTTAGCACAAGTATAAAATCGATACTGCCCACCAGACACCGCTTGATTTGCATCCAATTTTCCTGTTGTAATATAACAAGCCCCTCCGACATTATTAATCACTAAACTGCAACCTCATCAATTGCTTTTTAATATCGCTCTCAATTTCAGTTGATTCCTGAAAAAGATCATCGAGGCTAGAAGAAAATGCGTGTAAATTTTTTTCAAACACCTCATTCGTAATATCGACATACTCAATCTTAACCTCAAAATACTGACCAGCGCTCAGCGAATAATTCTTAGCCTGAATATCTTCATAACTAACCACCACTGAAAAATCATCAACCGCCTCTTTATTGTTAAAGGTACCGATAATTTGATCTTCTTCAACACGTGACAAAACAGTTTTCTGATTCTTACCCTCTTTGACTTTTTCTCCCAAATTGGAAGCATCAATCAGCACCACACCCTCTTGATTGGTTTTATCGATAAACAAAATCGAAACATTGGTGCCAGTATTGGCAAAAATATTGGAAGGCATACTAACCACACCCGCCAACATCTTTTCATCCACCAGTTTTTGGCGAATTTTTTTATCAATACCGCTTTGGGCAGTGATAAAGCCCGTAGGCACAACCACAGCCGCTTTGCCACCGTCTTTCAATGAATAGATAATGTGCTGTAGAAACATCAAATAGATGGCCATGGACTCTTTTTTCTTCGTCGGTACATTGGGGATTCCGGCAAAAAAACGGTCGTGGTTCTGCTTACTGTCTAGCTCTGCACTGAAGTCTGAAAAATCGAGTTTAAACGGCGGGTTGGAGACGATGTAATCGAATTTCTCCAGCTCTCCATTGGCCTGTTTGTGGTATGGCTCTAGTATGGTATTGCCTTTGATAATGTTGTGAATGGAGTGAACTAGATCATTGAGGATCAGGTTTAAGCGCAGCAAGCCCGATGATTTTTGTGAAATGTCTTGTGAGTAGAGAGTGCATTTGTCTTCTCCGATTTCGTGGGCAAGATTCATTAACAAGCTACCTGAACCTGCTGATGGATCGTAACAGGTGACATTCTCTACTTTGCCTTGCTGTCCTTTCGGCACTAAACAACGCGCCATGACTTTTGAAACGGCATGGGGCGTGAAATACTCGGCATATGTACCACCACTGTTGGTGTTGTAGTCTTTGATCAGGTATTCAAAGATGGTGGCGTAGAAGTCAAACTTCTCGTGGAAGATATGCTCAAAACTGAAGCCAGTGAGTTTGTTGACGATGGCTTTGCAGAACTCATCACGATTGTCAGTAACGTAGCGACTCAGGCTCTCAAACAGGACAATTTTCTCGCCGCCATCAGTAAGCACCGAGAATATATCGCTGTTCTCTCTGGCGATGTCGGTTAGCGTATTATCGAAAATGTCAGCAAAGTTTGGCTGGTTCTGTTTGCCGAAAAGAGACGATATAAAGTGGTCGGGGCTGATAACTGCGGTGCTTTCACTGAGTTGCATGATGAGCATTTCATAGTCATCTGCACTGAGGGCTTTTAGGGCATCTTCCCAGTTTTCGGCTTTGGCTATGCTTTCATCGAGTTGCTTAATCTCATGGACGAATTTGTCGTTTAGGAACTTATAGAGAAATACCTGTGTGATGATTTTGAATTCGTTGCCATCATTACCCAGGCCATAGTTGGCGCAGACGCTTTTTAAGTCGTCGATTAATGCTTTGGTTTGTTGGGTGAATTGTTGTGTTTCGTTCATGTGGGTTAATTCTTTATCCTTTAAATAATTGGCTGTGTGTACCCAACCTGACCAGTTTAATGATGCCACTCTCTAGCTGGTAAATCACTAGTAAGTCGCCGCTGATATGAAATTCTCTGAAGTCATCCCAGTCACCACTCAAACTATGGTCTTTAGCCTCAGTAGGTAATGCTTGTTGATTTGATAAGGTATGCAGGTAAGCGATAAATTTTGTGAAGTGCTTATCGCTCATTTTTGCCTTGCTCAAATCTCTAACGAACGCCTTGGTTTGGACAAAGTTCACCTTTTGACTTTGTTAATGTCGAGCGGCTCTAAATTAGTATTATTTCGGGCCTCTTGCATTGCTTCAATTGTTTCGTCATTCGGCAGTTGCAGTGAAAAAGGTATGCCACGGTTTATTTTGATTTGCTCAAAAAACATGGTGATGGCTTGCGTTGTGCTGATTCCAAGTTTAGATAAGATTTGTTCAACCTCGCCTTTTAGCTCTGGCCTTACTCTTGCGTTAATGATTGATGTTTTCATGGGGCATCTCCAAATGTGTTACGTTTGAAATACAATTCTAGCGTATATCAAATGTAACACAAGCATTTATGCCGCAAAACCATGATATTCATTCATATATTCTTTTACAAGTACAGACCTCAACACTTTACCTAAATAATGAGCCTAAGAGCCAATGCTGACGCCAATAAACCAAAAGTTGGACAAACTGAGAGAATTAATCATAACAGTATATTGGACATATATAAATTAAATGGCAATAAAAACAACGATATAGCTATATTTAGCAAATAATCATGCTTAATAGGCTCGTCTAGACTAAGTTAGCGATTAGTAAAAGTGTCCAAAAATGATGGTGTTTTTAGACCAAATTGTTGAGGTCTGAAGTAGGCTATTAATTCGTTTTGTTGTCGATGGCGTTAAAGGCAGTTTTTGTTTCGTTTTAAATTGCTCAATTACCAAACGGCTCACCATTTTTTCTACGAAATTTTCGTTGTCGAGCATTTTAGCGTTCTGTTCAATTTGTTTGTCCACTTCAGTTTTTAAGCCTTTCAGGGTTTCAAACAGTTTGCTCTCACTATCGGTGAGCGGGTCTTTCTCCATTAGCCGTTTGTGTAAGCGAGCATATTTTTCATCGTTGTCATACTTGGCTTTTAATAACTGATTTTTGCGTTCCAGCTCTTTGGCCTTGCTGTAAATATCGTTTAGGGCTTTGATGTTGCTTTCCATCTGCTCTTTGGACACTTCGTTGAGTTTTTTCTTTTTGAAGAGCCGCTCCAGTTCTTCTTTGAGTGAGACAAATTCGGGATCTTTCGGGTCAAAGTTGCCACCCAGGGCTTCGCGCGTTTTTTGCAGAGTATCTTTTAGCTGGTCGGCAATCACCATCTCTTCTTCTTTAATTTTGGTGAAGGCAAAGATAACGTCTTCGAGCGCGACATTCAGTAAGTTGGTTGTGTCTACACTGCTTTCTAGTGCTTCTTTGGTGTTGATGAGACCCAGACGATCGTTAGCCATTCTTGATAATTTGGTGAGCGCCTGAAAGTCGAGCTTTTCTAGCATTTCGTAATCACCCGATAGACGGATGAGGTTATAAAGGCTTTTAGCATTATTTAGTGTATGGGTGATTTTTAACATGTCACCACGGGAATCAATTTGGCTGATTTGCTCGGAAAAAGTTTCCAGATTGTTGGTGTCGAAATGGGCAAGGGTTTCCTTAATTTCTTGGATTTCTTGTTCTATTTCTGGTCGTGACTTAAACAGGTTGCTGTAGTGCTGGAGTTCATCACCTAGTTCTGACTGCAGTTCTTTAAAGTAGTCCTGGTTGGTCTTTTCAAACTCTTGTTCTATATCGGCAAAATCAACGACATAGCCATAGCTAAAGTTTTTGTAAGTTCGATTCACGCGGGTGAGAGTTTGCAATAAGTTATGCGCTTTTATGACGCGGCCTATGTATAGCTTTTTTAGTCGTGGCGCATCAAACCCAGTCAGTAGCATGTTAAAAACAAACAGGAGGTCGATTTTGCCCTCTTTAAAGTCATCCACTTGCTGTTTACGCTCTGATTTAGTGCCTATGTCATGCAGTATTACAGCGGCGGTGTTTATCTCGCTGCTTTGTTTCTTTGTGGCGTTATAGCTAAGACTTGGTTCCGCCACCATGTCGAGGATCAGAGGCGTTTGTTTGGCGTATTGCTGTTGAAACACTTCGTACATCATTTTGGCTTGATCGGCTGAGTCACAAACCACCATGCCACCGATAGTGTTGTTGTTCATGGTGATACGGGCTTGCTCAAAGTCTTTGACGATGTAATCCAGCATTGGCTCAACAAATTTTGAATGCGCATAGACCACTTTTTTGTCGGCATTACCTTTCAGTATTTCGATTTCTCCAAGGGCTTTTTGCAGGGTGAGCTTGTAGCTAGTTTCGATCTCTTCTCGGATCAATCGCAGGGTGTAACCGTCTTTAATCGATGAGTTGTAGTAATACTTGTGGATGTAACCACCAAAGAGCGATTTGGAGTTGTAGGTTTCACCCAACAACGGTGTTCCCGTTAAACCAATTTTAATTGAGTTACGGTCTGATTGCTCCAGGTTGGCCAGAAAGCTCCCTTGCGGGTTATAGCTGCGATGTACTTCATCCAAAAAGAAGACACGTTGAACATTCAGGTTGTAATCGCTGTTTTTAGTCACCGCTGGATCGTCTTCGAACTTTTGGATGTTGACGACAGTGATCTCTGCCTTGCCTGAACTGTTGTGTATGGCTGCTGTTTGTTTGATGTCTCTGGCGAAGGCTTCCCGTGAGTCAATGTTATGAACCAATAAGCCACGTGATTTGAACTCTTTACTGGCTTGAATTAGCAAATCTATTCTGTCCACAATAAAGTAGAACTTGGCAATCACGCTTTTCTTTTGGAAGTAATCAGTCAGGTATTTGACGTTGTAGAACGCCAACGCTGTTTTTCCGCTGCCTTGCGTGTGCCAGATAATGCCTTTTTTGACGCCCTCTTCTAGCTTTTGCTCTATGGCTTTAGTGGCGAACATCTGCGGATAACGCATGATGTGCTTTTGCAAACCGGTACGTTCTTTGACGTATGTCAGGGCGTACTCCAGCACAAACGCCAAACGCTCGCGCTGAAATAGCGAGGTACAAATTCGGTTTGTGGGCGAGTCGGGTTTTTTGTTCTTGGCAAATTCTGGTGATTGTTTGATGCTCTGCAAGTTGTTGTCTTTCAGTACGGTGGTTTCACCAGCATCATCAACCGTAGCGAGTAAGGAATTCAAATCAAATTCTTGCTCTTCACGAAAATAGTTAAAGCCTGGTTTTTGGTATGACGTGGTGGCATAAAAAGCGCCTTCGATTGGCATCGGTGAACTATCGTCATATTCCATGTTGTTCGAGAACACCATCAACTGGGTTAAGTTGACGAACTTCCTAAACTTCTTATTTTGAAAGCGGGTTTGAATACGTTTGTGCTCTGCCAATATGCCATCTTGATTGTTAGGCTTTTTGACCTCAATAAAGACAAGCGGCATACCGTTGATTAGCAGAATGATATCTGGCCGGAATTCTTCGTCATCCTTTTTGTAAGTCAGTTCGGTTACAACATTAAAGGTGTTGTTGTTGAAGTCTTCAAAGTCAATTAAGCGAATGCCTGATTTGTCGGTGAGTTTCTCATAGAATGCTCTACCAAGATCTTCATTTTCCAGACTAAGTGATACTTCATCAAAACATTGCCTGGCATCCAGATCGCTGACTGTTGGATTTATGCGCTTGATGCTTTCGTAGAATATGTCCGTAAAAATGTTAGTTGACTCATCCCATGTAATCTTTGAATCTTTTAGAGACAGGTAGTCATAACCCAAACGCATTAAGTGCAGGATAGTTGGGATTTTTACTCGTGAATCTTCGTTGAACTTCATATTTTAAAATATTCTTCCATGCCTGAATTGTCCTTGCATCATGTGACACATTCACTTTAGCGCATATAGATGCTTCAGTTATACAGTACATTACTTTTGTAGCAATTTTTTTCGGTGGCATGAATAGTACCGGATTTGTATATTGGCTTATAGTTAGGCTTTGCTGTGAATCAACCAAACACAACAAATTACTTTTAGATTACATTGGAACCTTGAGGTATTTTAAAGAGTGACTTTATATTTTAGTAACACTGTTAGTAACATCATAAAAAATTAACAATAATTACTTCGTTGTTAATCAATAAGTTAATAGCTCTGTTATATTCCATACGCCCCTATCGACACCACATCAGCACCATCACGCACCGCTTCGAGATAGTCAGCCCAACTCTGCATCATCCTGCTTCGCTCAGATAGATAGATCGATCTGTTATAAGCTCTAGATGTTGCTGTTCCAGTCAGGTGTGCCAACTGAGCTTCGATAACCTCTGGCTGCCATCCCTGCTCATGCAGGATCGTGGATGCTGTAGCCCTGAAGCCATGAGCTGACATCACATCGGCTTTATAACCCAAAGCTCTTAGTAAATTGGTCATGACATTTTTTGATAGTGGTTTTCCAGAGTCACGTTCATTGGGGAATACATACGGTGAGTAACCTGTTATCTCTCGAACTGACTGTAGGTGAGTTATAACTTGATCAGCCAATGGAACTAGATGTTCTCTACCTCGTTTCATATCTTCAGCGGGAATGATTAGCAGTTTTTGTTCAAAGTCGATGTAATCCCAGCAGAGGCTTCTAATCTCTCCAGGCCTCAGGAATAATCTTGGAATTAGCTTTAAAGCCTCAATAGTGCAATAGCTGCCTAAACTCGAATTATCGATATCTCGGATTAATTGACCTAAGTCTTTTGGCCGAGTAACTGCCGCACGATGTACAACCTGTGGCATAGGTTTGAGAATATCACCGAGGGGTAAGCCTTGAGCGGGATTGCTACGTGTGAATCTGTGAGCGAGTGCATAACCGAAGATACGGTTAATCACCGAGAGGATTATCGGGGCTTTCCGAGGATGCCCTCCTGCTTCAATTGACAACATAAGCGCTGTGATATGACCCTGATCGATAGCATCTACCGATAATTTACCAACGGACGTCAACTCTTGCTCAATCCATCGCTTGACCTTTTGAGCATGATCAGAAGACCAAGAGGACTCTTGCTGCTCCCACCAAGCTAATGCAACCATTTTAAAGGTTCGCCCTGTTGTGTCAGTTTCACGCTTTCTGGAGCGCCGTTCTAATGTAGGGTTAATACCTTGTACCAGAAGGGCACGGGCTTGAGCGGCCATGTTTCGAGCTTCAATGAGGGGTATCGTCGGGTACTGACCCAAAGCCAGTTCCTGATACTTCCCAGCGTATCGATATCGCATACGCCACAACTTTTATCCACTGCTTTTCACCAGTAAATACAAGCTGTTACCGTCACTCCTCTTGATTTGTTTTTGACCTTCAGGACAGGTCAGCTTCTTCACTTCCATTGCTGTTAATGCCATCACACCACCTAATGAGGGGTATCGACAGAAGCACAAGTAGGGGTATCACAGTCAAATAATGCAAAAATTAAGCCTGTGATTCATACGATACCCCTCATTAACCCCCAAATACCCTGCGATTTAATGGGACAGTATAAGACTAAATGAGACTAACAAGCAATAAAAAAGCCCGCAAACACTAGATTTACGGGCTTTTATGGTACTACTTGGGATTGAAGCAGGAAGCTTACATCATGCCGCCCATTCCGCCCATTCCGCCGCCCATTCCGCCGCCCATGTCGCCCATAGAAGGCCCAGCGCCTTTATCAGCAGGTGCGTCAGCAATCATGCATTCAGTGGTGATCAACAGACCAGCTACTGAAGCTGCATTTTGCAGTGCAGAACGAGTGACTTTAGTTGGATCAAGAATACCCATTGCAATCATGTCGCCGTATTCGCCAGTTGCTGCGTTGTAGCCGTGGTTGCCTTTAGAGGCCTTCACTGCGTTAACAACAACTGAAGCTTCATCACCAGCGTTAGATATGATCTGACGCATTGGCTCTTCCATTGCACGACGCGCGATGTCAACACCAACTGTCTGGTCATCGTTGTCACCTTTAAGACTAGCGATTGCAGCGCAAGCACGGATCAGAGCAACACCACCACCTGCAACAACGCCTTCTTCAACCGCAGCGCGAGTTGAATGAAGCGCGTCTTCAACGCGGGCTTTCTTTTCTTTCATTTCGATTTCAGTCGCAGCACCAACTTTGATTACTGCAACACCACCGGCGATTTTAGCCAGGCGCTCTTGCATTTTTTCAGTGTCATAATCTGAAGTAGATTCAGACATTTGTGCTTTGATTTGAGTAATGCGACCCGTGATATCATCAGTAGAACCAGCACCATCAACGATAGTTGTGTTTTCTTTGGTGATAGAAATTTTCTTGGCTGAACCAAGATCTTCCAAAGTGGCTTTCTCTAAGCTCATTCCAACTTCTTCAGAGATAACCTGTCCACCAGTCAATACCGCGATGTCTTGCAGCATTGCTTTACGACGATCGCCAAAACCAGGTGCTTTAACAGCACATACTTTCACAATACCGCGCATGCTGTTAACAACCAAAGTGGCCAACGCTTCGCCTTCGATATCTTCGGCGATGATCAATAAAGGACGGCTTGCCTTAGCAACGCCTTCCAGAATCGGTAGCAAATCACGGATGTTAGAAATCTTCTTGTCATAAAGAAGAATCATTGGATCTTCGAGTTCGACAGACATAGCAGCTTGGTCGTTTACGAAATAAGGAGACAGGTAACCTCGGTCAAACTGCATACCTTCAACGACGTCAAGTTGGTTGTCGAAAGAAGAACCTTCTTCAACTGTGATAACGCCTTCTTTACCTACTTTTTCCATTGCTTCAGCAATGATGCTACCGACACTGGAATCAGAGTTAGCGGAAATATTGCCAACCTGTGCGATCGCTTTACTGTCGGAACAAGGTGTAGAACTTTCCTGTAAGTCAATAACCGCTGCAGCCACTGCTTTGTCGATGCCGCGCTTAAGATCCATTGGGTTCATGCCAGCAGCCACTGCTTTCATGCCTTCGCGAACAATCGCTTGAGCTAAAACTGTTGCCGTTGTTGTGCCGTCACCGGCGATATCAGAAGTTTGCGAAGCAACTTCCTTAACCATCTGTGCGCCCATGTTTTCGAACTTGTCTTCCAGTTCGATTTCTTTCGCAACTGAAACACCGTCTTTAGTAACAGTCGGAGCACCAAAGCTCTTGTCTAATACGACATTACGACCTTTAGGACCTAGTGTTACTTTTACTGCGTTAGCAAGAATGTTAACGCCGTTGACCAAACGCGAACGCGCGTCATCGCCAAATTTTACTTCTTTTGCACTCATAGTGAATTAGCCTCTAGTGTAATTATTCAACAATCGCGATGATGTCATCTTCGCGCATGATAAGCAGTTCTTCGCCGTCTACTTTCAGCTCGGTGCCGGCATACTTGCCGAAATAAACAACATCACCAACTTTTACGTCTAACGCACGAACGTCACCAGAGTCTGTGATCTTGCCATTACCAACAGCAAGCACTTCACCAATACTTGGCTTTTCTGCTGCTGAATCAGGAATGACGATACCGCCAGCTGTAGTACGCTCTTCTTCCTTACGTCTGACGACCAGACGATCATGCAAGGGACGAATATTCATTTTGCTATTCTCCTAAAGTTTTATGATTTAAAAATACCCTTCTAGCCTACGAGCTAGCCGGTTAGAATTTCCTGTGAGTTAGCACTCTCAACAAGCGAGTGCCAATAATAGTCAGCAGTCTTTCTTAGTCAAGGGATATGGGGGATAAAATGAAGAGTTTCAAGCCACTTGTGAAAAATAAATATTTGAAGACGATTTGAAACATAGAACCCGGCTGGACTGCCAGGAGATGCCAGTCAACGATGGCTAAATTGAAAGCATATAAGTTGTAAGGATAGGAACCGAACTATAAAATATTCGTTAGGAGTCAAACAGACTCCTAATCTTCGCGAGTATAATTCACGCCGTCTATCACATTGGCGTCTTTGGTGGATTTTTGTGTCGTTGTATCAGGCGGTGCGCCTACGTCCGCGTTGAATGGTGTTTGTACAAATCGTCCTGACGATATAAATGACGTCACAATTTTACGCACTAGCCAGGCTCTGGTCGGCGGCAGTAACAATAAAAAGCCAACTGCGTCGGTAAAAAATCCTGGTGTTAGCAAGAATGCGCCAGCCACGACCAACCCCATTCCTTCAAGCATTTCCTGAGCAGGCATCTGTCCAGTTTGCATTTTGTTCTGAGCTCGCGTTAAGGTCGACACGCCTTGTATTTTAAGCAACCTAACACCGATGACAGCGGTTAGTACCACCAGTAGAATAGTCCATGGTGCACCGATTATGCCACCCACCTGAATCAGCAGAAATATTTCTACAATGGGGACCAGCAAAAATATTACCGTGATGACTGGAAACATATAACCCTCGTGACTACACTAGTGACCTGTTTGGCTCGCATTCCAAATGAGCGGTGTATACTAATATAAGCAATTCAAAGTAAATCGCTATGCCTATTTAGTATACACCGCACAATACATACCAAATATATTTATTAATGATGTGTTAATAATGCGTATATATGATCGCTTTTAGATCCTTTCAATGGTTTGCTTGAAATGACAGTGTCGGTAAACGTCCTAACCCATTTTAAAAACCGAAAATAAATCTAAACATTTTGACCTAAACACACTCTACTAGTCCTGGATCAATTAATGCTGAATCTATTAAGGTTAGATCAACCTAATTCACTCAATATGCCTTAACTCATATATGAAATATAACCTATAAAATGATTGTTTTAAAAACCTTCAAAACAAGACCTATAGCATGGTTCTTGTCGCTCATATTGATCGCCGTAACTTCCATCGTGTCAGCCATACAAGATAATGAATTACTGCGACCCGAGCAAGCCTTTCAGTTAACCGCTAAGGTAGAAGGCAATAGCCTGATTGCCGAGTATGACATCGCGCCTGGCTACTATATGTACCGTAAGCGTTTCAAGTTCGACATTGAAAACGAGGGTGTAAGCTTTGCCGAGCCATTAATCCCAAAGGGTAAAGTAAAACAAGATGAATTTTTTGGCGAGGTCGAAACCTATCGGGATAGCCTTAGAATCGAGTTGCCCTTACTTATTAACGACCTCATTGACGACCCATTACTAACAACATTTAGAGTGAAAGCAACGGGACAAGGCTGCGCTGATATTGGTATCTGTTACCCACCGCTCGATCAACTATTGATTGTTTCAATCGGCTCTAATGAAACAATTAAGGCCATGCCTTATGTGGTGACATCCGTTATCGCCCAAACCAATAAGATCAATGAGTCCAATACAGCCGAAAACAGCTCAGCATTGCAAAGCTTGCTTTTGAGTAATACGAGTCAACCAGCACAACAAAGTAGCGCTTTTTCTTCCGATTTAGCATCGAACACAAAGACCCTATCAGAGTTGCAAACGCTCGGTGATCTCATTGGTTTAAACGACGAAGAAGAAATCCCACATTCAGATAGCGCATTCATGCTAACCGCAGAATTAGCGCCGAATGACCGTGTCGATACCAACATCACTATAATACCAACCGCTTATCTGTATCGGGACAAGGTGGACATCAAGCTGATCGGTGCCAATGGCCACTCCATTGGGCAATTAACCAAACCCGCTGGCATTGAAAAAAACGATGAGTTTTTCGGATTAACCGAGGTTTATCACGATAGCTTAAAGATCTCTATCCCAATATCTTCAACGGCCAATGCCGCTCCAGGTTATACCCTGGCTTATAGTTATCAGGGTTGTATAGAAGATCGCATTTGCTATCCACCTATTACCAAATACCTCAAGGTAAATGGCAATACCAATACGGTTACCATTTCAGATCAACCACCCCAGGCGTTGCAACCCGAAGTCAACGCTTCGACTGCTCCAGTGGCATCTCAGGAGGCATCTCAGTCGGAGCAAGGCCAATACGCACAGCTATTGCTACAAGACAAAAGCCTTTTTCTGATTATCTGGCTATTCTTTCTGGCCGGCGTTGGGCTGACTTTTACGCCTTGCGTCTTTCCGATGATCCCTATTTTATCGAGCATTATTGCTGGTCAGGGTGACAAGGTCAGTCCACGCAGCGCTTTTACGCTATCACTGGTTTATGTCCTCGCCATGGCGGTTACCTATGCTTTAGCCGGTGCCATCGTTGGCTATTACGGTGCCGAGTACAATATCCAAATTTGGTTTCAGGATCCCATTGTCCTAAGTATCTTTGCCGCCATATTTATACTGCTGTCGCTATCGATGTTTGGCTTTTACGACCTTCAAATGCCCAACGCAATTCAGAGCCGCCTCGCCTCGTTCAGCAACAAACAAGAAGGCGGTTCGTTAGTTGGTGTTGGGTTGATGGGCTTTTTCTCAGCTATTATTGTTGGCCCCTGTATTACCGCTCCCTTAGTCGGCGCGTTATTGTTTATATCCCAAACACAGGATTGGCAGTTAGGTGGTCTTGCACTGTTTGCACTGGGTATTGGCATGGGCACACCTTTGTTATTGATTGGTACATCGGCGGGTAAAATATTGCCTCGTGCCGGTGGTTGGATGGATACCGTCAAATCGGTGTTTGGTGTCGTCATGCTCGCCATGGCGATTTGGTTGCTTGAGAGAATCCTGCCAACTTCGGCCACTATGGCGCTCATTGCCATACTGGCCATCACCTCTGCTATCTATATGGGTGCACTGGAAAAACTCCCCCAACCAGCAAGCGGCTGGCGTAAATTGTGTAAAGGCCTTGGGGTTATCCTATTGATTTATGGTGCGGTTTATTTAATCGGTGCCGCATCTGATAGCAAAGATTTAATACAACCATTAAAGGGCATTGCCAGTGGCATGATATCTGGTAATCTATCAAATCAAACCAATGACAATCAATCAGGTCATATTAATTTCAATCAGATTAAAGGCACTGAAGGTTTAAAAAGTGCTTTGAGTGAATCCGTGTCAGAGAACAAAGCCACCATGCTCGACTTTTATGCCGACTGGTGCATTTCCTGTAAAGAGATGGAAAAGTATGCCTTTACTCACCCCGACGTGCTGGCGTCGCTTGGTCAGGTGTCAACACTACAAGCAGATATCACTGACAACGACGCCATTGATTCGGCATTGATGAACTCGTTTGGTATTTATGGACCTCCAGCAATATTATTTTTCGATAAAGACGGCCAGGAAATTCGCAACCGTCGAGTCGTGGGCGAAATGTCAGGAGAAGACTTTGCCGCCCATATAAACGCTACTTTTCATTAATTTTAACCTCCACGCAAAAAAATTGGTATTTGAGTAATGGCAAATGAATAAAAAGACCCTATTGCTCACCCTGGTCAGTCTTGGGTCACTATTAGCGGGTGTCGGGTTATTTTACTTATCGTCACCAGACACCAGGGTATCAACCACCGAACTGCATACAACGCCTGCAAAAAAATCAGCCGGAATTTCACTGAAAGCAATCCCACTAACCGACTTAAATGGCAACCAGAAACTCCTCGGAAACTGGCAAGAGCCCATACTAGTTGTTAACTTCTGGGCTCCCTGGTGCGCCCCCTGCCGTGAGGAAATCCCAGCACTTATCGCATTGCAAAATGAATTTCAAGGTCAGGTTCAGGTGATTGGGCTGGCGCTCGATGGCGAAGAGAATGTTCGTAGTTTTGAATCCGAATATGGCATGAATTACCCATCCTTTCTGGCGGGCAATCAAATACCGATGTATAACGCAGCCTTCACTAACAAAAGCGGCAGTTTGCCTTTTACCGCAATTATTAATCAGCGACGAAAAATCCATTACTCGCACACCGGCAAAATCACCTTAGATCAATTACGTGCAGAACTAGCCCCACTATTGAAAGCAGGTAGTTGAATCGGTCAGCAGATAACTGCAACATTGTCGACAACTTCGCTAAATAGGCAAATAACACACATAACTGGACTCTATATTCCGACTATGTGAAAATCACCTCATCTTTACAAAAAACAAACGTTTCGACGTATATAAACTTATAAGATGTCAAAAATACTGGTCATACATGGCCCAAACCTCAATATGCTTGGAAGCCGAGAACCTGAGACTTATGGTTCCGATACCCTCGCCAGCATTAACCAGGCACTAACACTGATAGCTGAACAAAATGGTGTACAGCTAAAGTCATTTCAATCTAATACAGAAGGTGAAATTGTCAACTGCATTCAACAGGCAGTCGACAATCAATTTCAATTTATTATTATCAACCCTGCAGCTTACACACACACTAGCATTGCCATTCGAGATGCTTTTTTAGCCACTCGTATTCCATTCATTGAAACCCATTTATCCAATGTTCATGCACGTGAAGAATTTCGAACTCATTCTTATCTGTCTGATATTGCCGTTGGCGTCATTTGTGGATTCGGTAAAAACAGTTACCTGTTAGCACTCGAAGCCGCAATTCTTCATTGCAATCAATCCAGTGCCGGCATAGATAAACCCAATTCTTAAATAAATCAACACAAAGAAATCAATTAAGAGAATTCAATAATGGATATTCGTAAAGTCAAAAAATTAATCGAACTGCTTGAAGAATCGGGCATCGCAGAACTCGAAATAAAAGAAGGTGAAGAATCAGTCCGCATTAGTCGCTATTCAGCTACAGCGCCCGTCATGCAGATGGCCGCGCCAGCCATGGCCGCAGCACCAGTCGCTGCGGCGGCGCCAAACGCAACGGCAGAGGCTGCACCAGCCGCAGCTGATATGAGTGGCCAGCAGATCAAGTCTCCTATGGTTGGTACTTTTTATGCGTCTGCATCGCCAACATCGGGACCATTTGCCCGTGAAGGTCAAAAAGTTAAAGTCGGCGATACACTTTGCATCATCGAAGCAATGAAAATGATGAATCAAATTGAAGCCGACAAGTCAGGTACGATTCGATCAATCATGGTTGAAAACGGCAGCCCCGTTGAGTTCGATCAAGTTCTGTTCATCATCGAGTAACAGCTAACATGTTAGAAAAAATCGTCATTGCCAATCGAGGTGAAATTGCACTTCGAATTCTACGCGCCTGCCGTGAAATGGGCATTAAAACAGTTGCTGTCCATTCCACCGCTGATCGCGATCTTAAACATGTTCGACTCGCCGATGAATCAGTCTGCATCGGGCCGCCGCCGTCGCTTCATAGTTACCTCAATATTCCGGCTTTAATCTGTGCCGCTGAGTTGACCAATGCGTCTGCGATTCATCCTGGTTATGGTTTTTTGTCTGAAAACGCCGAGTTTGCAGAGCAGGTTGAATCAAGCGGGTTCAAATTTATTGGCCCAAGCGCAGCATCGATTCGTGTCATGGGTGACAAGGTCGCCGCGATTAAAGCGATGAAGGTGGCAGGTGTTCCGACTGTCCCTGGTTCAGATGGGCCACTCACAGAAGACTCCGAAGCAAGCCTGGCGCATGGTCGTCGAATTGGTTATCCGGTTATTATCAAAGCCGCCGGTGGTGGTGGTGGTCGAGGCATGCGCGTTGTGCATGAAGAAGAAAGTTTGCTCACCTCGATCCAATTAACCAAATCAGAAGCGGCAACGGCATTTAACAACGATGTCGTTTACATGGAAAAATTTCTGAGCTCGCCGAGGCATATCGAAATCCAGGTCATGGCTGATTCTCATGGCAATGCTATTCATCTGGGTGAGCGTGATTGCTCGATGCAACGCAGACACCAGAAAGTAGTTGAAGAAGCGCCAGCACCTGGCATCACGCCAGAACAACGAAAGAGAATTGGTGAACGTTGCGCCAATGCCTGTATCCAGATGGGCTACGAAGGCGCTGGTACTTTCGAGTTTCTATATGAGAATGATGAGTTTTATTTTATTGAGATGAATACTCGTGTACAGGTTGAGCACCCAGTAACTGAAATGATTACTGGTGTTGACATTATCAAAGAACAAATTCTGGTCGCCTCTGGTAATCGATTGCGTTACACACAGGATGATATTCAGTTTAAAGGGCATGCGATTGAATGCCGAATCAATGCTGAAGATTCGAAAACATTCCTGCCATCACCCGGCAAAGTCACTTTATATCATGCACCTGGAGGCGCCGGTGTACGCATGGATTCGCATATCTATAATGGTTATACCGTGCCGCCTTATTATGATTCGATGATTGGCAAGCTGATTACTTGGGGCAATACCCGTGAATCGGCCATTGCGCGTATGAACGGCGCTTTATCTGAAATCGTTATCGAAGGTATCAAAACCAATATCGATTTACAGAAAGATCTTTTAAGCGACAAAAATTTCGCGGCTGGTGGCACAAACATCCACTATCTCGAAAAGAAACTGGGTCTCGACTAAACCAATTTAAGGAAGGTTCAATGGCCTGGTGGCAACTCAGCGTTCAATCTAGCGCAGCCGAGCTCGAACAAACAGAAAGTAGTTTGCTCGAGCTCGGTGCTGTTGCAATTACGCTCAGTGATGCAAAAGACGAACCGCTATACGAACCGCTGCCCGGTGATACACCCGTTTGGCAGCATTCGATCGTCACCGGATTGTTCACCCAACAGCAGGCACTCGAAATCCTTTATGACGGTTTGATTCAGCGCCTGCCCGAACATCAAATCCATACCGCCAAAAAGACCATAGTCGATGACCAGGATTGGAGTCGGGTTCACTTACAATATTTCAAACCTATTCAGTGCGCCGAAAAACTTTGGGTTGTGCCTAGCTGGCATGAAGCACCCGATCCATCAGCTGTTAACATTCAATTAGATCCTGGCCTGGCGTTTGGTACGGGTGGGCATGCAACCACAGCACTTTGTTTGACCTGGTTGGGGCAGCATGACATTCAAAATCAATCAGTCATCGATTATGGATGTGGTTCTGGCATATTAGCAATTGCCGCCTACAAATTAGGGGCCTGTGAATTACATTCTGTCGATATCGATCCACAGGCACTCGACGCAAGCCGAGAAAATGCAAGACGTAATGATATCGATCCTACCTTACTGAATATCACTCTACCAAAAGAGTTTAAGTCAGAACCTGTCGACTTATTAATTGCAAATATTTTGTCTGGCCCTCTGGTTGAGTTTGCTCCCAGGTTCTCTGATCTGGTTAAGCCAGGTGGCCAGATTTTATTGTCTGGAATTCTGGAAACCCAGGCTAATGATATAAAACAGGCTTATCTGCCCTATTTTGAGCTCGATCCGATCTGCGTAAAAGAGGACTGGATTCGAGTATCAGGTACCAGGAAATCGCGCACAGGACAGAATGTTTAGTAGCTCGCAGCTCGGCGACATTATGGAAACCAGTTGCCGTCAGTGCAACGCGCGCTACCGCATAACTGATGACCAACTTAAAATTGCCATCGGCAAAGTCAGATGCGGTGAGTGCGGCGTGGTATTTAATGCACTTTCGTCCTTAAAAATCTATGCTGATAGTAATCAAGCAGCAAACAGTCAGCAGCAGTCGGTATCGCCCGACATACCACATCCAGCTAATAGTGAGCTCAGCCTGCACGAAGCAATGTATGGCGACGGGAGAGGTTCTTTTACTCAGTTTGCTCCGCTGTTATGGCTAATCGGAATTTTGTTATTACTGGTGTTTGCCATTGCTCAAGCAACCTACTATCAGCGTTACGAACTCATTAGTAACCCTCGCTACCAGCAGCAAATTTTGCAGCTGTGCGAACTCGTCCCTTGTGCCGATTCCCAGTTTTCTAGTAGTCGTCAAATTAAACTGCTCGAGCGTAATGTATTTACTCACCCAGTGATGTCCAATGCGCTCATGGTGACAGGCTCTTTTGTAAACGAAGCGCCATTTCCCCAAAAGCTACCTAAACTGCTTGTCACGCTTTTTGACATTCAGGGTAATTTAATTGCCAACCGCCAGTTTGTGTCTGACGAGTACCTTCAACCAGGCAATGAATTGACTGGGCTGCAAAGCAACAAACCCATTCAGTTTCGACTGGAAATTCTCGATCCAGGTACAGAAGCGCTAACCTATGAATTTGAGTTTCGGTGACTGTGCTGAATACCCGAACGATATAAGTCACATTAATGCCTGTATCGAAATTAAACGATATCTGAATGCTTTAACAAACGGTATATTAGCCGTCGTCCCGACCAGACTTTTTTTGCCGGCTCTCTAAGCCAGTATCATCAGACCAAAATAGAAGGACATTATGCGCTCAATCCTAAGAGCAGAGCGAGACACCCTATTTATTAGTGATAAAAAGGCATGAATTTCCAAAGACGTTTTAACCGACTTTTCCCGTTTCTGCGCTGGGGTCGCAACCTCAATAGGAGCACAGTTAAATCCGACCTGATCGCCGGTTTAACTGGCGCTGCAATTGCTCTACCCCAGGGTGTTGCCTTTGCCGCGATTGCGGGTATGCCACCGGAGTATGGTTTATATACGAGCATGGTCCCGGTCATTATCGCCGCTTTGTTTGGCTCTTCATGGCATATGGTATCAGGCCCTACCACAGCGGCCTCGATAGTCATGTTTTCGTCACTGAGTTTGATAGCAGCACCCGGTAGCGAACAATATATATCACTCGCAATTACCCTGGCATTTATGGTCGGCGTACTTCAATTGGCAATGGGCATGGTTCGGCTGGGTGTACTGGTCAACTTTATCTCGCATTCGGTCATCGTCGGTTTCACCGCTGGCGCTGCCTGTTTAATTGCAGCAAAGCAGGCAAAGACATTCCTCGGCATAGAAATCCCGGCCAGTGATCATTTTTACCAAACCGTCATTTATCTCTGGGATAACTGGGCATCTTTTCATCCACTGGTAATGCTTGTTGCTTTGACTACTTTAGTTGTCGGCATTATTGCCCAAAAAATCAGCCCGAGGTTTCCAGGTATGATTTTGGCACTGTTAGTTGGCAGTATCACCGCGGTAATAATTAACGCTGTTTTTGATATTGAAACCACTGGCATTCAAATGTTAGGTGCTTTACCTCAACAGTTGCCGCCACTTTCCAGTCCTCAGTTGTCATTTGATGTATTGAGGGATCTTGCACCTCTGGCACTCGCCATGACATTGTTTGGGCTAACCGAAGCCGTATCGATAGCCCGATCCATATCAATTAAGTCAGGGCAACCAATCGAAGGTAACCAGGAATTTATCGGCCAGGGCTTATCCAATATATTAGGTAGTTTTTTCTCGGCCTATGTGGCGACTGGATCGTTTAATCGCAGTGGAGCCAACTACGATGCAGGGGCACGCACACCACTCGCCGCTGCTTCGGCCGGCGTTCTTCTGATCGGACTGGTGCTTTTAGTAGCACCTCTCACCTCTTATTTGCCCATGGCTGCCGTTGCTGGATTATTGTTCCTCGTAGCCTGGCGTTTGATCAACTTTACACAGATTAAAAAAATCCTACGCGCTGACAAGAATGAAGCATTAGTGTTGTGTGTAACATTCTTTAGCACGCTGTTTCTCAAGTTAGAGTTTGCAATTTTGCTGGGTGTAATGCTGTCACTGATGTTTTTCTTACGCAAAACATCTAAACCCAAACTAGAACCTAGAGCACCCGACCCAAAAAACAGGAAGCGTAAATTCAGGCCTGGCAACAGTTTCCTTGAATGCCCTCAAATGAAAATACTACAACTGGATGATTCGCTTTATTTTGGGTCAGTATCACATGTCGGCGAATTGTTACGACGCTATCGCGAACATTATCCAGACCAAAAGTACCTATTTCTACTGATGCAGGGCGTTAATCAAATTGACGTCGCTGGGGCAGAATTACTCGTAAATGAAGCCCATGCGAGGAAAGCTATCGGCGGAGATATGTATATTTATCAACTAAAAGACAGTGCGATGAAAGTTCTTAACCGTGGCGGTTATATTGATGAACTCAATCCTGCGAATATTTTTGACTCTAAAGAAGAAGCCATTACCACTATTTTTTCACGGCTAGACAGCGATATTTGTGCTACTTGTGAAAATCGAATTTTTGTCGAATGTGGTTCCGCAGCACCGGAAAACCGAAGGCGTCGGCAAGAAGATACACCCCTTGAAGCAAATCTTCCCTAGCTAGCCAGCAATAGACTCAGCCCCTGCTTTATAAGCATGGGTTGAGTCATAAAACGGCTGTTTACCCGTCAGGATTATCAGTTCGCGATCAAACTCTCTTTTCACTAGCGGCAATAGGCCTGATACTCAGGGTCGTCATAGCAATTGATAGCGTCATCGTAACTCGCGAACCAAATGATCGCCTGTCGAGCGTAATGATTACGTTCACGGGCTTCAAACAAACCCTTGCCTGCGATAAATTCCGCACCATATCTCTGGGCTATTGCGCTCCAAAGTTTCGAATACTGTTTCAACGCATCGCCACCTTTAATCACCGGGCTACGCACTATTCAATAACCAGCTATTTGAAGTTCCTTTGAAAAAATGTCGAGCGGGCATAGGCGAATCACTCGATCTGCATCAAGATACTGCCTGCGCAGCTGGTTGAATTAACAATTGTTAGCTATAGTCCGCTTCTTCAATAAAACCAGCCCTTCTTTCTATGTCATTTAGTATTGGCCCCTATCAATTTGCCAACCAATTAGTACTTGCGCCCATGGCGGGCGTGACTGACCGACCATTTCGTCAGCTTTGTCGGTCGTTAGGTGCAGGGATGACAGTATCTGAAATGATTACCAGCAGGCCCGATTTACGTGACAGCCGTAAAACACAATTGCGCATGGACCATAAAGGTGAGCCTGGACCAATTATTGTACAGATTGCCGGAGGCATCCCGCGCATGATGGGTGACGCCGCACGTTACAACGTCGATCACGGCGCTCAAATTATCGATATCAATATGGGCTGCCCTGCCAAGAAAGTTTGCAAGGTCGATGCTGGCTCCGCACTGCTCAAAGACACAAAGCTGGTCAGTTCAATTCTTTCCGCAGTGGTTGAGTCGGTATCGATTCCAGTCACATTGAAAATGCGAACCGGATGGTCACGCGAGAACAAAAATGCACTTGAAATAGCAAAAATTGCAGAAGACTGCGGCATTCAGGCACTGACAATACATGGACGAACCAGGGAAGATAAATATTTAGGGCAAGCTGAATACAAGACTATTCGCAAGGTAAAACAAAGCATCAGTATTCCGGTAATTGCTAATGGTGATATTGATAGCGCACAAAAAGCAAAGATGGTCATGGACTTCACTGGTGCTGATGCTATTATGATAGGCCGTATTGCGCAGCAGCGGCCCTGGATTTTTGAGCATATCGAGCACTTTTTAGTGACTGGAAAAATGCAGCAGGAACCAGTTGAGCAGCAAAAGCAAAAGTGGCTAAGAGACCACTTAGATAATTTATATGCGTTTTACGGCGAATATCTTGGGGTTCAGATCGCGCGGAAGCACATTAATTGGCAACTAGGACAAAACTGTCAATATAGTGCAAAAGTAAAAGCTGCTTTAATGCAGACAACGACCGCAGAAGCCCAGCTATCATTGATTGATGCATATTTTGAGCAATGTAATCAGGAAGAACTTGCCAGAATATCTTAATTAAAACTATGTGTGAGCTAGGGTAAGTCGTTAAATTTGTGAAAAATAAAAGTCAAAAAAGCGCGCTACAACAGTCAGTTGAAAAGGCAATACGACAGTATTTAGCAGATCTCGACGGAGAAACCCCCTGTAGTTTATTCGACACGGTTATCGCAGAAATTGAACGCCCTCTGATACAAACTGTATTCAATCACTGCAACAATAATCAATCGAAAACAGCGACTTACCTCGGCATTAATCGAGGTACATTACGCAAAAAGTTAAACCAGTATCAGATCGAACATTAATTCCACTCACGACCGGCAATATTTCGACATAAGCGAATAGATCATGAACAAACGGAACATGAACAAATAGATCGTCACCTCGATAAAACGGGCAAGGACAATATCTCTCACATAATCATTCAGCTATAATGCCGTTTTTTTGATTCAGGCTCAGCAAAATTATGTCTTCATCCGCACAGCCCGTACGCCGCGCATTAATCAGTGTCTCAGATAAATCAGGAATCGTTGAACTAGCTAGCCGTTTGCACGCTAAAGGCGTTGCCTTACTGTCGACCGGCGGCACCGCAAAATTAATCGCCGAGAACAACATTCCCGTCACAGAAATAGGCGACTACACCGGCTTCCCTGAGATGATGGCAGGGCGCGTTAAAACACTGCATCCCAAGGTTCATGGAGGCATTCTAGCTCGACGTGGCATTGACGAAGATGTGATGGAAGCCAATGAAATCCCTCCCATCGACCTGGTGATCGTTAACCTTTATCCATTTCAGGCAACTGTGGCAAATCCAGATTGCTCCCTCGAAGACGCCATTGAAAATATTGATATTGGCGGCCCGACCATGGTCAGGGCTGCAGCGAAGAATCACGCCAGTGTTTGCATTGTTGTCGATCCTAATGACTACCCAGCCATTCTGTCAGAAATGGATGCTGATGACGGCAAGATCAGCGATACCAGCCGGTTTTCACTCGCCATCAAAGCATTTGAGCATACTGCCAGTTACGATGGTGCTATTTCCAATTACTTTGGTCGTATGGTGCAAAAAACGGAGGACAATCAGTTCCCACGGACGATCAACCTTCAGTTCAAACATGCTCAAGGGATGCGTTATGGCGAAAACCCACATCAGAATGCCGCGTTTTATGTCGAGGCTGGCGTAACCGAATCAAGCGTATCTACCGCTGTACAATTGCAGGGGAAGTCACTTTCCTTTAATAACATTGGTGACACTGATGCAGCGCTCGAATGCGTAAAACAATTTGAGCAACCCGCCTGCGTTATCGTTAAACACGCCAACCCCTGTGGTGTTAGTATCGATGGCAACATTCATGATGCGTATCAACGCGCTTATCAAACCGACCCTGAATCAGCCTTTGGTGGCATCGTCGCTTTTAATCGGACGCTTGACGCAAAAACGGCCAAGGCAATTATTGACCAACAATTTGTAGAAGTGATTATTGCACCCGACGTTGACGCCGATGCCAACGCAATCATAGCCACCAAAAAAAACGTTCGCCTACTGCGATGTGGTCAGTGGCAGACAGCTAACTATCGACTTGATTACAAACGAGTGAACGGTGGATTGCTAGTTCAGGACGCAGACTTACAGCTCTATGACACGTTTGATGTTGTCACTGAAATAAAGCCCGACCAACAGCAAATGGACGATATGATATTTGCATTGCAAGTAGCTAAATTTGTGAAATCGAATGCCATCGTCTATGCCCGAGAACATATGACTATTGGAGTAGGCGCAGGACAAATGTCACGCATCAATAGCGCTCGCATCGCCGGTATCAAAGCGGAGCATGCCAAGCTTCAGGTGACTGGCTCAGTAATGGCATCGGATGCATTCTTCCCGTTTCGAGATGGAATCGACGCTGCGCATGACGCAGGGATTCGAGCCATCATTCAACCTGGTGGCTCGATGCGGGATGATGACGTCATTACTGCAGCCAATGAGCATGGCATTGCGATGGTATTCACCGGCATGCGCCACTTTCGGCATTGATGGTAGAGGCTATTTAGATGAAAGTTTTAGTTATTGGTGGCGGCGGGCGTGAACATGCCCTGGCCTGGAAAGCAGCTCAATCACCACTAGTGAGCCAGGTTTTTGTCGCTCCGGGTAATGCGGGCACTCATCAGGAGACTGACATCAGCAATGTCGTCATTGATACTGAAAACACGGAAGCATTGCTCGAATTCGCCCAAAATGAATCTATCGATCTCACGATCGTTGGCCCGGAAGCACCACTCGTGAATGGTATTGTCGATCAATTCCAAGCTGCCGGACTTCGCATCTTCGGGCCCAGTGCTGCGGCAGCACAACTGGAAGGATCAAAAACATTCACCAAAGACTTTCTGCAACGACATAAAATACCAACGGCAGAATATCAGAGTTTCACCGAAATCGAACCTGCACTCGAATATGTTAAAAGCAAAGGTGTCCCCATTGTCATTAAAGCCGACGGCCTTGCCGCTGGTAAAGGTGTCATCCTAGCGCACACTGAACACGAAGCGATTTACTCAATCAAAGACATGCTCTCAGGCAACTCATTCGGCGATGCTGGCCATCGTGTTGTCATAGAGGAGTTTCTGTATGGAGAAGAAGCGAGTTTTATTTGCATGGTCGACGGTGAGCATGCTTTGCCACTAGCAACATCACAAGATCATAAAGCACGGGACAATGGCGACCAGGGTCCCAATACAGGTGGCATGGGTGCTTATTCCCCTGCTCCGATTGTGACGACTGAAGTTGAAGATAAAATCATGCAACAAGTGATTTGGCCTACGGTTCGAGGCATGGCCGCCGAAGGCGAAAAATATACTGGTTTTTTATATGCAGGCCTGATGGTCAGTAACACAGGTGACGTCAAGGTAATCGAATACAACTGCCGTTTCGGTGACCCAGAAGCCCAACCAATCATGATGCGACTCCAGTCAGATTTGGTTGAGCTGTGCATCGCTAGTTGTGATGGCAACCTGGTTGAGAAAAAAATACAGTGGGATTCACGCTCATGCCTTGGCGTTGTGCTGGCAGCCAACGGTTATCCAGATAGCTACGTCAAAGGTGATATTATCAAAGGAATACCACCTGCCGATTCAGCGTCAAAGGTATTTCATGCGGGCACGAAAAAGGATGATCAGGGCAATATTCTAAGCAGTGGAGGCCGAGTTTTATGTGCTACGGCACTAGGTGACACGCTAGAGCAAGCACAGAAAAAAGCCTATCAAATAGTCAACCAAATTGACTGGGGTGGTGCCTATTTCAGGACTGATATCGGTTTTAAGGCCCTATAAAACTGATCTTTTTACATCCTCAGAAAAGTATTTCTATCGCCACTTATGACCTGTTTTTCAAGTAAAACATCAACTTTACTTTTTAAGCAGTTGAACTTACAGCAACTATTTTATTGATAAATAAACCACCCTACCACTATATATAGTGGTAGGTGATGGAATTATCCACAATATATTGTGATTTTCATCATTAAAGTTATACTGCCTCTCATCTAGCCCAGACCATTGATGAGAGTCACAATATGAAATGTTCCAACTGCAGTTCATCCATGTTTGTCGCTGATAAAACAGCCGAAGGTAGAAGCCTGGTTACTTTTTTCCGATGTTCGACCTGTATTGGTGAACACGTATCGTCGGAACTCACCAATGATAATCAAAATTTCCCTTCTAGCCGGTTGGAATTTTTTGAATCGGATCTCGCCCAAAAACACAAACAGAGTCTAATCCTTTAACTCATCGCTTTATTACATCGCTTTATTACATCGCTTTATTACATCGCTTTTGTGCATAGCAAGGCATGCGTCACAAATAGCAAACAAAAGTGTTGTTAAACTTAGTTCAGCATAATTGCTAGGTAGTTCAATCAAGTAGTTGCAACATCAAAGCTCAATAGGAGAATTGGTATGTTTCACTTAGATGTACAGGGTCAGCAAAACTCTTCATCCGGCTGGTCACGTTTCATCAACCGACTCATTTACCTTCCAGGCGCGGTCATTATTTTGTACGGGCTATGGTTATCGGTAACTGTTTAATTCTGGGTGTCCCTTATGATAAGGGCACAACCTGCAGTGCTAACACTACCTTCAACCCACCCAGGGTTGAAGGCTCAAATTTCAAATTGATATTATAAGCGGTGAACAGCAAAGACGTGAATCAGACCAACCGGATGCTCTACGGATTAAGACCCGAATACGTGCCATCATTTCTTCTTGATGAAATGGTTTGACCCAATAATCATCCGCACCAGCGTCCAGGCCTTCGACCTTATTCTGCCAGCGACCCCGTGTTAACACCCCGTGTCGTTAGAATTAAGATGGGCGTATTTTTGCCTTCTTTACGAATGGCGTTGATGACTTCCAATCCTGACATTTCGGGCAAACCAAGATCGATAATGGCAACGTCGCTGGGATATTCCTGTAGTAGGTACAAGCCCTCTCGACCATTGTCAGCATAGTCGACAGCAAAACCCTCTTTTTTAGACGATTAACTATCTGCCAATTGTCCATGTGATCAAATTTCTGGCTCCTTACTAATTACATAACACTAATACATAACACTAATTCTTAATTTAATACGCTTGTCTGGATGGTATGGCATTTCTATATGGTGGCGCTCTCCCTGATATCGGTAGGTGACATCATAGCTGTCTACAACTTCATCAAAACTAACTTGATGTTGCACTTCACACTGTTCTTCGTATTGGGTATAGCGATGGCTCAGGCTTGAATGGCGTGAATATAGACTCAGGTTGCTGAATCAAAGCTTAACGCATCCTCGACAACTGCTCCTGCGTTGTTCTAATACCGTCCATCCATGGACATATCGACAACTGCTCCTGCGTTGTTCTAATACCGTCCATCCATGGACATATGCTCTCGCTCCTTACCTACATATATGTAGGCAAAGCTTAACATTACCGAGGAACAACTAAATTGTGAGACTAAAATTATGCGTTTGTTACTTTCTTTGGCATAAATCTAGAGCACTAATCTCGTCTCAACTTGTCATTCAGGGCAATTGGAGTTGGGTACTTTGCGACAATGTAATAGGAGGAAAATACAAAGCTGACCAATGTTGCGATTTGAATCAGGTAGGAGACCTCGGCGCGAATGATGGCAAGCTCTGTCGCCATCACGGCCAGTAGTAGAGAAAACTCACTCATTTGTCCAAGTCGCATGGCAATTTCGGTAGAGCGGCCTGAAGTTTCATCAGAAAAGCGAAGCAAGAATCGGAACAAAATGGGTTTAATGACGATTGCAATCAAACTCAGTCCGACTGCCACTAACCAGATATCACCCAGAATACCCAAATTGAAATTAGCGCCTAACGCAACAAAGAAAATGATCAGGAAAAAATCACGCAACGGTTTCAGGTTTTCGGCTATAAACAGTGCGATTGGATTCCGCGCAATCGTAACGCCAGCAATAAACGCACCGATTTCATAGGATAGACCCAACTGCTCTGCCAGTTCGGCAAGCCCCAAACACCAGCCAACGGCCACCAGAAAGATATACTCCTGAATACGATCAAACTTCATGATCAATCGTGTCAGTACATACTTTTCCAACACATAGGCAATACTAACCATCACTGGAAATGCGAGCAACGGTTTACTCATCGCGAGCCAACCAATATCAGCGTTCGAGCTACCTTCGAGCACCAACATCAGAAAAATAGCGATGATATCTTGTAGCAACAAGACACTAATGATCACCTCACCGGTACGCTGGTGGTGCAAAACGGTGGTCGGTATTAATTTCAGCCCGACGATGGTGCTAGAAAACATGAGCGCCGCACCAATAATGAGTGACTCGGTGACGCTATAGCCAAACAGCTGACTATAGCCAAACCCAAGCGCGCACAATACGACCGAACTAATACCCGTCACGACTGTGGTTTCACCCACCATGCGAAACAAATCCTGCGGGTCTAAATTGAGCCCTAATAAAAACAATAGGAAGATAATGCCGACATTCGCAATATCCTGAATTAGGCTGGCATCCGCTATCAGATTCAGGCCCCAGGGGCCTATTAAAAGCCCAAGGCTGATATAAGCAATAATCAATGATTGACGCACGTATAGCGCCACCGTTGCCAATACTGCGGCACCAGTAAATATTAGAAAAAGGATATAAACAATCGAGGTATTTTCCATTTCAGGAATCGCACTTCACATCAGCCCAGGATAGAGCGATTCTAACACGCCGAGGAGAAACTGGCCTTACTGCTCGGCGGTTACCTATGGTTTGGCTAGGTGATGGTAATTGATTGAGCCATATTTTGTTAGGCCGATAAAGAAGCCTCTATTAATCGCTTCACCTCGGATGGTTCAAAAGGCTTATCCATAATAGCCGATACACCGTCTTGTTGAATGGCTGCGAGCTTTCCAGCGTCGCCCTCAGTCGTCACCATGAGCACTGGAACAGCGCTTTGATTTCTTTTCGTTCGAATAAAACGTAACAGCTCATGCCCATCTACTTCTGGCATATTAAAATCGGTGACAATCAAATCATAACGATTAATCTGAATCAGCGGTATTGGTTCACTACCATCATCGGCTTCAGTAATTTTTTCAATACCCATTTTGTTCAAGGTTCGACGAATCATTTTTCGAGCTAATGCACTATCATCGACCACCAAAACGTCAAGGCCTCCGATGTCTAGCACTTCGAGGGGAATTTGTTCGGGGTTTTCCCAATCCAGTGCACTGGTCACAGCGCGTTTTAAATCACTTGCCACAAACGGTTTATTCAGCACTGCCGAAGCACCCGCCTGTTTGATGGGGTCTAGCTCCTTAAATAAGGTAGCTGTTGAGATTAAAATAAAAGGGGTGTTTTCGATTGTCTCAAATTCACGCATTTCTAGCACCAAATCACGGCCAGTCATATCTTTAAGATGCAGAGAGCTAATTACTAAATCGGGAATGTTATCAAATATTGCGTCAAGTGCTTCCGCCCCAGTGCGGAATTGACCAATACCCAAGTCTTCAAACTGTTGCAAAACGATCTTGCTTTGTGCGGTTGATGGTTCCACTAAAACCACATAGATTGAGGCCATTTGGTGTTCCATTTTTTCTCCCTTTAGTCACTCGAAAAACGCTACTGTTATGTATAGCACAGCTCGCCAAAAAATCATTCTATTCAATTTAGTATCGCTTGATGCACCCCTTGATTTTTGGCCTCGAACGCCTAAGCTAGCCAACTGTCTTTTGATTGGTCAGTTTAATGCACGCGCTTGAAATACACGATCTACATAAAACCTACGGAAACGGCTTCGAGGCATTGAAAGGTATTGACCTTGTCGTTGAAGAAGGTGACTTTTTTGCGCTACTGGGACCCAATGGTGCAGGGAAATCGACCTGTATTGGTGTTGTATCGTCCCTGGTTAACAAAACCAGTGGCAGTGTAAAAGTATTCGGTCACAGTATCGATAATGATTTAATTGGTGCAAAGTCAGCACTCGGTTCTGTGCCACAGGAATTTAATTTCAATACTTTTGAACCCGTCCATGAAATCGTCGTTAACCAAGGTGGTTTTTATGGTGTTCCGCGAAAAGAAGCCACCAAATTAGCCGATCACTATCTCAAAGAACTAGGCTTATGGCCACACCGCCAAGTTGAATCAGGCAAGCTGTCGGGGGGTATGAAACGCCGATTGATGATCGCAAGAGCGCTCATTCATCGACCAAGGCTATTAATCCTCGATGAGCCTACCGCTGGCGTGGATATCGAGCTACGTCGTTCCATGTGGAAATTTATGGACGAAATAAATCAGCAGGGAACCACCATTATCTTAACCACCCATTATCTCGAAGAAGCTGAATCTATGTGTCGGAATATCGCTATTATCGACGAAGGTTCAATCATCGAAAACACCAGCATGAAGACGTTACTTAAAAGCCTTAATAGCGAGACTTTTGTGCTTTACCTAGCAGATGAAACTCTACAGGCACCCTCTCTACAAGGCTTTGGTCGAGTGGCGCTAATCGACA
Source organism: Gammaproteobacteria bacterium (assembly GCA_041688005.1). Lineage (GTDB taxonomy): Bacteria > Pseudomonadota > Gammaproteobacteria. The sequence continues at coordinate 30,305 of JBDNJA010000210.1, forward strand.
GTCATACGCTTGAGGTAGAAGTGCCCAAACAACAATCACTGAACGAGCTCATTCATCAACTCGACTCACTTAAAATTACGGTTAACCGTATGCGTAATAAAGTGAACCGATTGGAAGAGCTTTTTGTCAATATCACATCAAAGAAGATTAAAGCTGCATGAGCCAGAATATGAGCCAAAATATAGGCCAAAGTGTAGGAGAGACTAACATTTCGCAATGGAAAAGAAACTGGGTTGCCTACGTCACGATCACTCGACGGGAAATTCTTAGATTTAGTCGAATTTGGATACAAACACTGGTGCCTCCAGTGGTCATGACGGGGCTATATTTCGTCATATTTGGCAATTTAATTGGTCAGAAGATTGGCGTAATGGACGGAATGTCCTATATTGATTTTATAATGCCAGGGCTGGTGATGATGTCGATTATTACCAACTCATATGCCAATGTCGTCTCGTCTTTTTATGGTGCAAAATATTCACACCACATTGAAGAGATGCAAATATCCCCCATTCCCAACATTATTATTATGCTTGGTTTCATCACCGGCGGCGTGGTACGAGGCTTGTGTGTCGGTGTGACTGTTGCTTTGGTGTCGCAAATATTTACTGACTTTTCGATGCATAATCCACTTGTCATTATTGTTGTTGCTATCCTGACTGCCTTTCTTTTCTCAATAGCGGGCCTCATTAATGCCGTATTCGCTAAAAGTTTCGATGATGTCAGCATCGTACCAACCTTTGTCTTAACGCCCCTGACTTACCTGGGTGGTATTTTCTATTCGATCAAGATGCTCCCTGAATTTTGGCAACAGGTATCACTAGCAAACCCGATATTGTATATGGTCAACAGTTTTCGGTACGGTTTTCGTGGCACCAGTGATATTGATTTGACCACAGCCTTAAGCGTTATCGTCTTATTCATAGTGATTCTATTTAGTATCTGTCTCGCATTACTCGAGCGAGGCACTGGCATTCGGCAATGAACAATGTCTACCCACTCATTGATATCGGTGCCAATCTGACTAACAACAGTTTAATGCAAGATCTGGAACAGATTCTGCAGCGCGCCAGCGATGCCGGTATTAGCAAAATAGTAGTCACCGGTACCGATTTAAACGAAAGCGAAAAAGCAGTTCAACTCTGTAACCAACACCCGCAGCAACTGGTTTGCACTGCAGGTGTTCACCCCCATTATGCCAGTGACTGGGGGGCAGATACCGCAGATAAAATTTCTCAACTAGCCGATCAACCTTGCGTTAGAGCCGTTGGTGAAACTGGGCTCGACTTTAACCGTAACTACTCGCCCTCACCTGCTCAGACGGATGCATTTCGCCAACAGTTAGAGATAGCCATCAAGTTGAACATGCCCGTGTTCTGCCATCAACGTGACGCGCACGATACATTCATTTCCACTTTAAAAGAATATCGCGACCATCTGACACAGGTTGTTGTTCATTGTTTTACTGACACCAAGGCAGCGTTGTTTGATTATATTGATCTCGATTGCCATATTGGCATAACCGGATGGATATGCGATGAACGACGGGGCACTGAGTTACAGAATAATGTTAAACATATTCCCGCTAATCGCCTCATGCTAGAAACGGATGCACCTTATCTACTGCCACGTAGCCTTTTGCCAAAGCCAAAATCACGCATCAATGAACCTTGCTATCTTCCTCACATTTTACAAACAGTGGCGCATCATCAAGGCAAATCGGTCCAGCATCTAGCTGCTGAATGCATAGAAACCAGTCAGTTATTTTTTAATATTGATAGTTAAAGCACTTATCATCCTGTGCCACGGATATGTTGCAAATGGACTGCCTATGATTTTTTGGCCTTTTGCCGTTTTATCCTCTGCAATCGTTAATATCCCAACTACACTCTTGTTAGTTAAAATTATTATCAATCAAGATAACAAGTTAAACACCGATTATGAACGACCAAACTAAATTAAACTTCTTTGCCTCAACCGCGGAACCCTGTAGTTATCTCGACAACAGGGATTCGATCAGTGCGTTTGCCAATCCGCATATCGATATGAATATGCATACTTATAGCACGCTGATTCAGCACGGATTCAGACGCTCTGGTGGCTATGTCTATCGCCCCCACTGCCCCAATTGTAAGGAATGTATTTCGGTTCGCGTTCCGGTTAAGCAACACAAACCATCGCGCAATGAAAAGCGCATTCTGCGGCTCAATAGAGACCTTAAAATTAGTGTTTCTAAGGGTAAGTTTCGTCAGCAGCATTTTGACTTATACACACGATATATGACCAGCCGACATGGCGATGGCAGTATGGCCAACCCCACTAAAGCAGACTATCATCGTTTTTTAATCTGTGACTGGACAGAAACAGATTTTATCGAGTTCCGTCTTGGAGAAACTCTGGTCGCTATCGCGGTGACCGATGTGACTGACTCAGGATTATCGGCCGTCTATACTTTTTTTGAACCTGATTACGAGGATCGAAGCCCAGGTCATTTCGCGATACTGAGTCAGATAGAAGAAGCAAAATCTCGTGATCTTGAGTACCTCTACCTAGGGTACTGGATAAAAGACTGCAATAAAATGAGTTATAAAAACCGCTATAAACCATTAGAAGGATTCATAGACGATCACTGGCAAGACATCACCAATAGTGGGTAAACTATACATGGCGTAATATTCCGAATAAACACATTAATTGTTAACTATCAATGAGTTATTATTATGCTTTTATTCAAAATATATTGTGCTTTATGGTATTTTTTGTAGATTAAGTCGATGCAATCTGGCTACAGTGGCACGGACACTTTAGATTAGAGCTCCAAAAAATAGACGAGTCACTTCCGGAACCGAATAGCATTGCTCTAGAACAAGACCAACTGCCTCCTCTTTAAACTCCTTTGGATATTGTTTATAGCTTCATTTTTGACCCATTTGCACACCTCAATAATTGACATTAATTGTCTCTTATTAAAGTGTCCGGTGTCATTAGACCAGAACATATTCGTGAAAGAAGTCAAAGTTACTTCAATTTTATTAAAACCTTAACTAAGAAAATTCCTCATAGACTCACTCATAATCACAACTATTGGTGCGATGGTGCTGATTTTCGTAGTTAGGCTAGTCAAAAACCCTACTAATGTTTGTCATTGATTTTTAACTCTAGATTGTATTAAAATTTTCATCGATATCGGTGGAGATCGCGAAGTAGGTGACGGGTGACTCAACGCTTGTAAATTGATCGCCCACGCGCAACACCGGCTTTACAAATCGTACAGCCAGGGAAGTATTAGGGTCAGGCTTACCAGCATTATCACCACCAATGGTAAGCCGACTCGAATAAAATCACCGAAGGTATAATTTCCGGCGTTCATAACCAACAGATTGGTTTGATAGGCCATCGGTGTCGCAAAGCTCATGTTGGCGCCAAATATTACCGCCAATACAAAAGGCTCTGTACTAAGTCCTAGCTGATGCGCGATGCTAATAGCAATCGGTGTTCCGATAACTGCAGCGGCATTATTTGATACCACGTTGGTAAGCACTGCTATCATTGCCATCAATACTCCTAGCAGCAGCATTGGCGATAATCCTTGAGCAACGTCAATATAAGCGCTGGCGATGATTTCTGCCCCTCCTGTTTCGACCATGGCTTTGCCCATAGCCAAACTGGTGGCAATAATCATTATCACCGAAGCACTGAGTGCTTGGGTGGCGTCGCGCCATTTCAGACAACCTGTTAACAGCATTAGCACAACACCACATACAGCACTGATCGAAATTGGTAGTAGCCCAGTAGCAACAGTGGCGACAATCATCACCATGATTAACATTGCTATCAGAGCACGCGATGAGATAGGTAAATCTGACTTGGCGTCCAACACCAAAAGATTTCGGCTCGATTTTAATCGCTCCACATTATTCGCAGATCCCTGTACGAGTAATATGTCACCGGAACTAAGCTTGATATACTCAGTATGGCCTAATCCTTGACTTTCCTCACGCCGATTGGTTCTAAACAGGGCAAGTACCATTAACGCATAACGTTCGCGAAACCGAACATTAGACAGTGTTTGACCGTCAAGAGTTGAACCTGGAACGATCACAACTTCTGCGCGTTGCTGTGTTGCATCCTGTAGTCGATGCCTTTCGTCGACTGCCTCTTCACCAGAAAACAAACTAACACCCAGAGTATCTTCCAGCTCTTTCAATTGCTCTGGAGAACTCCTAACCGCGATCCGGTCCCCGCTCTTCAGGATCCGGTCGGGTAGTGCTATTAATCGGTTGTTTTTTTCTCCTCGCAGAATATTTTTTACCTCAAGTAATCCGCCCGATAACGCGATTGCATCAGACAGGGTTTTTTGATGAATAGAGCTATTGTCGTGAACACGCAGCTGGGCATTAAAAAGTCTGGGTGTTGAGTTCTGCATTAGTCCCTCACGGATGGGGAGTAATTTTGGTGCGACGAATGCCAGGTATAATATTCCGATGCTTCCAGCAATTGCTGCGGGAAGTGCAAAATCAAACATACCTATCTCATCAGTTCCAAGGTCCTGTGCCACACTAACCACCAACAGATTGGTTGATGTTCCAATGGTAGTCGCCATGCCACCCAACGATGTTGCTAACCCGACCGGCATTAATAGGCCAGATGCGGGACTACCTGTTTTAAGCGATACACTGATCAAAACCGGCAATATTAAAATGACGATTGGGGTGTTATTTAAAAAGGCACTGAGCAACGCTCCAATAACCATTGTCATTAAAAAAGTTAAGGTTGGATAATCACCCCAGTAGCGTGCCAACTGCCGACCAATAGGCTCGAGCGCACCTGTCTGAACCAATGCCTGCCCAGCAATCATTAATGCGCAAACGGCGACCAGGGCCTGGTGCCCAAATCCAGAAAATAGTCGAACCGAGTTAAAGGAGCCTTCACTACTGCGATAGGGGAAAATTTCGAACAACAATGCAAGAATAACCATGATCATCAGCGCCGAAGTCGGCAGTGGAATGCGATCACTGGCGAACAGGAATAACGCAACCACAATAATGATCATCACTGCATAGGCATGAAAATTTGGATAACTATCCACTAATGCTGCTATATCCATAGTTCTCTGTTATTTTATTACTTTCTATATGAGTTTCATCTTGCGTTAGCAGGTTTGAAGATAGACATATGTAAAAATGATTATTTTAACAACCATTTATTCACCGATACCCAGTATTTCCCAATAGACGTAGCTCGTCTGCGCGATTTCAAAAGCGTAAAAGGAGCATTACTGTTCAATAATACTAGCATACAGAGACTTGTCGAAAAGCTCGGATTTAGCATTCATTCCAATCCTTTAAGATATGCCCGTTTTACGAACAACAAAGCTGTTGTAACAACATCAGCAACGTGAGTGAAGGGTTTTCAAATAGTAAAGAGAACTGTGATGCAAACTATAAGCGTCTTGGACTTAGTCCTGCACTACTGACGTCTACATCGACTCATTAACTTCTATTTGCAATTCCAACGAAAACAGTTATACCGGACAGTGGAAGGCTTCTCATGCCAAAAATAGTACTTCATTGTTTGGTACCAGTCATGTGCTGCAATTTTTCGAGGTTACTTATTGTGATTTCGCGACGGTGGACTTCGATTAGCCTGCTTTGCTGAAAATGGGTCATAACCCTGGAGATACTCTCCATTGCAAGACCCAGATAGTTGCCGATGTCCTGACCGACATACTTAAAATAAACTCCCGAGGCGAATGGAAATATGTAAATCGAACCGAATTCAAGAACCATAGCGGAAGATTGATGTGCCTCATTTTCAGGCCCATCAAACCCAAAAAAATCCTCTGGCAGATAAAAACCGGGCACCTGTTCTTCACCGCCCTCGGTAGTGCAATAGATTTTAATTGCTCCGTTCCTGACAATATATAGTGCCATTGACGGATCACCGATGTAGAACACATGCTCACCGGGCGCAACGGTTCGGGTGCTTTTTCTGAGCATTTCGACCTTCACTGGTTCGCTTAGCATTTGCTCCATATTAAATATATTTTTTGAAACATATGAACGGTGTTTAGGAGTGCGTGGTAATACGCCCAAGTGCTGCGCATTCGTTTTTATCGACTTCCATCGAGGACATTGGTAATTTGATCATTATAAAACCTAAGAATTCTCTTCATAATGCCTTTTTATCTACGCATCACCGTACGCTAGTGCACATAGAAAACTGCTGGTGCGGTGCGAACACACTCACGATAGTCGATTTAGCTTCTTCCTATATTCGACAAATTCCAGCTAGAGCAAATTGTCTTATTGATTAAGTGGGGGCTTAACCCATCGTTAATCTAAGAGGATATGATGACGAGTAATAAACGAGGAGTTGCAATGGTCTCAAACTGCTGACCGGCGGACGTTCAACTTAACCCTGTTTCCTCAGGTAATAATCTGACTGAAGACAATCTTTAGCCTAGCATTTGCGTGTAATCGCTTTTCACTGCTGAGTAACACTCACAAGATGCCTCTTCCAACCCTTTTCGATCGAGAATCTCGATTTCCCCACGACTGTAGTTAATGAGATGCCTCTTTTGCAAGGCGCCTGCTGCAACCGTAACACCGCTTCTACGGACACCAAGTATATTAGCAATGTCCTGATGCGTGATATTGAAATGATCGGCATGGGCACGGTCGTGCGACATCAGTAACCAGCGCGCCAGCCTAGCCTTGATGTGGTGAAAATGTATGCACGCGGAAGACCGAGGTAGTTGTGACATCAATACAAAAAGGTAGTTTGCAACCGTTCGATGCAGGTCTGGGCACTCTTGCAATAGTTGGCGTAGATCGGTGACAGTTAACCTCAGGGCATCGCCGGCCCCTTGGACGACTCCCTGCATGGCCGAACGATCAACGCCCAGAACCAGTGTTGAACCCAGTATCCCTTCATTGCCAATCAAACCCATTTCCAGGGTCTGGCGTGCGTTCAACAATGCCAACAGGGAAATAAAACTCGATAAAGGAAAATACGCATATAGGAACCGCTGTTCTGGCTCACATAGAATTTCACCAACCTCCAGACTAACGAGTTTACATCGGTTAAGCACGAGAGAGCGGCTCTTTTCTGACAGCCCGTCGATGAGCTTGTTGGTGATTGGTGGCATCTGGATAATGAGTTCCCGAAACTAGTAACTGCGAACCTTTGCATTAGACCAGTATTGACGCACTATCTATGTGCGATTACTAACTTAGAGTGAAAATTAATTACCACGGTTCTAGGTAATCCGGGTTATCAGGCGTTAACAGTAATGGGCCGGCAACAGGATCTAATCGTATTGGTAGACTGGATGAATTACCTGTTATGTATGGTCAGGAAGGTTTCGGTATGGGAGGAGGTGGTTCATTTCCTTTTTAACTACTAAGTTCGATAGCGCACAGAAATTCTGATCCAACTAGCAGACAATGCAATTCAATCCCACTATCCGTTCCCTCCTCGGGAAAAGGTGGATTGTTATCCTTGGGTCTCTGTGACCTAGGGATTTTTTTACTGATTCATCACAGGCTCGACCTTTAAAAGTTTAGACCAGTATCAAGGTGAGAAATATGACAACCTGTGATCGCATCAGTTCGTCCCTTTCTAGCAAATCAAATACGCCGCCTTTAGTTATCTACCGACAGTAAATCCGAAATGGAACTGGCTCGTGAATTTTTTCGAATTCCCATAAAGGCCCAAACACCTCGATGGAACAGTGGCGAGAAGTTATCGACACTTTGCCAATGGATTTCTGCAGATTAAAGGCAGGAATCGGTGGCGTTTGTGGGTATTCATACACCGATTCTACCAATATTAGCCGGTTAACTTGTCATTACCCTTAACACATATAACTGGCAAGCAATACGCCCATCCAGGATGAACGTATGACAGCCAAAGTACCTATTTTAGATCAAAACGATCCGCGTTCATTACTTTTACCCATGCTTTGGAAAAGTCTTTGACAAACTTCTCTTTTGCATCATCCTGTGCATACACTTCAGTATAAGAACGAAGAATTGAGTTTGAACCAAACACCAGATCGACCCGGGTTGCGGTCCACTTGAACGCACCAGTCCCCCTATCACAGATCTCATAAAGGTTATCGCCTACCGCTTTCCAGCTATAATTCATGTCTGTCAAATTGACAAAGAAATCGTTGCTGAGCACACCTTCTCGATCAGTTAATACACCATGCTTGGAACCGCCGTGATTGGTACCCAGCACACGCATACCGCCGATCAGTACCGTCATTTCGCAGGCGGTCAAGCCCATTAGCTGAGTTCGATCCAGCAGTAATTCCTCCACTGATACGACATAGTCTTTTTTCAACCAGTTGCGATAGCCATCGTGAATGGGCTCAAGCACGGCAAAGGAATCAGCATCGGTCATTTCATCTGTCGCATCCCCTCGACCAGGGGAAAATGGAACTGTAATATCAACACCAGCATCTTGCGCCGCTTTTTCAACTGCCGCAGTACCGGCTAGAACAATCAGGTCAGCCATGCTCACTTTTGTGCTCAAACCAGCTTGAATACTTTCAATCGCTCCCAGCACTTTTTTCAGTTTGGCAGGCTCGTTACCCTCCCAGCTTTTCTGTGGCTCCAGTCTAATTCGAGCGCCATTAGCACCACCGCGATAATCTGATCCACGAAAGGTACGGGCACTGTCCCAAGCGGTGGTGACTAGTTCTGACACTGTTAAACCACTGCCCAGCAAGGTGGCCTTGAGGTCTGCAATCTCCAAATCGCTCAAGGTGTAGTCAACGGCGGGAATAGGATCCTGCCAAATGAGATCTTCTTCAGGTATATCCGGTCCAAGATACCGGTTCTTGGGTCCCAGGTCCCGATGGGTTAATTTGAACCACGCACGAGCGAATACTTTAGAGAAGTATGCTGGGTCTTTGTAGAAATCCTCTGAAATCCCCCTGTAAATGGGGTCCTTGACCATAGCCATGTCCGCATCGGTCATAATAGGCGTGCATTTTATGGAAGGATCTTCAACATCAAAAGGCTTGTCTTCTTCCTTAATATTAATGGGTTCCCACTGCCATGCGCCCGCGGGACTCTTTTTCGATTCCCAGGCGTAGGTAAACAACATATAAAAGTAGCCGTTATCCCACTGGGTCGGATTCGTGGTCCATGCACCTTCAATGCCGCTACTGACAGTGTCGCGACCAAAACCTTTACCTTGTGGATTGTGCCAACCAAGTCCCTGCTCGGCAATGCCTGCGCCTTCCGGCCTGGGTCCAAGTATGGAAGCATCACCATTACCATGACATTTACCTACGGTATGGCCACCGGCAGTGAGGGCAACGGTTTCCTCGTCGTTCATAGCCATGCGGGCAAACGTCAAACGGATGTCTTTAGCTGTTTTTAACGGGTCGGGTTTACCATCAACCCCTTCCGGGTTGACGTAGATAAGACCCATTTGCGCGGCGGCCAGCGGGTTATCGTGAGTTTCGGAAGTTTCGGTGGTGTGACGCTCGGCGTCTTTACCGAGCCACTCGCTTTCCGAGCCCCAGGAAGTATCTATTTCTGGATGCCAGATATCCGTGCGACCACCGGCGAACCCATAGATTTTCAATCCCATGGATTCATACGCCATAGTGCCGGCCAGAATAATCAGGTCTGCCCAGGACAGTTTGCTGCCATATTTCTTTTTGATCGGCCAAAGTAAGCGTCGGGCCTTATCTAGACTCACATTGTCCGGCCAGCTGTTAATTGGGGCAAAGCGCTGATTACCCGTACCACCGCCTCCACGGCCATCGGCAATACGATACGTACCCGCCGAATGCCAGGCCATACGAATCATTAGACCACCATAGTGCCCCCAATCTGCTGGCCACCAATCTTGACTATCTGTCATCAGTGCATGTAAATCTCTTTTTAGTGATGCAAAATCGATTTTCTGGAATTCTTCGGCATAATCGAAATTGGAACCCAAGGGGTTGGTTTTCGTATCGTGCTGATGGAGGATGTCCAAATTCAATGCTTCGGGCCACCAATCCATACTGGGTGATCCAACTGAAGTACTGCCACCGTTCATTACTGGGCATTTGTTCATAGCGTTCTTTGCGGATAGCTTCATCATCAGTGTCCTTGTCTCTTGTAGATATTCATGTTTCGATTGCATTAATATCAGCCAGTTAGCTTGTCAGTAGCCTTAAGATTCTGATCGCTAACAGAGCTTCAAAATTAATCTGCGTAAGGAGAATATAATGAAGATAAACAGGACATGAAGTCTGTGCGAAAGCACACTTATAGCAATGCTTCTACTAAGGCTCGGTGTGCGGTAGCGCACCGAAGTTGCTCTCATTTATCGCTAATGTATAAGTATTGTAGGCGTTTAAAGCTTCGCCACCCTGACAGACAGGTGGCGCGGTGGCCAGAGCATTGGCTAATAGGACGCAAAAAATAATTTCCCACAGGGCTGGAACAAAGCTCTTTCTTATTTGCGTATTACAAGGGGCGCCTAAAGCTCAAATAAAGGAGCTACACCATGAAAACGAATGAAGGCACGCTGGACCGCACACTAAGCGTGATCACCAGTCGGTTCTGGCGGACTAGCCACCACTGACCAATAGACTTGTGGGCTATATCGGCGTCGTGCCGCTGCTGACCTGCGCGGTAGGACTATGCGCTCTGTACTTTCTCCTAGGCAAGAATATCTCTCCAGTGAGCACGCGCTGAACCTGATCGACTGTGCATGTTCAGTTATCAGAAAAAACCTCGCAGAACTACTGCTATGGCTCGCACTTCTAGAGCGACCGTGCTTGAGAAGTTCGTGTGGTGGACCTAGTATTGGGAAGCTTAGCCACCGTTGGAAATTGTTATTGCCAACAGCAGCCGATCGCAAGCAATTTAGACTTGTCTTATACAGTAAATATTTTTTTAAAAGGCAGACTATGAGTGTCCCATCATCAAAACCACGCATTAATCTTGGTGGAGTATCGCGTGTTAAAATGGCGCTTATTGCTGAAGGTGGTGGGCAACGAGGGATATTCACAGCAGGTGTATTAGATGCGTGGTTAGAGAATAATTTTGATCCCTTCAATTTATTTATTGGCACGTCTTCTGGTTCACAAAATATCACCAGCTTTTTATCTGGTCAAAAAGGGTATGCCAAGCGATTAATCGGTGGATTATCAAGTCGTAAGCGTTTTTACCGACTAGGCCGTGGATTAGTGGGAGGCAATGTTGTCGATTTGGATTGGTACTTTGGAAAAACCATTCAAGGTAGTTTTGCCTTAGACTTTGCGGCGGCAAGGGAATCATTAGGACAACGAGAATTTTTAATCACTGCAACAAATTCACGCGATAGACAAGGTTATTTCTTAAGCCCAAACGGTAATAACAATAACTGGCGCCAATTACTTAAAGCCTCGAGTGCATTACCTTTTTTATATAAGAAAGGGGTTAAACTAGCACCCCGATTAACTGTCAGTTCAGCTAATCAGGCAGAAGCAAGGAGCGATTATCCTCAAGCGGACTTCTACCTTGACGGTGGACTGGCTGAGCCGCTACCAGTTCGTGAAGCCTATCGTCGCGGCGCTCGAAAAATTGTCGTTATTCGCACTGTTAATGAAGACCTTCATAATCAGTCTGATTGGGTACGTAATCTAAAGTCATGGGTTTACGAGTCTGGATATTGCCCAAAAACCATTGATTACTTGGTTCAGCATGAGCAAGCTTATCAGCAAGAGCTCGCCTTTATCGCTAACCCACCTGAAGATGTCGAGATCATTCAAATTTTTGCTAAAGACAATCTTCAAAGTAAGCTTTTAGGCAGTACCGATATGGATTTACAACATGATTATCGTGCCGGTATCGCTGCGGGTAATGCTTTTTTGCAGACTTAAGAGCATTTTATGCAACACAACTTCTGCATCATCTGAGTGTAAGAAAAATAAACGTGATACCGTTGGACTCCATAACAGATTAAACAAAACCCTTATTCAGAAACGTACAAACCAACGTCGCAACGGGCGTAAAAACAGAATCTACTGCTGCGGCAAAAATATCATTTTTCAGCATCAGCCCACGGTGAACTTATTATTAATCCAGAACATATATCGACTTACGCGTTAGCAAGCGTGCTCCACAATAAAAACCCGAATAAAAAAATAATCAAAAGAGCCCTCGCCGTTATGAATAAATAAAGCCAAATACCCCAGAATTTAAAGAGTGGAATTGGCAGAACAGTCACAAAGCCTCCCCCATGATGGGCTCGTAAAAAGGTTGTTCAAACATGTAAGCCTTTTTTGAAGATGTTATCCTAAATGGGTCGGCTACATCAGCTAACAATAAACCATTTGCTGTGGTTGCCGTTGCGCCACCATCAATGCACAGCTGTGTGATTTCATCTGTAACCTCCTTAATTCTTGGCTGCGATAAAGTATGATGTTTACTTGAGTTTCGAAGTAGCTGACTTCAATGCATTACCGAGAGAGTCCCATGTATCGTCACTAGTATCCTTAAGCTCTGTAAGTTTATTGGTGGCAGTTTCCCGCATAGACCGCAGTGCCTCAATTTTTTTGTAGTATTCAAGTTGTGCATCGGCTTCTGCACTGTCGGCTTTTGCCTTGAGTTTGTCGATCTCCGCACTCCACCCGTCTAATTGTGCCTGCAATTTCTGTTCGTATGCTGTTTTCATGCTCATGATTTTTCTCCTATTTAATAAAGTGGTTAATAGAAATTTTACACTACTAATTTTTCGAGTTTTTCGCTTACACTTCCTTCCCTTTTATATGCCTAAAGCCTACTCTTTAACCCAGTTCCATGCATCCTGCAAATGACTTGTTTCAAAATGCTTCTCACTGATACCGGCCAATTTTCCAAAGGGGCTGTTTACGGCAACAAGCCATTCCAAAACTTTGCTTTCGGAAGCAATTGCGAGCTTGTTCATGTTCTTAAGATTCTTGAATGTCCACTTCAAGTCATCATAGGCAGCATCGATCCCAATGCTAAATTTCTTATCCAACAAAATCAGTATGTTGATGCTCCCATGTTCCGCGATAAGTTTGTCGAATATCTCAATCCATTTGTTCTCCTCTTTAGAATCTATTTTCCCAGATACCTCGATTCCAATGACGGCGCCTTCGCTTTCTGGTAATTTTTTAATCATCGTGTTTTCCTTGTGTGAAAGGTAAATATTTATATGAATATAACTTGCTGCTTAACGCATCAAACTTAGAGGCGGTATTTGACGTTTTTTGAGGCTTACCTCACTGTCTGACGCAGTGCTCTCGGACTTCTGCTTGGAAGTGACATACTGTACTGGCTTTGCACTAAATTTTTTTCGCAACCTTCGCTGCAGAAATAATAGTCGTGACCTTTATATTCAAAGGATAGTGCATCATCCGTTGACACCATCATTCCACCGACGGGATCTCTACTTTTTATTGATTCTTTCATTTTCACGACTCCTATTTTGGCCATTAGGTGCGAGGATAACGGCCCTTCAACTTTGAGAGGTTAGTACGTACACAGCTGCATATTCATTCAAGCAGTCATATAAATTAATCGCCGAAAGCAATATTGCTCTAAACAACGACGTCAAAAGCTATCCCAACCATGGCCGTCACGACCATAGCTAATGCCCCCCAAAAGGTAATCCTCGCTACGCCAATACTGATTTTTGCACCACTTAAATACGCAGACAGTCCACCTAACACAGCGAGAAAAACCAAAGAAAACATAGCGACTATGTATGACAGATGATTTCCTTGGTAAAAATAAGCAGTCAGTAAGGGTAACATTGCGCCGATAGTAAAACTAAGCGCCGAAGAACCCGCCGCCGTTAATGGCTGCGCCGTTGTCTGTTCGGAAATCCCTATTTCATCGCGTGCATGAGCGCCAAGTGCGTCATGAGCCATTAACTGTTGAGCCACCAGTTTTGAGAGCGCGGGTTCAACCCCACGCTGCTGGTAAATTTCAGCTAATTCAACCTTCTCCTCCTCGTAATTGTTTTTTAGGGCTTTTTTCTCTTGCTTCAGATCAGATTGCTCCGTGTCTGCCTGGGAACTGACCGACACATATTCTCCCGCCGCCATAGAAATTGCACCGGCCACTAACCCTGCCGTACCTGCGATCAAAATGCCCCCATGCTCGGAATTCGCCATTGCGACACCAATAATCAGGCTCGCGGTTGAGACAATCCCGTCATTCGCACCTAATACTGCGGCTCTTAACCAGCCAACTCGATGTTGTCTATGGTGTTCTTTATGAGACATTGATAATTAACTCACTCCAAGAATAAAATAGGGTAACATTAAGACTCAAGACTTATGCACACACGACGCAAGAGTAATGCTACTTCCTTGCTCAAAACGCGTACTTCCTGAGAGTCAGTTAACTGTAAAACGGCCTCTGGATCCATAAACGCTACCGTGATCGATTCATCTGCTTCTTCACGTACTACGACATTGCATGGAAGGAGCAAACCAATATCTGGGTCAGCTTCAATCGCTCGATGTGCTAGAGAAGGATTACATGCACCGAGTACTCGGTATGGTCGGTGTTCAACATTAATTTTGTCCTTAAGTGTCGCTTTGATATCTATATCGGTGAGCACACCAAAGCCTTCTTTTTTTAGGGCAGCGGTGACTTTATCTATGGCTTTATCAAAAGGTATTTGCAGCTGGATTTTGAATGAATACATAAGTTTATTCCTTTTATTTGTGGGAGAAGAAGCTTTACCAGCACAACGGCTGTACGACGATCACATGATCGTCGCCTTAGTCTGAGTTTAATCGCCAGTAATACCTTACTTCTCAGGATTTGAAGTCTCAATCTTCTTCGCCAGCACGATATAGAAGGCTGGCAACACATACAGCGTTAAGAAAGTCCCGATACCAAGTCCAGTGGCAACGGTGATGCCAATCGCAAAGCGCGACTGTGCTCCTGGGCCGGCCGCAATCAACAGTGGGATCATGGCGACGATAAGCGCCAGCGAAGTCATGATGATGGGGCGCAGCCGGATCGCTGCGGCTTCGATTACCGCATCGCGCTTGTTGCGTCCCCTCTCTTGCAGTGTGTTGGCGAATTCCACGATAAGAATACCGTTCTTCGCGGCCACACCAATCAGTGTAATCAGACCGACCTGGGTGTAGATGTTTATCGTCGCAAAACCAAGCATGATAAAAGCCATTGCCCCTGCAATCGACATAGGCACCGACACCAATATGATAAGAGGATCACGCCAGCTCTCAAATTGCGCAGCCAGCACCAGATAGATAACGAGTAGCGATAAAAAGAAGGTCACGATTAGCGCACTGCCAGAATTTACGAACTGTCTGGACTCACCCTTAAAATCGTAGCTAAAACCACGTGGCAGGATACTCGCCGCCTTGCCTTTCATAAATCCGACTGCGTCTCCCATCGGCACCGATGGCGATGGAATGCCTTCGATCGTGATCGAATTCAGCTGATTGAATTGTGTCCTAGACGAGGGTTCGACATCATGCTCGAAGCTGACGACCGAGCCGAGTGGAACCAATTCGCCAGAGTCGGCACGGATGAAATAATCATTGAGCGCCGTTTCTGTTTGTCGCGCGGATCGCTCAACCTGAGGAATTACCTTGTAAGAACGCCCCTCCATGTTAAAACGACTAATAAACCCACCGCCCAGCATACCGCCAAGTTCCTGGCCGATGTCCTGCATCGACAAACCAAGATCAGCGACGCGCTCGCGGTCAACCTTTACTCGGGTGACGGGCTTGTCGATGTTGATCGACTTCTGCACGAACGTGAAATTGCCACTCTGCATAGCGACCCCAACGAGTTCATCTGCTATCTGATCGAGCTGCGCAAAATCACTGCCCGAGGTCAGCACGAATTGAAAGGGTAGACCGCCACTCGAACCTGGCAAAGATGGGATCGGGAATAACGCTGTTTTCAAACCGGTTATCTCTGCCACAGAGGCCTGCAGTTCAGGCATGATGTCAAACTGTGATATATCCCGTTCGCTCCAAGGCTTCATTTTGAAGCCACCAAACACAGCATTTGAGCTCCCCATGCCAACCAGCATGAACGTCTCGTCGTAGCCTGGCACCTGCTCGAAGGCCGTCTGCATTTCAGCGCTATACTTCTGTAGGTATTCGAGCGTAGCCGTCTGCGGTCCTTTGCCCTGAAACAGAACGATGCCGCGATCTTCAGTGGGTGCCAGCTCATTTTGGCTTAACATCATCATAAAAAATATCGATACAAGTACAGCTAGCGCAAACATGATCACCGGGGATACAGCCTTGACGACAATGGCCAGAGAGCGCTGATAAACGCTGGCGAGCCGGTCGAAAAAACGTTCAACAGCACTTTCAAAGCGGGACGACTCACCATGTGGCTTGAGTACCTTACTGGCCAGCATCGGTGACAACGTCAAGGCGACGATCCCTGAAATGACCACCGCGCCAGCAAGCGTGAAGGCAAACTCGGTAAACAGCGAGCCAACCAGCCCACCCATGAAACCAATTGGTGCATACACAGCAACCAGCGTGATCGTCATGGCGATGACTGGACTCGCCATTTCTCGGGCACCGATCAGCGCCGCGTCCTTCTTTGATTTACCATCGACGATATGCCGGTGTATATTCTCGACGATGATGATGGCATCGTCGACGACCAAACCGATCGCCAGCACGAGGGAGAGCAGCGTCAGTAAATTGATCGAAAAACCTAGCACAAGCATGATGAAGGCACCGCCAATGAGCGAGAGCGGTACCACTATTGAAGGAATGATAGCTGCCCGCAGCGATCCAAGACATAAAAACACAATGACAAGAACGATAACCACCGCCTCGAGTAGCGTTTTGATGACTTCATTGATTGAATCGTCGATAAATTCGGAGGCATCGAAGGGCAGCTCAACCTGCAGACTAGACGGCAGCTGCGACTCAATGTCCGGCAGGAGTTCCTTGACTCGTTCTGCCACAGACAGTGGATTGGAACCCGGAGAAATATTGATGGCGACGTAGGTCGAGGGCTTGCCTTTGTAAAGTGCAATGTTCTCGTAGGTCTGCGATCCGAGCTCTACCCTAGCAATATCTTTGAGACGAACGATGGTATCTTCGGTCGATTTGATCACCAGATTCTCGAACTGTTCGGTGTTCGCGACATCAGTATTGCTAGTGAGGTTGATCTGGATGAATTCATCTTTGGTTTGCCCGACCGCAGAAATGTAGTTGTTCTCGCGCAGAGTTTGAGCAATATCGGTCGAGGTGAGATTAACGGCAGCGAGTCTTTGAGGATCGAGCCAGACTCTTAGCGCAAAGCGCCGCCCTAGCAGTTCGGCTTTGCCGACACCCGACAGGGCCTGTAGTTTTGGCTGGACTTCCCGGGCAAGATAATCTGAGATCTGTGGGACTTGCATAGTGTCGCTGAAGAAGGCGATGTACATGAGCGCGCGCCCTTCTCCCGTCGTTGAGTTGATCACAGGATCCTGAGCCTTAGCAGGTAACACGTTACGCTGACTGGCAACCTTAGATTGGATCTCCGCCAACGCGTCATTGGCATCGTAGTTGAGTTCCATCTGAGCTTCGATGGTCGAAAAGCCCTGCTTACTAGACGAGCTCAGAAAGTCGATACCTTTAGCTTCGGCAATGGCCTGTTGCAGAGGCTGGGTGATGAAGCCCTGGATCAGTTCACTGCTGGCGCCTGGATATACAGTAGTAACCGTGACTTTAGTGCTTTCCAGTACAGGGTATTCGCGGATCTCCATTCCCATGATGGAGCGCGCACCCACCAGTAATATCAGCAGGCTGACAACCGTGGATAGAACCGGTCGTTGTATAAATATATCTGTAAAACGCATGGTTATTCTACTCCAACACCGGCTGTGGGCGTGTCTTTCTGCTTGATCTGCACTGGCTGGCCAGCTCTCAGGCGAAGCAGGCCGGATGCAATGATACGCTCACCAGGTTCAAGTCCTTTCTTAACTTCAGTCATGCCATCCCGTGTGGCGCCGGTTTCTAATGTCCGCCGCTCGGTCACCAGTTGGCCCTTTTCATTTTCAGTTAATGCATAGGCGAAGTTGCCGTAGGTGTTGAACGACAGTGCCGTGTTTGGAATCGCAACGACCTGCCGCACGTCCTCTGCAATGGTTCTGATAGTAGCAAACATGCCAGGCTTAAGGCTTTGTTGTGGGTTGGGAAGCTTGGCGCGCAGTTGAATTGTACGTGTTTCAGACGTGACCGAGCTGTTGATGGCGGTAACAGCGCCCTTGAACACTACTGGACCTGTTGCCGCCACGGTGACTTCGACGGAATCACCAATATCGACATTGGCCAGCTCCTTTTCAGACAAAGTGTATTCGACCAGAATCGGATCAAGCATGTTAATTTCAACGATCGGAGTACCTACGAATAGGTATTCACCAATATCCGCCAGACGGAGTCCAAGCACGCCGTCGAAGGGTGCCGTCAGTACTTTTTTGCTAAGCTGGGCCTCAGCCTCCTTCACCCGTGCTCTGGCAGTATCCTGTGCAGCCTTTGCTACATCGAAGGCGGACTGTGACACTGCTCGTTTGGAGATCAGGTCGGCGCTACGCTGAAACTCCTTCGACGCAAGCTGTGCCTCAGTAAGACGTGTTTTAAGAGCGGCTTGTTCGATATTGCTGTTCAGGCGAATCAGGATATCGCCTTTCTTGACGCGTTGACCCGATTCGAACAATACCTCAGTAACAATGCCTGGCAATTCATTGGCAACCTTGACGCCGTTTATGGCTCTGATACCACCGACTGACTGAATACTCGGTTCCCAATAGACGCTAGAGACCTGGGTTGCTTCGACAATGGTGGCGGGACGTGTCTGTGATAACTTGGCCTGCATTTGATCAATTTGATAGAATTTATAGCCAAAAACGCCGCCGATGATAATAAACAGCAGAACGATAGCAATTGCGAAGCGAGGGAGCGTACTCATCTGGTGGACATCCTTTCTAGTTGACATGAGTGAATAACTCTAAAAAATCGGCCCATGCGTAGCGAATTTTATTTTAGAAACTTGGGATTTTGAAACTCTCAGTCTACTTATATGAAACTATTAACATCCACGATGTTTTTTCATGAATTTGTATTCTATCTGAGACAAGAGATACCGCTGAATACTTCGCTAGGCTCACAGAGAAAATCAACAAATATCAATTCTACTGTCTCAGACGCTAAGCAATCTCGATATACCACTATGGTGCAAATTATGTGATGTCGTCTGTACGCTACCGCACGCTAAAAACCTATAAGCCAGTTGTTTGTTTAGCTGGACATGAATCTCTTGTGGTGCATGAACGACAAATGTTGGTCAGCTTTTGTTACGGGGGCCAAAGTAATAACCGGTCGGTTTATTTTTTGACAACGGCATAAAACTCATAACGAACAAAGCTCTTCAAGTTTTGGGCGATTGAAAACTGTGATATATCCTCGGAATATTCGATGACACCGAGTTGTTGAAAGTTGCCGGCAGCTTCGGTGACTCACTCACGGCGAACGCCCAACATGGGCACGGTGAGATTAAGAACACCAGCAAGACTGGCCGTGGCTATTGGGTTCAAACGACTATTGTTCCGGCCCTAAATGATAAGGGCAAGCCCCTAATTATGTATTGGAATTAGAAGCACCATTTTTAGATCCTCCACTTGCACGCGACGACTTTAGCGCAAAACAAAATCCTGTCGCGGAGTCCGCCCCATGATCGCTAGCGCTCCCAGACGCGGCGCATCTGCAAATACATAAAAGATACCGTCCAGCCTATCAATAAAAGTCCGGTCAGCGCCTCCATACCAGCCATAAAACGCAGCGAACCCGATGGCACCAGGTCACCGTAACCCAGCGTGGTATAGCTGATGAGCGAGAAGTAGGTGCATTCAGCAAAGTCAGCAGCTTGACCGCCGACAATAGCACCATAACCGTCACCATCGATTAACTCGCAATAAGCCCAACCAAACAGCACCACCTCAATCACGTGCACAATCAGCAAGCAGCATACTAGGATCGACAAATGCCAGCGATGCCAGGCATTGTTTCGGTGTAGCAGGTTTCCTGCGCGTCGCAACAGCCTCATCGCCTCGTAGTGCAGCATGACACATAAAATAACCAATACCAGTGTGGCACTCAGGGTTACCAACATGAGCAAGACCTGTCGTTTGTTGCTATAAGATTACTTTGCATTTTCTTTTGTCTTTGAATGTAAGCAAAATCGGGCTCCATTGAAAATAGTCAGCATGGCCAAAAACGATAAGATCACCAGCATCCATAGCCAGTGCCCTGCCCACATTTTCTCATCAAGCATGTGCTTGTCCATCAAGGTATATGAACCTTTCAAATCGCAGACATCAATGTTGGTGTGTTTGAGACTCCTCATCATTTATCGCTGTTTTTCTTGCTGAAGATGTAAGGTATATCTGCTCGCCAATCGCAAGCACCGCCATGGTGACGACCGCGACGCCAATCACAAACGGATCTGAATTCAACTTGACCCAGACAAAACCGCCCATAACTATCAGATCTAGGGCTATCGCCAAGGACGGCACCCATATCGAAGCCTTTACATCCTCGCGCAAGTAACGCAACACCCCCCAATGAATGGCGATGTCCATAATCAGATAGAAGATAATCCCTAGCGCCGCAATCCGTGAAAGGTCAAAAAAGGCGGTCAGGATCAAAGCCAGCACAACAGTGTAAACAAGCGTGTGCTTCTGAATGCTTCCGGGCATGCCGAAATGGCTGTGCGGCACCAGTTTCATTTCAGTCAGCATGGCCAGCATGCGAGACACCGCAAAGATGCTGGCTAGGATGCCGCCCGAAGTAGCCATCATGGCGATTGCCACGGTGAACCATACTCCATATTGACCCAGTGCCGGGCGCGCAGCCGCCGCCAGCGAGTAATCGCGGGTCTCAATAATTTCGGCGAGGGACAGATTGCTCGCAACGGCAAAGCCAACAAGCGTGTAGATCACCACACAGGCGGCAATTGAAATGACGATGGCGCGGCCAACGTTGTGATGCGGGTCTTTAACTTCGGAGCCGCTATTGGTAATCGTGGTAAAGCCTTTAAAGGCCAGTATCCCTAGTGCGGTTGCGCCAACGAAATTTTCAATCGCACCGACTTCTCCAGTGCCGGAGAGATCGACAGCAAGACTGTCGGCCAACCAGACGCCGACCAGTCCTATGATCAGAATACCACCGATCTTTAACACGCCAATAAATGATGCCACTCCCTGAATCATGCGGTTGTCCAGAAGGTTGATCACAAAGGCCACTAGGATCAGTGACACTCCGAGAACAGGCACCATAAGCCCGCTTTCATCGCCTCCGAAAAGCTGCATGGTGTAGGAGCCAAAGGTGCGGGCCAGAAAGCTTTGGGCAATCACCATCGAGAAATACATCAGCAGGGCGTTAAAAGCAGTGGATAAGCGATCGCCGTAGGCCTTATACAGATACATGCCAATGCCGCCAGCCGACGGATAAGCGTTTGAGATCTTGATATATGAATAGGAACTAAAAGAAACAATTACCGCCGCAGCGAGGAAGGCCAGCGGGAAGAGCGCTCCCGTCATCTCGGCCATTTGTCCGGTCAGGGCAAATATACCAGCGCCTATCATGACGCCAGTTCCCAGCATAACCGTACCGGCTAGCGTTAGACTGTCCGCTTTGTAGGGCGTCGTCCTGTCTGGCTTCTTACTCATTTTCGTTCTTCGATGGCATTGAAATGTCCTCCGTACCTATATCGTGTCAGGTGAATACCTTATTCCTCTTTCCAAAAACGTTCCGTACCCCTGCCTTGTTGCCTTAAGTCGTCATGATTCACCGCTTTTCGACGACGACCGTATTGATTGTCCGGCGAGTGCTACCAAACACATGATCCCAAAACGAAGAAGTTACGCCGTAACACCCCGAGTGTTCGACGTTGCCGTGATGCAGCGCATGCCAGCGCTTTCGATTTTTTAACCAGACATTGTCGCTGCGCCAATGATGGATGGCATGGTGGGTGACCGTGTAGGCAAGATATCCGATCAGTATGCCGACTGTCAGAGCGCAGCTGTGCAACAGCCCGCCTAATAACAGTGCAGGCAGGAAAACCAGTAGCGCAAACAGTATCATGCTCATGATCGTCGGGGTGAAGATCAAAGCCCTTGGTCGCTGATGGTGCCGCAAATGCAGGCGGCGAAACGCTATCAAACCGTGCAGCACAAAGCGATGCAAGGCGTACTCGATGCCTGTCCAACTCGCGATCCCGGCCAATGCGAGTGCCAACATTTCCGGCCACTGCTCGCGGGTGCCCGTCACCAGAAGGAAGCCTGTCAACAGCAGAATAGCACTGCCATAAAGCGCGAAGTCTGCTTGGTATGCCAATTTGCTATGTTCAAGCGTGAAATGTTTCATTCATTTTCCTGTTCTCTATTTTGTCATTTCCCCTGATTTGGGCGGGCACTGTATTTTCTTTTCAGGACAGAGGGTCTGCCCCCGGTTGGTGCGCCCAGCCTTTCGGGTGGTATGCCTCAGCTATTTATAAGCTAACTCGAACTCGTTTGCTCATCAGCACCAATCTCTAGCATGTCGTCATCAAAATATTGGTGGGGAGGAACAATCAAATTAGACGGTGCCGGAACTCTGCCCACCCTTCTGGATCATAGTTCAGCACGCAACCTAAATGGATGGTGATGCCTACTACAACAAACAGCTCCTCATCAAACGCACAGAGTCAGTTTACGCAGGGGCACTATGTCCGTCTGTACGACAGCGCACATGCGCAATCCCAGTGCCGACTAAAACCAAAGCAGGACGATCCCGATGACGAGAACAGCGGCGACGCCGATTGTGATTATTTTCTTCATAAATAGTGCCTAAGATGACACGAGAGGTATGGCGTCTATGTTCGCCAGTCCAATAAGGTTTCAGTGTCCTGTACCTGTTGGCGGAGTTTGTATTTCGTGATAACCACTCCAACACCAGTCTTGAGGATAAGAAACAACACCAGCGCGTAACTTATTTAAATCAATGTAAACTATCCAACGCGCTAGATATTCATCTGTATCAATAGCGGTTGCATGTTAGGGATCTTCCCAAAATACACCTTTGCGTTTTTTTGCTTGAAAGAGCCAGTAGCGCCAACGTTTTCTATCTTTTGAAAACTGGAGTAGAAGCTCTTTTTTATGACAACGATGTGTAATCTGCCAGATATGGTCTGACAAAAAATTACCAATTTGCCCGAGGCATAGTGCTTTTTCCTTAAAGCGTCGATTTTGTCCTTTAAAATGATATTTAAGCCTGTTTACAGGCCATATACTAGACGTTTATGTATGCTATTCAGGGGGTTGAGTAGGCCTGTCATAACCACCAAGATTTCTAATGGGCGACCCCGTCATAACCATGGTAAAATTATGTGATGCCGTTTGTAGGCTCCCCGCTCGCTACAAAAAGCCTATAAGCCAGTTGTTTGTTTAGCTGGACATGAATCTGTTGTGGTGCATGAACGACAAATGTTGGTCAGTTTTTGTTACTGGTGCCGAGGTAATAACCGATCGGTTTCTTTTTTGACAACGGCATAACACTCACAACAAATCTCTTCTAGTTTTGGGCGATCAAGAACTTTGATATGTCCTCGGGAATAATCGATGACGTCGAGTTGTTGAAGCTTACCGGCAGCTTCGGTGACTCCCTCACGGCGAACGCCCAACATGTTAGCAATTAGTTCCTGAGTCATGTAAAGATGTTCGTCTTCTAAGCGGTCTAATGACAGTAATAGCCAGCGACACAATTGTTGATCAATCGAATGATGTCTATTACACACGGCCGTCTGTGACATCTGCGTAATCAGCGATTGCGTGTAACGCAGCATCAACGTCATTATTTCACCATTAAGATTGAATTCCTCCTTAAATGGATTGCTCTTCATTTGATAGGCATGACCTGCACTTTGGACAATGGCCCTACTGGGAGTACTCTCACCTCCCATAAACAGTGCTATACCAACCATGCCTTCATTACCTACCACCGAAATCTCTGCCGATGCGCCATCTTCCATAACATAAAGGAGTGACACGATAGAATCTATTGGAAAGTAGACGTGTTGCATCACATCACCAGGTTCGTACAAGACTTTACCCAGCGGCAGTGATACCAGTTTAAGATGAGAAAACACTCTTTCTTGATTATCCACAGATAATGATGCTAAAAGATGATTTTTTTGAGGTTTAAAAATAGTAGACACGATCGTTCCAATAATAATGTGATAGAAACATCAAAATGTTGAAGAGAGAAATTCAGCTGAATGGTAGTACAATTATGCTTCTAGAATCTAATATAACATAAACGCAGCATCTTATGTGCGGTTTCGTACGAATATAAAATTTATTTGCGCCTTAAACCTTCTTGCTGGTGATTTTAGGGAATAGGACGAGAATTCTCTATGAATTGACTTTTACTCATCTGAGAAAAAAACATTTATTGTTTTTAAGTGAAATATTTGTGTTTAGTTGCAGTAAATAAATTTTTTGGTATCAGCTTAAACAATAAATTGCGTAAAATTATTGATAATACCTAACTTGGATCCATGTGAATGTAGACATGTGTATTTAAATTTACACAAACAAAACTAAATCTATGTGCAATAGCGTACAGACGGCCCCCTTCCTTTTTGAAAAAATCCATGAGAATTTTTTATAATTATTCTCATCTTTTATGAACACTTGTACTGACAGTTTATTAAAAATAAAGGTCAACTTTTGATATTTATTTAAGCGTGTATTAGCCCGTCTATGGTTTATTTTATATCGATAGGAAGGTGCAACTAATTTATAAGATGAAGCAGTACCCAAAATATTTACTTGAAGCACTTAAAGCAATGAGTAGGTGATTAAGATCGATTTGAATCACATAAGCAATTAGTAGGAGAGTTAAATGAAAGCCGTCAGAATTCACCAATATGGCAACTCACAAGTTTTAGCATTTGAAGATGCACCAATGCCAAGTATCACAGCAGAAGATGTTCTCATTCGTGTAGTTGCCACATCCGTTAATCCGGTAGATTGGAAAATTAGAGAAGGCTATTTAAAGGATATGATTCCTTATGAAATGCCACTCACTTTAGGTTGGGATGTCTCCGGTGTGATTGAAGCCATTGGTGTAGATGTCACTCGTTTTAAAGTGGGTGACGCTGTCTACTCCAGACCAGATATCACGCGCAATGGTACTTACGCGGAATTCGTAGCGGTTCGAGAGAGTGAAGTCGCCTACAAGCCGCAAACAATTTCTCACGCTGAAGCAGCCTCTTTACCCTTAGCGGGCATAACCGCTTGGGAAGTACTCATTGCTACAGCACAGATAAGCGCTGGGCAGCGTGTGTTGATTCATGCTGGTTCTGGTGGTGTAGGGTCGCTGGCAATTCAACTTGCCAAGTCACGCGGAGCATATGTTGTGGCAACCACGTCAGAAAAAAACCAAGTGTTCGTTGAATCGTTAGGAGCGGATGAAGTAATCGACTATCAGAGGCAAAATTTTTCAGAAACGTTAAAAGATATTGATGTTGTTTTCGATACGCTTGGTGGCGATATTCAGGATGCATCTTGGAGGGTTTTAAAACCAGGCGGGATTCTGATTTCAATAGTTAGTCCCCCATCCGAAGATAAAGCCAAGGAATTTAATGCTCGAAGCGCGTTCGTTTTTATCCAACCCAGCGCTTACATACTTGAACAATATGCCAAACTTATTAAGCAAGAAAAAATACGTCCTATTGTCGGCGCCGAATTCGACTTAAAGGATATCAAAGAAGCACACGCACTCAGCGAGTCTGGACGTGCGGTAGGTAAAATTGTTTTGTCTGTGGAGCAACTCTAACAATCCATTTTGGTAGACTAATTTCAGCTGTCGACTAACTCAAACTTTCACTTATCTTCAAAGGAAATACTATGAGCACCTATCCAAGAACGTTTTCACATATTGGGATTTCTGTTCCTAATGTAGAGAAAGCGGCCAAGTTTTACAGCGATGTGATGGGCTGGTATCACATAATGGAGCCAACTGTTATTACCGAAGAGTCAGATACACCTATCGGTCAAATGTGTATTGATGTATTTGGACCTGGTTGGGGCTCCTTCAAGATCGCTCATATGTCTACAGGAAATAAAATTGGTGTTGAAATGTTTGAGTTTAAAAACAACGAAACTCCAACGGATTTTGAATACTGGAAAACAAGCACGTTTCATTTTTGTGTGCAGGACCCAGATATCGAAGGACTTGTAGCAAAAATTGTAGCTCACGGCGGCAAACAAAGAATGCCGATACGTGAATACTATCCAGGAGAAAAACCCTACAGAATGTGTTACGTGGAAGATCCGTTTGGCCTTATCTTTGAAATTTATTCACATAGTTATGAGTTAACTTATTCACAAGGTGCTTATTGAAAGTTTACAAGTCGTTCTATCAACTGCTTTCAGCGACTCATTGACTTGGCGTTAGTTTTTAAAATACAAAAGGCGCAAGTTTTAGTAAGACACTAAAGATTTTTAATATGAATTTTAACATTTAGTTATTTAGAGGTTTAGATGATAGAAAGTTGCAGTCAAAGTGTTGTAGATACTTCACTGAAAGAGCTCAATAAAAAATCTGAGAATTTATGGAGTATCAAGGAAGGAAAATTATACCGAGAGTTTAAATTTCCTGATTTTATTTTAGCTTTTGGTTTTATGGTCAAAGTAGCAATAGTTGCAGAGAAGGCGAATCATCATCCTGAATGGTCCAATGTATATAATAGCGTGGTTATAAATTTAACAACGCATGAGGTCGATGGTATATCGAACAAAGATTTTGATTTAGCAAAGCAAATATCAAAATTAATTTAAAAGTCGTTCTAGTTGGAGTTGCTCGTCCATATACTTCGCAATTTCGTGCTGTAGAGTAGGGATGGGAGATATCATTATGCTGAGCCTGTTGCTTGCCCACACCCAATTTCCCCCTGTGTCAGAATAGAAACCATGCACGTATTGTTCAAAACGTATACAGAGTCGTCTCTGGTACTCCGTATCACCCTTGCATTGATATTGGGTATCGTCGTAGGGTTATTTGCTGGGCAATCGGTTGTTGACTGGTTTGCTCCCCTGGGTGAACTTCTACTGAGACTGCTGAAATTCCTGATCGTCCCCATTGTGCTGTTTACCCTGATTGTGGGCGTCAACCAGGGAGATGCCGGTGGGGTTGGGCGTCTGGGCAGAAAAACCATTGCCTGGTATCTGCTGACGACAGCCATTGCCATGATTGTGGGTATTGCCGTAGCGTCAGTGCTGTCTCCTGGCACCGGCATGCAGATTGATAGCGAGGCCATGATAGATGTGACGAATCAGGCCAGTATCGTTCAAGTCATTCTCAGTATCGTTCCGGATAATCTGTTTACAGCCTTTACCCAGATGAACATGCTTGGCATCATATTTACGGCCCTGACCTTTGGTCTCGCACTGCTAAAACTGCGCGAATCCCCGGTTCATGGCGATGCCGCCAGACAGGTACTTAGGGTTGTCGAGGGGCTCAACGAAGCTACCATGATGATCATGCGCGGCGTGCTGCACTACTTGCCTATCGGAATATTCGCTATCGTGGCCGGTACCGTTGCAGAGCAGGGGACCGCCACCATTACATCATTGGCAGGCTTGGTACTGGTGCTGTATATCGCCTTGTTCGTGCACGCCGGTCTCTATGGCGTCGCTATGCTGGTATCGGGCGTCAAAATCGGCAATTTTATTCGACACGCGCGGACACCCGTTGTTACAGCCTTCACCACTCAGAGTAGTTCCGGTACATTGCCAATCACCATGAATGCTGCCGGCAACATGGGACTCTCTCACCAGGTCTATAGCTTCATTCTGCCTCTGGGGTCTACGATCAACATGGATGGGGCGGCAATCAGGATAGCGATATCGGCCGTCTTTGCAGCCAACGTGATCGGTGTACCGCTGGATCTGATGCAGATGGTACAAATCGTAATCGTCGGAACTCTGGCAACGATAGGTACGGCAGGTGTGCCAGGGGCCGGGATCATCATGATCGCTACCGTATTCGCTCAAGTCGGTTTGCCGATGGAGGCGGTTGCCCTGCTCACAGCGATTGATGCACTGGTTGGCATGGGCGCTACCGCATTGAATGTAACTGGTGACCTGGTGGGAACCGCCATCATCAGTCGCAGTGAAAAAGGTGAAACAGGAATAAATAGGACAATCAAATATTAGGAAGTCCAAAATTGGCCCAAATGCTACAACTTCTTTAAAGAAAAGTCGGACTAGGTAAAAAGATGAATGGATTGAAACAGAACTGGTCATTTTTAGTTACTCTGTGGGATTTTAGCCAAACTCAGGACATAGCAATCCAATAGCTGATTATTCCGCCAGGTTATTGTTAGCCCTATTTTGCTTTACGGAGTTCTGTTAGGTAGAAAAAGCTTCTCACAAGCTCGGATGCCATGCACCCACTGTTTCCCAAGTTGGTGACAGGCTTATTTTATGTGACACGACGTACCGACTAGCGACTTTAGGTCACCTCTTAAAATGTACTTTTTCCGCGATTGCGGCGGCAGCTCCGTGCTCGAACCCTCATTTACTAAAATACACTCCGGTTCTTCGCGCGGTGCTTTCTCGCTTAGAAGCGCCTACTCTTGGTGCACTTATTGCCATGGATGGCATGTATGTTTGTTTTGCATCGTTACATGGATGTAACCAATTAGAACAATGCCGGAGCTATTGTCGAGGGGCAAAAAAATAGCCTACGAAAAAATCACTATTTATAGAGACGCCCTTGAGCTGACTTTCAAAGTTTTGACTCAGATAACACCAGTGTTTTGAGTCGATGTTCAATTGTTGGAGGATTTGCGGCGTGCTTTCAAGTATTGCACCGCGCTTATCATCTCGTAATATTCTGCCGATCCAATCGACCAGCTCTAGGTAATCGGTGAGTCGAAACGGTAGGCCGTTGGGTATGTTGGCCCTAGGGTTACCAGCAAATGGATGTAGCCCTTAACATGTTGGCGAGGGTGACTGGGTCGAGTGGCCTTTTCGGTCTGTGCACAACGTCGTTTGATACTGGTATGATCTGAGTTGGTCAGGCTATCCGCTAGTCCGGCTCTAATCGGGTTCAAATCGACATAAGCGGCACAGGCCGCTAGTGCTTTTTCAAACAGGGATATTTGCTTAATAATTGAGGAGCGTCCATATATCTCTATAAGTGTTATTCATGGTTTCACCTGAACTCCATTTAGCTTTTTTAAATTTAAGCCTATTATCTGATTAACCTAGCTTTTTATTGACGTGATAAATCCGAGCTATAGTATGGCAATACTCGAATAAATTAGGTCGTATATTTCGGACGTTAACACCGTGTTTTTCGAATACAAATGGGATGGCGCATCTGACATCAAACTTCATTGGCGTCCAGAATACCCTCCAAAAAAATTCGGACTTCCAAGCGATACGGCATCGGTAAACCCGAGCCATTTAATTCAGTTATTGGTCAATTTGACCATAATACTGGCTCAAAGATAATCATGAGCGACGCTATCAAAAACCTTTTAAATAATACTGACTGACTCGATCAACATGAATCAACACTCTGAAACACTTAAAGAACGCCTTTTTCTAGTCATTTTTGGCACTAACACACCCGCTGGAAAACGTTTTGATTTATTACTTATCGTTGCCATATTAGTGAGTGTTTCAGCAATATTTTTAGACTCTATTAAAATCATTCATGATCAATATTCGAATGCGCTGTTAATCATTGAATGGTTTTTCACCCTGATATTTACAGTCGAATATCTATTGCGTTTATACTGTTCCCCTAACCCCAAAGCCTATTACAGGAGTTTCTATGGCATAGTTGACCTACTAGCCATTCTACCTTCCTATATCGCCCTATTCATACCGGGCGCTAATTTATTACTCATTATTCGTTTATTAAGAGTCTTGCGCATTTTTAGAATTTTAAAATTACTGCAATATACCGGTGAAGCTAACGCGCTATGGCGCTCATTACTGATGGCAAAACGCAAGGTACTGATTTTCATATTTTCGGTGCTCATTGTAGTCACCATTTTTGGCTCGCTAATGTATATCATTGAAGGTCCAGAATATGGGTTCACGAGTATACCTCGCAGTATTTATTGGGCAATTGTTACCGTAACGACGGTCGGTTATGGCGACGTTACGCCGCACACAATTTTAGGACAAGGGATTGCCGCATTAGCCATGCTAACCGGTTATACGATTATTGCTGTGCCTACCGGCATTATTAGTGCAGAACTTATTTCTGAAATGCAGCGCGAGCGCAAAGCGATTCGCTGTAGCAACTGCGAACAATCTGGACATGATAAAGACGCTATCCATTGTAAATACTGCGGCACCCTGTTGCCGTCTACAAATCAACAAGAGAAAGCGTGATCAATACGTCATGATTAATACACTTTGAATACCGGTAACAGGACATGTTTTTAAAGCATCTCAGATGCGCTTGATTAAGGGAGAGCATTAAATGCGCACCAGCGCTTGACCAGATATAATTTTCCGCTTTCTTCACCATTTTTGCCCTAACCGGGTTCCTTTCGACGTATCGAATTGCAGCCCATCGATAATGCTCATCTAGCGCTGAGGAAAAATAGCGGACTTGCCAGACAAGTCCCTTCCATCGCGTTGTCGATTAAACCGCTGTGCAAATCGCATATGAAGTGGTTTGAGTATTGACTGTAATCCAGCCTCAGTTTTTAGCAGGGCAATAATGTGAATATGGTTGGTCATCAGGTAGTCAGCTAAAATTTCAACTTTGTGCTGCTTACAATATTCTTTCAGCCATCGCAGGTAGACCTTCCTATCTTCGTCTGTAAAGAAGACGTCTTCTCTACGATTACCTCTTTGTGTTATGTGGTGAGGCACTCCTGCAAATACGGCTTTGGCTTGTCTTGGCATTGGTCTATTTTTGTGGGGTTTACCATAGAATGATAGCGTCGCTATTCTATGACCTTTAGTTGAAAGTTATCAAAAGCTTGTGCGAACGGAGGCCGAATTTTACAGGCATTACAGTAAATAACTGGGAAAAGGATAGTTCTGGACTGGATTTCGAAGATTGATATTGGCGGATAAACCTTTTATACTTCTTATACTTTCAGTGGCTTGATGTATTCTATATTGTTGCGACGGCTAATTATTACCCAAATGGCAGAACAGTCGTTTGGGTAGTTTTGCCGCCCAGTGCCATTGGTTTTTTAACGCCCAACAGCCTAAGTTGGCATATTCATTAGGGCAATTATTGCGATTATTAGGGCGCTTACGAAAACAGTCGGTAAACTATGCATGGGTGGCCGAAAACGACTATGTGCGACGTTTAAAGCATCACCAGCCCACCCAATTATTCATGTCCAAAACCATCGCCAAAGAATCATTTTGTGCCACTAACCCAGCTGGACTATAACTTGGCTAGCGCCAACAAAGGAAAACACTATGACCAATAAATCCATGCTACTGATAGCCACTGTGTTAATGCTGGTTAGTATTAATAATACGCAAGCACAAACAGTTGACCCCAATATAGCAAACGATACGCCGGATAGCCGTTATACCGTGCATGGTAATGGAACGGTAACCGACACTATAACAGGGTTAATATGGCAGCAGTGCAGTATGGGGCAAACCGGCAGCGAGTGCAGTGTTGGCAGTGCCACAATACATACTTGGGACACGGCCTTGCAGTTAGCGGACGCAGATAACGCCGCTGGCTATAGCGACTGGCGCTTACCGAATAAAGCTGAATTACAGTCTTTAGTGGCTTACGACCGTTATAACCCCAGTATTAATACCGTTGTTTTTCCTAATACAGCATCTGCCAATTATTGGTCGTCCTCTCCCTATGCTGTCTATGGCAGCATTTCGTGGGTGGTCGGTTTCTACGATGGCTATGACGGCAACTACAACCGTGACTACAACTATCATGTTCGGTTAGTGCGTAGCGGACAGTAGTTTTTATTTTTTATTTCTTTTAGAAATGATCTGTATTCAACGCCGGAAGGTGTCAATCTCGCTTATTTAGTTAAACAAGGGCTCCCAGAACATAAGCGGACGCGATGCTCGAACCACCCGTGATTGCCTCGAGCATGCCCTTCCTGTCGCCGTGATCGGCCGTTGATAGGCGGTGCGACAGGTACGGGTAATCTCAAAGCACTATGGCACTATGGCATTTTGTATCAGTACTTTACAGGCCGTTGCAATCTCCTGTTCTTCTTTGGTACCCACCTGAAATTCCTGGCTGTTCGCAAAGAAAACTGCTTTAGAGAATTGATTGAGTATTATCACAATCGACTCTCCAATAAACATTCGGCTAGCCTATTTCGAAGGTCAGGTATATCAAATAAGCGATGTATGGGAATATTAAGACCTGTTAATAATCCAGTCAGATCAAGTCTGAGTTAGCCATGTTACCGCCGGAGCAAACCCGCAGTTAAATGCCGCAGAATAATGACCGATAAAAATCTGCTTCTTGAGCCTGTAGTTGCCTATCCATACTTAAAATGGAATGTCATCAAAAAACGTTTTTTCTCTCTCCTTTTGTTCCGCCCAGATCGCTCTATGCATTTGCTCAATGTCATCACCATATTCCTCCCAAATTGCAGATTGAAGCACACCAAGTAACTGATAAACACAATCAGCCTCTTCCACCGTCCAGTGCGTTGTTATTTTGAGAGTCTTCACTTGGACTTCTCTTTTTTATTTGAACGCCGTTTTGCTGCCTGCTCTTGTGCTTCTTTCATCCGATACGAGTCGCCTTCAATGGCGATAATTTGACTGTGATGCACTAGTCGATCTATCAGTGAGACAACACAGGCGGCATTGGGAAAGACTTCATTCCATTCTGCAAAGGGGCGATTGGTAGTGACGACGGTCGAGCTCTGCTCGTATCGTCGGTTGATGATTTCAAATAGCAAATCCGCATGGCGGTTGCTGTAAGAAAGGTAACCGATTTCATCAATCACCAGTAATACTGGCCTGGTATAATGCTGTAGTCTCCGTCGGAGGGCGTTATCACCATCCTGAGCGGCTAAGTCATTGAGCATGTTGGCGGCAGTAGTGAAGATGACGGTATGTCCCTGCATGACCGCTTGATAACCGATATTTTGAGCTACCGTCGATTTACCGACACCGTTACTGCCGATGAGAATGATATTATTGGCATCGGCTAGAAAACCCAATTGCATGGCTGTGTGGATAGCGGGTTGGTCAACCTTGCTTGGCCATTGCCAGTCAAACTCATTCAAGGGTTTAAATCGTCCGAGCTTGGCCTGATTCAGTCGTCGCTCCAATGAACGCTGTTGGCGTTCATTGCGTTCCCAGTTGAATAGTTTTGATATCAAAGGGTATTGCGATTCGGTGAGTTCGTGCCAATGCTGTTGCAAGCCATAGAGCTTCAACTCGACCGCCTGTTGTCTGAGTAGCTCGCCATCGATCTGGGTGTTGGTCTCATTCATAATCTTGTCCTGATGTGCTCTGATACAGTTGGTCGTAGTCTGCGACGTTGGCGGCTTTCACCGTAACGTGTTTGACTTGGTCTGGCAGAGCGATTGGGATCGGCGGCGGTTTTTGGTTTTCTTCCCGTGTGCGTTCAAGGATTTGTAGCACCGCTTGTGGATAGGGCGATTGGCTTTTGAGTGCTTCTTCTACAGCGCAATGCAGGGCATTTCGGCCATATCGATCGAGATACTCATTGAGTAATCTCACGGTGGTGTTTAGCACGTGCCCACGGTCGATTGATTGCTGTAGCAGGTTTGGAATATGCTTTGATGCCTGACTGAGTCGATCCTGGCCTCGGTGTAATTTGGCCTGCGTTTTCGAAAGCCATAAGGCATTAATATGGTGCTCGATCTCGATTTGCTCACCTTTACCAAAACAGCGCGGATGCTCGGCAATTAGTTCATCACCATCGACGATACACACCAAATGCAGATCGGCGTTTACCGTAAGTGCTTTTTGGACCTGTTGGTGTGGGATGGAGTAATCGTTCAAATCAAACCGAATATAGGGCGTTTTGCGCGCCCGTACCGGCACAGTCTCGTGTGTATCAAAAGGGTTACTCGGTAAGCTGAGTAGCTGAGGTTGCTCAGCCAGGAAGGCTTGTCGCACACTTTGTGTTTTATCTTCAGGACAAAGTCGGTCAGCACTTGTACCCTGACACCAGTCATCGGCTTGTTGATTCAAATCATCAATCGTATCCCAGTGTCGACCCGCAAAGAAATTATCTCGAATATACCGAATGGCACGTTCCACTCTGCCTTTCTCATTACCACGGGCCACGGCGACTGGCCTCGGTTCAAATCGATAATGAGCTGATAACGCCAGTAAGGTTGGGTGAAAACGAATGGCATCACCTTGGCGCTCTAATACGGCCGATTTCAAATTGTCGTATAACAACACCTTCGGCAGTCCTTGCCACGCATCAAAGGCCGCCACATGACCGCGCAGAAAGCTCTCCATCTGAGCATTCAAATAAAACCGCAAAAAAACCTGACGCGACCAACTCAATACCATCACAAAGGCCATTAATGGACGCTTTGCCTGGCCGATTTGTACATGACCAAAGTGGCCCCACTATGCCGACAACCAGACTATGCCGAGTAACTGTTCACATTGAGGCTTTTCATCGATATAAACTGATAGTGATACAATAGTTACTCGGCATAGTATTCATCCCATTTATAATGATTTGAGAAATGCCAGTAATCCA
>JBDNJA010000211.1:0-10372 GCA_041688005.1 Gammaproteobacteria bacterium
CATAAAATATCCTATAGCTACCTATCCGATATCTCTATGTGTTTGACGAGTAACCTCTTAATTTTTTAAATATTAATCTCAAAATGAGGTTCAGGTTTTATCTGGTGGTATACAGTCGCTCGTCAACTCAATGGAAGACTTTAAAAGGCACTAGATTATGAAACCCCGGTGCAAAGATTTAATGCTTGTGTTGCATCGACCGGTTGAACTCACATGGCTTACCGGAATTTGAGATGATACCTCTTAATGATTGCGTTGGTGAGATCTCGACCGAGTAAGGGTATTAACATCAACGCCACTTTATGATGGGTTACTGTCAGGCACTATTGAGAACGGCTACACTTTCGCTAATATGATTAAAGAGCCTTTGATTGAGTCTGAGTTAACTGCTGCCGTCGTTTCTTCATCCAGTCATCACCTTCGGCGCTACCATCATGGTAGGTTTCAAACCATTGATCCAGGGTGTCTCGAATGTGCCGTAGTTGCCGTCATAAAAGCGATGATGGAGTTGATGGAAAAAAATCACATAGTCTGAATTTTAGTTTTTTATCCATGAGTTTACCCATGAGCAAGTTTTCATAACCGCAATGTGACGTAATGGCTGTGATCATCTGGATATGCATGATAAATAAGGCGTGTATTGGATGGGAGGGTACTAACAAAAGCAACAATACAGCGCTTAACCAAACTGAATGCTCGATGGGATGCATGGCCGGCCCTGAAGGGACCCACATTGGTATTATTGTGATGCAAGTAGTGCGCTAATTTGTATAACAGCGGAATGTGGAACATTCGATGTTGCCGGTAAAAATGAAAACCTGTCCACAAAGGGGCGATAAAAAGCAGCAGGATAAACCAGGCCGCGTTATTGTCGAATGTGATCATCAACGCGATGCCGTTGACATAGGCCCACATCATGAGCGACTCATAGAGTGTCCAGAATTCAACCGCGCTGGTTAATACCCAAAACATGTTGTCCCAAACCTGATTATTAAAATGAAATAGTTTCGACTGGCGAGCCAGATCTCGATGGTCGTATTTCTTAACTCAATCTGCAGTTGGTATTGAGTGCGCGTAATACCGTGTGATATGCAGATTCGAGGTCAATCATTTTTTTGATAACGGTGAGTGTAGAAACCGATTTCAGCGAGGTTATTAATCACTATCGATATGCCGCTCAATGATCGGGCTTAGCTACTTAAGGCTTAGCTACTTAACACTAGGTCGATATCATTCTTACGAAGCATTTCACGAATCTTTTGAGGTGGGCTTTGATCGGTTACCAGTACTTCAAACGCTGAAGGTACATCTAATACTATCGGTGCTGATTTTCCAAATTTATCACTATCTGCAGCGACAATTGTAATACGAGAACGCGCTGAAATAGCTCTTGAAAAAGCAGCTTCACGAATATCCTGAACCATGAACCCACACTCGGCATTAATTGCCGCGACAGACAGTACGGCATATTGCACGTGGAACTGACTCACAAAATCGAGTGCTTCGGGGCCAAATGCCCCCGCATCATGGGCGCGTAATTCTCCACCGGCCAGGAATACGCGATTGTTTTTTATAGTGGCTAGTATCTGCGCTACCGTGATTGAGTTAGTGACTATAAATAAATCACGGTGTTTGGTGAGGCTTTTGGCGATATGGGCGGTAGTTGATCCAATATCTAAAAATAACGTGTCACCTGACTTAATGATGTCGGCCATTTTTTCAGCTATTGAGTGTTTAGCGGGTTCATTTTTAACGAATCGCTGAGTGAATGAAGGCTCAATATGGCTCTCATTAAGATGAACACCGCCATGAACTTTTCGAACAACTCCGGATACAGACAGTGATTTGACACTGCGACGAATGGTCTCTTCCGATACATTCAAATGTTTAGCGAGTGCCTGAATTCTGCAACTACCGCCCAAATGGCGTAATGCTTCCAGTACTTCCCGCTCGCGGTGGTTGCTGTGATGTATGACGTGTGTATCAA
Organism: Gammaproteobacteria bacterium; assembly: GCA_041688005.1. Classification (GTDB taxonomy): domain Bacteria; phylum Pseudomonadota; class Gammaproteobacteria. Next base: position 1,988 of record JBDNJA010000211.1, read on the forward strand.
CCATAATTAATAGGAAATGATTATCTCTAGACTCATATTGTTCGCATCATACACAATAAAGATTGCAGTTTCCCAAACATAAAACCTCAATAGGTGAGCATAAGCACATAAGATTGTGGCTTTATGGTGTTTAATATTGACAAATGAGGGTATTTATTTGAATATGGAGATGACACCAAAACAAAATATAAAAGAGGAACTATGAATAAAACGCTTATTTCTGGCTTGATGGCCGTATCAATATTGACAGCAACCAGCAGTATCGCTGCGGTTGAGTCAAAGGAACCGATTAGACTCACATTGCATGACTGGACTGGGCAACTCTTGACGACTCGAATCATGGGGAGCGTGTTGCAAAAAGCAGGATATAACATTGATTATGTGCAGGCCGACTACATTGCACAGTTTGCTGGACTTAAAACTGGAGATCTTCATGTAGCAATGGAGATATGGGAAACAACTGGCCGCGAAGCAATGGACGAAGCCACTGCGTCTGGAAAGGTGGAAAACCTCGGCGAAACAGGCATGCAAGCAATAGAAGAATGGTGGTACCCCAATTACATGAAGGAAAGGTGTCCGGGTCTGCCTGACTGGAAGGCATTAAACGCGTGTGCGGCAGAATTTGTGACGCCAGAAACAGCACCTAATGGTCGGTATCTGGGTGCACCAGTGACCTGGGGTGGTTTCGATGATGAAAGAGTCGAAGCACTCGAAATGGACTTTGAAGTGGTCCATGCTGGTACTGATGCTGCCTTATTCGCTGAGCTTGAATCGGCTTACCAACGCAAAGCGCCGATCTTGTTATGGGTTTATGCACCACACTGGGCACCAATTAAGTATGACGGTGAGTGGGTCGAATTTCCAAAGTATAGTGCTGAATGTTATAGCGATCCTTCGACCGGTATGAATCCTGACCTTGCTTATGACTGTGGTAAACCACGCGGTCCTATTTGGAAGGTATCGTGGAGCGGCGTGAAAGATAAGTGGCCTGGAGCGCATAAAATTATTAAAGCATTTAAGCTAGATAATGCAGAAATGGGCGCGATGGTTTCGGCTGTCGACCTTGACGATAAAAAGATCGAAACTGTCGTTGAAGGCTGGATGACAAAAAACAAGGATCGCTGGTCTAGCTGGATAAGTAAGTAAATTAAGTAAGTAAGGCTAAACCCCCACCCACTCAACGGCCAGATACGGACAAACTGTCTGGCAGTTGAGTGTATTTTTTGATCTAGTCAGTTTGGAATCTTCCTTCATGGCAGCACCTGTTAAATTATCTTGTCGTCATATCTGGAAACTATTTGGAAATGACGCAGAAGCGTTCCTATCCAAATCTAAACAGCCCCCCACATTAGATGAAATCAAACAAGCCGGACTTATTGCGGCTGTTCGTAATGCCAATATTGACATTCATGAGGGTGAAACCTTCGTCATTATGGGGTTATCGGGTTCAGGTAAATCGACGTTAGTGCGCTGCTTGTCGCGGTTGATAGAACCTACCGCCGGTGAATTGTTGTTCGAGGGCAAAGACTTAAGAGCGGCCTCCGATAGTGAAATGATCGAGGTTCGACGTCACAAAATGGGCATGGTGTTCCAACACTTTGCACTTTTACCCCACTTGACGGTACTCGAAAATATCGCATTTCCACTCGATATTCAGGGTCTGGATCGTCCCACTTGCGAAACCAAAGCTCGTGAAGTTATCGAGTTGGTAGGGCTTAGTGGCCGCGAAGATTACTATCCACGGGAATTATCAGGTGGGCAACAGCAGCGTGTCGGCATAGCTCGCTCACTCGCAGTTGAGCCTGACGTATGGTTTCTTGATGAGCCTTTCTCTGCGCTTGATCCGCTTATTCGGCGCGAAATGCAGGATGAGTTTATTCGGTTACAGGCGTTACTGCACAAAACAATCGTATTCATCACCCATGACTTCGATGAGGCGATCCGTCTCGCAGATCGTATTGCGGTTATGAAGGATGGTGAAGTCATCCAGATCGCGACACCGGAGCAGCTGGTGCTCAATCCAGCTACCGATTATGTCGAAGAATTTACTCGCCATATACCCAGATCAAAAATAGTGTCGATCGGCAGTATTATGTCTACGGTGACGGTGACTGAGGGCGAGAGAATTCCGGCTTCTGCTACCGTCGATGAGGTTTCGAAAGCAGTCGTTGAATCCAAACAGTCATTGCCGGTAGTTGACTCTGAAGATCAAATAATCGGCTCGATTGGTCGGGAGGCTGTCATTAACGTGCTTGTTAATGGCGAGTTGAATTCATGATTCAGCGGTTACGCTGGCCAATATCGAAAGCCGCGGCGCTATGGCTTACTGTATTTGCTATCACCTGGCTGTTATCCAGCTATGGGCGTGCTTTGTCGAAAGCACTCGATGCTCGTTGGGCGATTAAATATCCAGCAGGTTGGCGACTTCCGCTCAAAGACGAAATAAGCAGCGCAATGAAATGGTTGATAGACGACGCCAGTTTCGGCCTGTTTAGTTTTACTGAGTTAACGCGGGGTATCTCATGGTTAATCGAGCAACCCTATAATCTGGCTTTGGGCCTTTTTGCTGATGGCATGGTCGAAGGCTATGGTTTGGATGCTATCCAGATATTGCCACCTTTAAGCTGGATATTCGTCATAGCGTTGGTCATATCACTGGGGCACTATGCCAAAGACTGGTGGCTTGCTTCATTGGTCGGAAGCGCATTTTCCTATCTTGCCGTTTTCGGTCAGTGGGAGAGCGCGATGATTACGTTGGCATCGATATTAATTGCAGTGCCCTTTGGTGTTGGCGGTGGGTTATTGCTGGGCATCTCAGCATTCAAATGGCGATGGGTAGACAAACTACTAAGCCCCATTCTCGATTTGATGCAAACCATTCCAATATTCGCCTACCTAGTACCGATTTTATTTATGTTTGGTTTTGGTCCAGTTTCCGCTTTGATCGCGACTATTATTTATGCCATGCCACCAATGGTTCGAGTAACGACGCTGGCGCTTCGATCTGTATCATCAGAAACTCGAGATTTTGGTGTGATGGCTGGTTGCACACCAAAACAAATGTTGTGGAAAGTGCTAGTACCTTCGTCAAAGCCAGCGCTTATGGTAGGTGTCAATCAAGTCATCATGTTATCTCTTAACATGGTTATCATTGCGTCTATGATTGGTGCTGGCGGCCTGGGGTATGACGTACTCGCGTCATTACGTCGGCTTGATATTGGTGGCGGAATAGAAGCTGGAGTCGCTATCGTGGTGCTTGCCATCGCATTAGACCGATTAAGTCAGGCATTCGCCCAGCGCCGGGTTGGTCACCATTCTAATGACAAAGACCTGAGCTTGGTCCGACGTTACCCGCGATCCGCAGTCACTACATTGATCGGCATTATCTGCTTAGTTGGTGGTTACCTTGTGCCTATACTTCAGACTTATCCTGAATCGATGATTTTGACCACGGGAGAGGTTTGGGAAGACCTAGTCCGACATATTAATGTTAACTACTTTGATGAGCTTGAAGCTCTGAAAACATTTTTATTAACCGCCTTTTTGTTACCCATAAAGCGTTTCTTGACGGGTATCCCCTGGCCCTGGGGGCTAGCCGTTATCAGTTTTATTGGCTACCGTTTAGGTGGCATCCGCATGGCATTACTGACATTTATGTTAACCGCATTTATCGTAACCAATGGTTTGTGGGTTAAAGCGATGACGACTGTTTATCTCTGTGGCGCCTCAGTCATCATTGCAACCTTGATAGGGGTGCCAGTCGGTGTTTTATCGGCTACCAATAAAAGGGCTGATCGCATTGTCAGTATCGTCATAGACACCCTTCAAACATTGCCCAGTTTTGTTTATTTAATTCCGGTGGTGATGCTTTTCAGGGTGGGCGATTTCTCGGCATTGATTGCTGTTGTGTTGTACTCACTAGCGCCAGCCGTACGTTATGCGGCCCATGGCGTTAAATCAATCGATCCCCAATTAATCGAAGCCGGTATTGTCTCGGGTTGCAAGCCGATGCAATTGCTGCGCCGTATTCGAATACCGCTCGCACTGCCTGAAATCATGCTTGGCATCAACCAGACCATAATGCTCGCGTTATCGATGTTGGTTATTACCGCGTTAGTGGGTACTAGAGACTTAGGTCAGGAAGTTTATATTGCCCTGACAAAGGCAGACACAGGACGAGGGCTGGTAGCAGGACTCGCCATCGCCTTTATTGCGATCATAGCCGATCGCCTCATTACCCTGAGTGCGCAGCGAGCACGGCAGCGCTATGGTATAAATCAATAAAAAGAAAATGAAAACAGAAATCGAAACAAAACTTAAAGCGTTACCCTGTTGGAAAAGTGATATTAGCTTTCTGCCGTTAGGCGGCGGTATTACCAATATTAATTATCTTGTTACTGATAGAGATGGCGATAGTGAGGCTCAATACGTCGTCCGTATAGGTGAAGATATTCCGGTGCATCAGGTGATGCGCTTTAACGAGCTTGCGGCAAGCCAGGCAGCGTTCTCGGCCGGCATTTCTCCCGAAGTGATCTATCACGAAGTAGGTATTTTGGTACTGGAATATATCCAAAGTCAAACGCTCACCGCAGAGATGGTTCGAGCACAGCCAATGCTCGAACGGATTTTGCCATTGATAAAATCCTGTCACCAGGAACTGCCCAAACACTTCCGGGGCGCTGCGTTAATTTTCTGGGTGTTTCATGTTATTTGTGATTACGCCTCGACGCTACAAGAGGGCCAAAGTCAGTATCTTTCTTTTTTGTCTGAGCTACTAGAAGCGGCACAAGTTCTGGAGCAGGCGTCGAATCCGACACAGATTGTATTCGGGCATAATGATTTGCTTGCCGCTAACTTTCTCGATGATGGGTCTCGGTTATGGTTAATCGATTGGGATTACGCTGGATTTAACTCACCACTTTTTGATCTTGGCGGACTTGCATCGAATAACGGGCTCAGCGAAAAACAGGAAGAATGGATGCTAGAAACCTACTTCGAAAAACCGGTCAATGATTCATTACTACGACAATATCAGGCGATGAAATGTGCATCACTACTGCGTGAAACCATGTGGAGCATGGTATCTGAAATTCACTCGCAGATTGACTTCGACTTTGTCAACTACAGCCAGGAAAGCCTTGCGTCTTTCCATAGTGCTTATCAACTATTTAAACAATCTTGAGGGTCAACATGTCTAAAATTCCTAATACAGCAAAAGCTGTCATTATTGGCGGTGGTATTATTGGTTGTTCTACAGCCTACCATCTGGCCAAACTAGGCTGGAAAGATACCGTTTTGCTCGAACGCAAAAAGCTGACATCTGGCACCACATTCCACGCTGCTGGACTGGTTGGGCAACTGCGTTCTAACGCAAATATAACCGAACTACTGGGATATTCGGTCGAGCTATATAAAAAGTTGGAAGAGGAGACCGGTCTTGCCACGGGTTGGAAGATGAATGGGGGCTTACGTTTAGCCTGTAATAACGAGCGCTGGACTGAAGTTAAAAGACAGGCAACTACAGCGCACTCGTTTGGGCTCGACATGCAATTATTAACACCATCAGAGGCAAAAGAACTTTGGCCGCTGATGAATATTGATGATGTGGTAGGCGCGGCTTTTTTACCGACCGATGGTCAAGCTAACCCGTCTGATATTACTCAGGCTTTGGCGCGTGGTGCGCGTATGGCGGGTGCTAGTATATTTGAAGACACCCGAGTTAATTCCATTGAAACAGAAAATGGAAAAATCAAAGCGGTTATTACCGATCAAGGCCGAATTGAATGCGAAGTGGTCATTTGTTGCGCCGGGCAATGGAGCCGACAGTTGGCTGCCAGTGTGGGTGTCAATGTACCTTTGGTGTCAGTCGAGCATCAATATATGGTGACCGAAGCAATCGATGGAGTCACCTCAGACATGCCAACTTTACGCGACCCTGATCGTTTAACCTATTATAAGGAGGAGGTTGGTGGTCTGGTAATGGGTGGATACGAAAACAACCCGTTACCTTGGGCAATGGATGGTATTCCAAAGGGATTTAGTTACTCACTCCTCGACTCAAACTTTGATCATTTTGAGCCAATGGTGAGTCTTTCTTTAGGACGGGTGCCAGCACTAGAGACAGTGGGTATTAAGCAGCTCATTAATGGCCCAGAAAGTTTCACCCCCGATGGGAATTTTATTCTCGGTGAAGCTCCTGAATTGAAAAACTTTTTTGTTGGTGCTGGTTTCAATGCATTTGGTATTGCTGCTGGTGGAGGTGCCGGAATGGCACTAGCCGAATGGGTAGCCAAAGGAGAGCCACCATTTGATCTATGGCCGGTTGATATTCGACGTTTTGGCCGACCGCATTTTGATACTGATTGGGTTAGGACTCGTACACTCGAAGCCTACGGCAAGCACTATGGTATGGCCTGGCCGCATGAAGAAAATGAGAGTGGACGCCCTTGTCGGAAGTCACCGTTATATGAGTTATTGAAAAATCAAGGGGCTTGCTTTGGTGAGAAACTGGGTTGGGAAAGACCTAACTGGTTTGCTGATATTGAAAAGGGTCAGATAGCAAAAGATGAGTATAGCTTTGAGCGTCAAAACTGGTTTGGTAGGGTAGGTGAAGAACACCGAGCTGCTCGTGAATCAGCTGTATTGTTTGATCAATCGTCATTCTCTAAATTTTCTATAAAAGGCCCGGATGCGGAAGCCGCGCTTGGTTGGATTGCAGCCAATGATGTGAGTAAACCGGTTGGCAGTATTACTTATACTCAAATGTTGAATGATCGTGGTGGTATTGAATGTGATCTAACGGTTGCTCGGATTGCATTTGACGAATATTACATTGTCACAGGCACAGGATTTGCGACCCACGACTTCAATTGGATTAAGCGCAACATTCCATCGACTATGAATGTTCAGATATTCGATGCGACTTCTGCCTATGCCGTGCTATCTCTAATGGGACCCAACTCGCGCAAAATACTCCAATCAGTCACGCGTGACGATGTATCGAATGAAGCCTTTGGGTTTGGCAAGCTCAAGACTATTGGAATTGGTGGCTGTCCAGTGAATGCAATGCGAATTACCTATGTTGGTGAACTTGGTTGGGAGCTGCATTTACCTGTCGAGTACGCAACACAGGTTTATCAAACTATCATGCAAGCAGGACAACCATACGATATTCGAAATGCTGGGTATCGAGCGATCGAAAGCCTGCGATTGGAAAAAGGTTACCGTGCCTGGGGTGCAGATATTGGTCCAGATCATACCCCTTTTGAGTCTGGTCTAGGTTGGGCTGTAAAACTAAAAACTGATATCGAATTTAAGGGCAAAGCGGCCATTAAACGACAGGTAGCTGACGGCGTTAAAAAAATGCTGGCCTGTTTTACTATCGAAAATCCTGACGTTATTTTACTTGGACGCGAAACTATCTATAGAAATGGCCAACGGGTGGGGTGGCTAAGTAGTGGTGGTTTCGGTTATACAACCGGTTTACCTATTGGTTATGGATATGTTCGCTGTGCTGAAGGCGTCGATGCTGATTTTATCCATGCTGGAGAATATGAGATCGAAGTCTCAACCAAGCGGATCAAAGCGACGGTGCACATGACCTCTTTATATGATCCGAGTATGCAAAGGGTTAAGTGTTAGTTCCAATCCTGGAAAACGGCTATTTAGGTTAAATGCTATTTTTAACCGAAAATTGTTATTTATTTTCTGAAACTGATGCTTTTTGCCGGTTGTAAATTAGATGGTTTTGAAGATTGGCTGTCCTTTATTGTTATTTTTTTACTTAAGTGATGATGGTAATTGAACTTTAGTGTACTTATAGAATGTTTAAAAATCGAGGTAAAGTATACAGAACAGGCGCTCAAATACCTGGTTAAATGCAATCTAAGCAGGCTCAATCAATCAGAGCTAAGATTCAGCAAATTGTCTCGGGAGATATAGTCAGATTGAATATCAAGTGCTTTGCAAACGAAGATGTTTTTCGGTTAAGAGTTGGTGGGTATCAAGCGATTTATTAGCGTGATTAGTGCATTTCTCGAGGTTGGGGCAGGGAACTAACCCTAATATTTTCAAATCCACCTCAGTTGAAGCCGTTAATTTCAGTGTTGGGGTTCCTGCGTCACCCATAACCTACAACGGCAAAACACCCATAAATCATGGCGAAGAGTGCAGTCAACTTGCGAATCGTATCATTGACGCCAACATCGCTGCGTTTCGTTCCTCACCACTCCCTTCTATGCAATGTACTTATTCAGAAAAAACGGATTTGAATCACTATTAGTGCTGTTATTTGCTCTTCGAGGCAATTACAAAACTACCATTGCCTAAATGGACTGCCCTACCAGATCCAATGCAATAGATATATTCGCTCACCATTGGACATTC
>JBDNJA010000038.1:0-3669 GCA_041688005.1 Gammaproteobacteria bacterium
ACGAATCGCATCCAGTCCCGGATCTCCCAGACAATCAATGACAATCGCGTCAGCACCGGATTTTTCAGCCTGGCACGCTTTTCTGATCAAATCGGGTCCACACAGAACTTCGTCAATATTACTTTCAATGGAAACCGGACCAGTGTCCAGGTAAATCGCAGAGATAGCAATATCTCCCCTACCCATTCCGATCAGTTGTTTTCGTAGCGCTTCAATTTTATCTGCTCTGGAGCGGGCAATCGGGTTAATAATTGTTACATGTTTAATCATTTTTGAATTCACCTAGGCTGCGGCACAAGCCATATTAGTCATTGGTAATTACGGGGGTTTCGCAGTTGATCTCCTGCTTGAAAATCCACTTCATTTGCACATAATATATCAGGAATGCGCTGATGACGGAATCGCAAGCTGGAATGGTTGACAATGAAATGAAATCCCTCGACGCAAGATATCCTATCATTGTGGCCAATATCCAGGCAACAAAGGCCGCCCAGCACACTAGAGGTTGATCTTTCTTGTTATCGAAATCGTAGTTTTGTTGCTTAATACAATAGAAATCCGCAATATAAATGCCGGCAATCGGGGGGATGGAGACGCCCAGGATTATCAGCAAGGGAATGAGATAATCTGTTATTCCCATTACGGCAACAGCTGTGCCTACACTCCCTATCACAACAGTGACCTTCCACCTCGCAAATTGTGGTGTTAGCGTTTCAACCGCGAGAGATGATGAATATAAATTTCCGGCATTGGTGGTCCAGGCTGTAAAAAGCAGAAAAATCAATGCAGGCAGTCCCACGCCTAGCTTAAGCATGATAAGCATCAAATCACCCTCACCAGTCACTAGGCTGGGTATCGTTGTGAATAGCAAAATAATCGGAACTGCTACAAAGTAAGTTGTCACCGCCGCGATTTTGCTGTGCCGGCTGTTGTGGGCAAAACGACAGAGGTCTGGAAATATTGTAGCGCCCACCACCATTCCTCCCACAACAGCCGACACAGCAAGACCGAGCGACAAATCTCCGTTACTAAGTGAAAATAACTGGTCGACACCACCATTTTGCCCCACGGCCATAAAGCAAACCCAGATAATACCCAGCATCAGTAGCGGAACAGCGGCATTCGCTAATCGCTGTAATCCGAGAAAACCAAAAATTGTGGTCGCAATCATCAATACGCCACCAGCAATAGAATAAACGGCCGCGCCAAGATCGACCGAAAATACCTTAATAACGGTACCATTGAGCGTCCTGCCGAATAACTCTGCGGTCACACCGAAAAAGCTTACCAATGTTATCGCAAGCACCAAATTAACAACAGAAGCACCCCGTCTCCCGAAGGAATAGCGCGTTATCAATGCGGTGGACAAACCCGTCCTGGCGCCAATTGATCCGGTTAAGCTCGCCAACACCGCCAAAATGAAACCACCTAACATAAAAGCGACACTACCTGTAACAAATCCGGCTGACTGAGCAACTTGCGCACCGATAATAAAAGCGGGTAACGCAATCACTACACCAATTTTTACCAACGCAATTTGCCAACCAGAGACGGTACGCGCTTTGGGAACAGGTTTCAGTGCATGATCTTGTGTTAGTTCTGAAATATCGTTCACAATCTCTCTCTCCAACTCAAAAAAAACGGCCCCTCACATATGAACACTCCACCGGCTAAAGCCGGTGGTTTCCGGTTACGGCTAAAAGCCGGATCGATCGGCCATCCGGCCGATTGCTGTCGATACACAACCGTGAAATCATCATCCGGTTCCGGCGCTTGTTGGTTCTTGATGTATTCCTTCCACACCTCATCCGTCACATTTCCACTTGATGCCACCCAATACCCCCTGGCCCATAGGTGCTGACCCCAATACCGCTTGCGCAGCACCTGAAATTCCGATAACAACCTGTGCGAACTCTTGCCCTTCAGATGCTGCACCGCCCGTGAGACCGATAGCTGCGGCGGTATCCCAATTAACATATGCACGTTCACGGTTAATCGAACCCGCATAGATATGCATTTCCTTGCTCATCGCTATCTCTCGTAGCAATTCCCGACAGCGCTGACCTACATCCCCCACCAATATCTGATAACGGTGCTTTGTTGTCCACACCAAGTGGTATTTACAGTCCCATACCGTATGACTACCCCGCTTATAATCTTTCATCCATGGATTTTAGCATCCCTCGCCTAAAGGCGAGGGGTTTACAGACCCCCTATGGGGGACTCTAAAAGTCGAGTAAGGAGCCGAAAAATAACACTTGACTATTAAAATCTAAAGGAAGTTTCTATGCCGTAAGTCCTCGGTTGGTTGGGCGTTCTAGTCAGAGAGGCAGACAGAAGGGTTGCAAAACGGGTATCCGTCAAATTCTTTGCCCATATACTTATGCTCCACCGATCCGTTTTAAGAGCAGCACTCAGGTTGATAAAGTCCGCATTATCATTTTGATCCTGATTTGCCAAGTCGTAGAAATAGCCTCCTCTTAAACGATAACTACTATTTAGCACCAGATCCATCGTATCGTTTATAGGTACCCTGTAGTTTGCCGATGCTTGAAAGGTAAATGGCGGCGACAAAGGTGCCTCATTACCTTCAATATTGCCTGGATTTGGCGCGGCACTGCTACTGGTTTCAACGAATGGCGATACGACTTTAGTGTCTGTAATACCAACGCCAAAATTCAAGGTCAGGTTTTCTGTAGGTAATAAAGTTGCTTCAAGTTCCATGCCATTAATATCTGTATCCGGCACATTAACGATCGCCCGATCGGCAACAGCGCCCTCAAAGATCAGTAGCGCGACCTGCTGATTTCGATAATCAGTATGGAAAAATGACATATTAATTATTGCACGACCATTCTGCGGTGATGTCTTCAACCCGAACTCGTAATTTTCGGTCACCTCGTTGTCAAAAACCGTGTTTAGGGTAAATCCTCCGGCTCGAAATCCCTCTGAGAAGGTAGTATATCCCAGGATATCCTCAGTAAAGCTGTAAGAAAGCTGGACTTTAGGCTGTAGTTGATCAAAGGTTTCGGATGCTGCTGACGGCCCAGGATTATTCATATCAATTGTATTGGCATCAACCTCGTCATACCTCAAGCTAGCAGATAGGGATAACTTGTCTGTAAGGTCATAGTCAATTTGACCAAAAACCGCCCAGGAATCTGTATCGACAACATTTACCTGATCAAGAATTACTGAATTAAAATCAAATACCGGAGTCGTAGTATCTTCAAACCCTACACGGAGTTTCGTGATATCTTCCTTATCCTGATAAAAAGCACCAATAATCCAATTTAAGGCTCCATCGTCATTTGAGACCAGCCGAAGTTCCTCATTAAGATACTCGACATTGAATGCCAAATCCTGACCAACTACCGGCGCTGGCGTAAAATCTGCGTCAGCGAGAACATCCTGATTGGTTTCACCCCATCCAGTCACAGAGGTCAATGTAGCAAAACCAAAATCGTAATCAATCCTTAAAGACGCATTTTTAAATTCGGTGTCTTCTGTGCCCTTATAATTACTTAACGGACCGGTACTTTCGACATCATCAATGCCAACCGCATTTCCCGCCAAGTCGGTATACCCTCCGTTGCCATCCCTGAAAATTCTGTCAAGGAAAACGGCACCGGCTTTGGCATCAGACCAGGATGCGCGGAATTGAGCTTC
>JBDNJA010000039.1:0-3596 GCA_041688005.1 Gammaproteobacteria bacterium
AAAAAACGCATTCAGATTGCCGATGTACCCGTGGGTGTGTTGCTATCTGGTGGGCTCGATTCCAGTTTACTGGTCGCGCTATTAGATGAAGCAGGTGTCGGTAAAATTAAAACCTTCAGTATCGGTTTTGAAGACCAGCCGGAGGAAAAAGGCAATGAGTTTGAATTCTCTGATCCGGTTGCCAAACGATACAATACCGATCATCACAAGTTTCTAATTCCCAATGCGGAGGTACTAACAAGGCTGCCCGAAGCGGTACGAGCGATGTCCGAACCTATGGTAGGCCAAGATGCAGTAGCGTTTTACCTGCTGTCTGAACAGGTATCAAAATCGGTCAAGGTTGTACAAAGCGGGCAGGGTGCTGATGAAGTATTTGCTGGCTATTTTTGGTACGAACGAATGCGCGCAGCCTCCGGATTGTCATTGCAGCGATTTGCGTCGAATTATGTTGATCGTGATCATGCCGAATTTTGTGATACCGTGGCCGATGCGTATCGAGGCGATGACCATACGTCGGCGCTTATCGAGAAACAGCTTGAAACCGAACATGCTGATACGTTTATGGATGCAGTATTACGATTCGACACAACGACATTAGTTGTCGATGATCCGGTCAAACGGGTAGACAATATGACCATGGCCTGGGGTCTGGAAGCTAGAGTCCCGTTTTTAGACCACGAATTGGTCGAATTGGCGGCTGCCTGCCCACCTGAATTAAAGCTCAAACATGGTGGCAAAGGCATCTTGAAGGAAATAGCACGCGGTCGAATTCCCGACGCCGTTATTGATCGCCCGAAAGGCTACTTCCCGATGCCAGCACTAAAGTATGTACGAGGTGAATTTTACGATTTCATGGCCGATACTTTAAATAGTCAGGCAAGTTTGGAACGCGGTATTTTTAACCGGAAGTATGTCGACAAACTACTGCACGAACCTGAAAAGCATTTCACCCAACTCAACGGCAGCAAGCTTTGGCACTGTGCTTTATTAGAGTATTGGTTGCAGCAACAAATATAGTCAGAAATCTTTGCGCGATTGTTTTTCTCAGACGGCGTGGCTTCGTGGCCCCTACTGTTGGCGCTTAGAATCGCCTAGTTTTGGTGAAAACGTACTCGATAGGCCATTTATTGACATAAATGACCTCAATTTTGTGCGTTTTCGTCTTGCCATAGAATAAAGTCACCGCTCGTGCAACGGTCTCAGGTAAAAAATAGTTTGTTACTCTGATTCTAATCAGTCAGAAAAACAGTTATCATAATAACCCACTATTTTAGTCAGTTATTATTCAGCTACTCAGAGGAATTCAGATGGACGTTTTAGAGCGTATTAAGCAACAGGTTGAAGCGAACCCTGTATTGATTTATATGAAAGGCACACCTCAGTTGCCACAGTGTGGATTTTCGAGCCGAACGGTAGAGGCGCTTAAGTCGCTTGAGCTGGAATTTGCCTATGTCAATGTATTGTCAGATCCAGAAATATTTCAGAATTTACCGCGATTTGCCGATTGGCCAACGTTCCCACAAGTCTATGTTGACGGTGAACTGATTGGCGGCTGCGACATTACATTAGAGATGCACTCATCTGGTGATTTGCAAAAAATGGCTAGCGAAGCAGTCGAGAATAAAGCTCAATAGACTCGAGCAACTTTTCGGTTCAACTTTTCGTTTAAGAATAAAAGAGCCCCGTTGGTTACAACGGGGCTCTTTTTTGTTTAGGTTTGAACCTTTCTTATTCGATATCTATTTTATGGTCACACAAGCTTGATGGGCAGCAGGCGTGATTTCACTGATAGTCGACACTGGTTAAAAAATATGACTATGATAGTAGTTATGCCCCTATAAATGGTGTCTCGTTCACAATCTTGCAGAACAGCTCTGCTGTGATCTCTGCATCATATATAGCTGAATGCGCTTCATTTGCATCCCATTTTAATCCTGCTGCTTGAATAGACCGAGCTAATACGGTCTGTCCATACACCAAACCAGCCAAACTCACGGTATCAAAACTACTAAATGGATGGAATGGATTGCGCTTAATTCCCGTTCGTTGTGCGGCGATATTGATGAATTTCAAATCAAAATTGGCATTGTGACCGACCAATATAGCCTTAGTGCAGCCGTGTTTTTTTAGCGCTTCTCGAATGGGTTTGAAAATTTTGGGTAAAGCCTGTTTTTCATCGATAGCCATCCGAAACGGGTGATCAACATCAATACCGTTAACTTCCATTGACTTAGGCTCAAGATTTGCACCTGGGAATGGATTGACGTGGCAGGTAATCGTTTCGACGCAATAAAACTGGCCCTGCTCATCGATATCAACAATAACCGCTGCTATTTGCAGCAGAGCATCGGTTTGCTCATTAAAACCACCGGTTTCTACATCGACGACCACTGGCATATAACCGCGGAATCTTTGTGCCATTGCAATGACTTTGTTCATGCTAAACGATGCTCCATTGCAGTGTTTCACCTGCTTTAAACGGAATAAGTAATTCACCAGCATAATTTAATGTTTGCGGCACTTGCCATTCAGATTTTTCTAGTGTGACTTGTTCAGTATTAACCGGCAGGCGGTAAAATTTTGGGCCGTTTCGGCTCATGAATGCCTCAAAATTAGTAAAGTCGCCGACGCATTCAAAAGTCTCGGCGTATAGTTCAATCGCGCAGTAAGCCGAATAGATGCCGGCGCAGCCGCAGGCTGATTCCTTTGCCGTCTGGCTATGAGGCGCACTATCGGTGCCGGCAAAAAATCGACCCGAATTACCCGTCGCTGCATTCAGTAAGGCAACTCGATGTTCTTCACGCTTGGCAACGGGTAAGCAGTAATGATGTGGACGAATGCCACCTTCGAACAAGGCATTGCGATTGATCAATAAATGATGCGGCGTGATGGTTGCTGCAACGTGATCGTCTTGCGCTAGCACAAAATCGGTCGCGTCACGCGTGGTAATGTGCTCAAACACAATCCGTAATTCAGGAAAATCATTTCGAATTTGTTGCATGGTGGAATCGATGAATGTTTTTTCTCGATCAAAAATATCGACTTGATCACCGGTCGCCTCGCCGTGAATGAGCAGGGGGAACTGATATTGTTGCATAGCTTCTAGAACAGGGTAGATTTTCTGGATATGGGTGACACCTGCATCAGAATTAGTCGTTGCACCTGCTGGGTATAGTTTAGCGGCAAACAGGTTGTCGGATGCATTGGCGAGAGCAATGTCTTCGGCACGAGTATTATCCGTCAAATAAAGTGTCATTAACGGTTGAAACTCACTGCCGTTAGGCAGGTCAGATAGAATTCGCTGTCGATATGATTCAGCTTCTTCGCAATTGGTAACGGGTGGTTTCAAATTGGGCATCACGATAGCGCGACCAAATTGCCTGGCCGTGTCGCCAACGATGGCAGCAAGATACGGTGAATCTCGCAGGTGTAGGTGCCAGTCGTCAGGTTTGATAATAGTGAACTTATTCATAATATTTTTAATTTGCGGGAAGATTATTTGTGGGTGTGATTATATCGTCTGCGAAGATTAGCTTTTTAATGAAAGCCGAGCTATTTATATTAAAACTATTTATTAAAACTATTTATTAAAACTA
>JBDNJA010000212.1:0-7055 GCA_041688005.1 Gammaproteobacteria bacterium
AACTCCAGCGGGTCTGGAGTCTTTACCGCTCTGATGGCATGGGGAAACAATTTGATATTCTTGGATTATGGAGGGCAGGTATTGGCAATCTTGAATCTGCAACCAAAGCGGGCCTTGCTATAAGATGGGGCACAAATTTGCGATATAGCTTTCCGGCATTTGGATTACAGGCAGATAGACAGATCAATCCACTTGCTTTAACCCCAGATGATGACTTCTATTTATTTTTAGGGGCGCGGGGAGGGGTGGTATTTAACGATATATTAATCGATGGCAATACCTTCAGTGATAGCCACTCTGTCCCGCTAGAGCATTATCAAGATCAAGTATCTGCCGGTGCTGTCTGGAGTGCTGGACACTACGCTTTTGTCTTTCAAATATCCTCCCTAAGTCCCAGTACAAAAAACATTGCCGAACGAGAAACGTTTGGTTCCTTAAGCGTTACTCATCGTTTCTAGGAGTCTGTTAGTTATGAGGGGAGATCTAGACTTAAGATATCGGGCTGCTAGGGCGCCACCAAACGGCGGCTCTGATTGAGGCGTTTTAGGGTTTAAAGATGGGAACAAATTACAAAGGTTTTGGGAATCTTCAAACACCGGCAGATCTTTTATCAAAACTAGAACATGATCTCGAACGCATGAAAGCTTCACCCGAAGATGCTTATGCCGCATTTGATTATTTCGCCACAGCGGAGCACATAATAGACTGGGTTTATCCGAGCGATAGCACCAAACGAAGTGATCTTCGGAAAAAAGTAGGAATTTTAGAAATTGTTTCTCACCTAGCAAACGGCAATAAACACTTTCAAGCAACTCAAACGCGGCATAAATCGGTAGAAAAGGTTACAGAGCACCATGGAGGCTTCGACCCTAGTTCATTTAACTCAAATTCGTTTGACCCAGGTTCATTCCAATTCGCGGGTCTTACTGTTGAACTTGATGACGGGTCTTTCGTGCACGCAATGCAGTTGGCTGAAGATGTTTACAACTATTGGAAAAATGAAATCAACAGACCGTAATCGGGTAGCCGAGGGTATTTAACCCCCAGCCCCCACTGCTGGTGCTGGTTATGCCACACGCGACCGCTGACTGAACACGTACACCCCTGGCTAAAGTAAATGTCATTAAAAATTACGTGACAAAAGTGTTAATATTAAGGTTAAAAGCAGATTTTGAATGATAGAGCTAAATGTAAATAATTATATAGGGGATCTCATCGGCGGGAGCCTGATGATTGCAGAAAACCGCATTATTGCCGAATTGCTTTTAGAGAAACTCCCGGAAGACGAGTGGAAAAAGCGTATAGTTGAAGACAATATACTTCAAAAAAAGTCCATAAATACGGCGGCACGTAATGCCTATACTTTACGAAAGCGCCTCGAACCTTTGGGTTCCGCTTTTGTGATAACTTTGATTCATGCTTCCGAGAGGGCTTGTACACAGCTAATAATGGTTTCGTTCCTTATCCACTCACCTGTTGCGGTAGATTTTATGCTTAAGAGTTTGGCTGAAGCGCGGCGTACCTATAAGACGGTTCTTTCGTCTAATGCCTGGGATGAATTTATCCAGGATCGGATCCGCGCCTTACCTGAGTTGGATAGATATTCCGAGTCAACTATAAAAAAGATGGGCAACAATGTAGTAAAAGCATTGGTGGATAGCGGATATTTATCCTCAAGTCGAAAGCGGCAGATCCAGACTGTTTACCTATTACCCGAAGTAAAGCTTAGCCTTAGTAAGCTTGATCGAGAAGACCTGATCAACGTGATGGAATGTACCGCGTGAAAAACCTAAAAACTCGTCTTAACCTAGTATTAGAGCGCATAGAAAGCCCAAAATTTCTAAGGAATGACGGATTAGGAAATGAAATTGGATTTTGGATATTCGATTACCCCGCCGAGTGTGAACTCATTGTACGTGAGCATTTGGAGCACGTTACTGAGAGGCTTTCAAAAAAGGGACATGAGTTTGTGCATGTTAACCTCTTCGAAATATTGATAGAGATGTTAGGCTCGCGTGGCTTACTTGAACGTACCTTTAGTCGGGAGAAACAGGTAGGCGTTGATGAATTGCGTAAAACGCTAGCGGGACCATTAAGCCAGGCGAAGGTCGCTAAATACATTGCCGACAAGATACATCCAGAGAATATTGAGTTTGCCATACTATCGGGGCTTGGGAACGCCTGGCCTTTAATTCGAGGGCACGAGCTGCTAAGCGCTTTGCAAGATGTTATGGGGAGTACGCCTCTCGTGCTTTATTATCCCGGTGAGTACAGTGGCAGAGACCTCCACCCATTTGGCATGATCGAATCAAAAAATTATTACCGCGCTTTCAAGTTAGTACCTGAAAACGGAAAAAGTACATCTTAGCCAATTTAAAGCAGAGAGCATTGTGTGAACATCGAACATATCTTTTCAAAAAAACTGACCCGTGATATCAATGGCGTCGTTAAAGCCGAGCAAATTGACGATGAAAGCGTATTTGTTGAACTCGACGAATATGTAGTGACTAACGAACTTGAGCGACATTTCAGGGCCTTCTTTGAAGCCTATGTACCGACAGTTACCAATCCGAACGCCGCCTTGTCGGGCAAAATTGGTGTATGGGTATCCGGATTTTTTGGCTCGGGTAAGTCACACTTCATAAAGATTCTCTCTTATATTTTGGAGAATCGCGTTGTTGAAAAAGATGGTAACAGGCGAAAAGCCATCGACTTTTTTCAAGATAAAATAACTGACCCCATGTTATTCGCAGATATCCAAAGCGTTGTCACTAAAGACACTGATGTCATTTTGTTCAACATTGACTCCAGGGCCAATACAGACGATCGTGAAAACGGCATATTAAAAGTTTTCCTCAAGGTTTTTAATGAGCGAGTAGGTTACTGCGCAGATTTCCCTCACATTGCACATCTTGAGCGCGAACTAGACAAGCGTGATCAGTATCTGGCATTCAAGAATAAGTTTGCCGAGTTGACCAGCAGCACCTGGGAAGCAGAGCGAGATGCCTACGACTTCTATCGCGATGAACTTGTTCAGGCCCTAGCCTTTGCAAGTAAACAAAGTCATGAATCAGCGCGCCAATGGGTCGAAGAGCTGGCCACCAACTTCCCATTAGATATCCGTAATTTCTGTACCTGGGTGAATGAATATTTGAGTGATTCGGGCGATAAGAACCTGCTCTTTCTGGTCGATGAAGTCGGCCAGTTTATCGGCAAAAATACTCAAATGATGTTAAAGCTACAGACAATAACCGAAGACCTAGGCACCCATTGCGGAGGTAGAGCCTGGGTTATCGTAACCTCTCAGGCAGATATAGATGCCGCAATTGGCGGAATGGATAAACGCGATGGCGATGACTTTTCAAAGATCCAGGGGCGATTCGTCACTCGATTACAGCTGTCTAGTTCTAATACTTCAGAGGTTATTCAAAAACGATTGTTAGAAAAGACAGATGAGGCCCATGACAAACTCATCAAAATATTTGCCGAAAAAGGTGACATCCTTCGTAATCAACTAACCTTTGACAAAACGACCACGGCGTCGCTTAAAGGCTACGACGATGAATCATCCTTTGTCGATAACTACCCATTTGTGCCTTATCACTATCCCCTAGTGCAAAAAGTGTTCGAGTCCATTCGTACAAAAGGAGCAACAGGCAAGCACCTTGCCATGGGAGAGCGCTCACTATTAGATGCATTTCAGTCTGCCGCCAAGCAGATGAAAGACAACAGTATGGATATCCTTATACCGTTCTACAGCTTTTATGCGCCCATCGAAAGCTTCCTAGAACCAGCGGTTAAGCGCACTATTGACCAAGCCTGTGAGCTTGTCTCGCTCACTGGGTTTGACGGTAAAATACTCAAATCACTTTTTCTTATCCGTTATGTTGATGTCGTAAAAAGCACATTAGATAATTTAGTAACGCTTTCAATTGATCGAATCGATGCAGACAAGATTGAACTCAAAAAACAAATAGAAGAAAGCCTAAATCGTCTGGAGCGTCAATTATTGATAGCCCGAAATGGTGACGAATTTCTATTTCTGACGAATGAAGAAAAGGAAATAGAAAATGAGATTCGTCATACAGATATAGAGCCATCCGAAGTATCGAATAAACTGTCTAGTATTATTTTCGATGATATTTTGCGGCGGCAAAATGTATACCGTTACCCAGTCAATAAGCAAGACTTCCGCGTCAGCCGATTTTGCAATGGCCATCCGAAAGACGGCTCAAGCCTTGAAGATTTAGTCGTGAGATTAATATCGCCCCTAGATACGCACTATGAAAACTATGCTAATGAACAGCAATGCATCAACCTAACGCTGGAGGGCGAAGGTTGCGTCCTAGTAAAGCTAGGTGAGCACAAACGCCTGTGGGATGAGCTAAGCACCTGTATCAAGACAGACCGATTCCTCAAACAAAATTCAGGGCAGCGCCCCGAGCATGAGCATTTGTTACGAGAGAAGCAAATGGAAAATATGGCGCGGGAAAAGCGCTTACGCCATGACTTTGAAGCACTCTTTACCGAGGCAGCGGTCTATGCAATCGGCACCAAACTGCCGACAAAATCAACGACCCCTTCAACAATACTGGAAGAGTCCTATCGATACGTCATAGAAAATACTTTCTCTAAACTGAACATGCTCCATATCACCACTGGCGAAATATTGCGTGAATTACAGGCAGTCCTAATGGCCGATGATATGGCCCAGATAGGACTAGATCTGGCAACTGACGAGTGCAACCCAGAGGCTACCCGTGAAGTGGAGCAGTACATAGCCCTCAAAGTAGAACGAAATGAAGCGGTATATTTGCGGGATGTAGTGAGTCGTTTCGGTCGGCGTCCTTTTGGGTGGCCAGATAATGAAATCATCTTATTGTCCTCCAGGCTAGGACTAGCAGGCAAAATTAGCTTCAGTCTCCAAGGCACCGACTTATCACTTAAAAAGGCGTATGAGCCTTTCACCAGCGTCCGTAAGCGAGGCGAGATCCGCGTACAAAAAATCCGCCAGCATGATGACCGACAGTTAAAAAAATCGGCCCAACTGGCAAAAAGTTTGTTTTCGAAAACGTTCACGGGATCAACTGAAAAAGAACTGTACGAAATGATTAACGACGAACTAGTTCGTTGGAACCAAGCGCTTACCTCTTTCAGCAACAAGGCCCAAACGGGTGATTATCCTGGTAGGCAAATAATAGATGATGGATTGGCACTCGTGTCTGGGCTGCTAGAGCAAACGACAAGCTTTGCCATGATCCAGCGCTTTATTGACGATGCGAATAGTCTAGAGGATTTTGCTGAAAATTTCGAAGACCTAGACGATTTTTACAACAACCAGTTTAATACTTGGAAAGCCTTAACAAATGCCATTAATGAGCAATTCAAGGCTAACCGCCTAGCACTTGAGAAAAACGACACCGCACACAAAGCACTAAAAGAGCTAGAGCGAATATATCATTTAGCAGCACCTTATGATCAGCTGCGTCATATCAACCCGCTTATCGAGCAAGTCCAGCAAGTCAATCAAGACCTGGTTGCCGAGAAACGAGCCCATGGCTTAAAGCGAATAAATGCTCGGATAGGCCGTGTTACTTCATCACTACTAGGGGCATCAGTACCAGCAGAAATACAAAACAAGGCGCTTTACCCGCTACAGCAATGTAAAAAACGAATAGACCTATCGATCTCTCTCCCCGAAATTTACCACGAGCAAGGTGATGCCGCACACCTCGAAGAAGAGGCTTATGACCTGATTAATACTCAAATCGAATCGATGCGTAGCAAAATTAAAGACGCTCGCCCAGCATCATCAACCGCCCGAGACATGGCCGAAAACACATTAGAATATAAGACAGGCCAAGCCACTACGCCAACAGCGCCTGTGTACGCGAAGCGCACAGTCAGTATCAGCCCTGTCAGTTTGGCTACCGAAGACTTTATTGAAACGGAAGAGCAGGTAGAGCAATACATTGGCAGGGTGCGCGACGAGCTACTGCAAGCAGTCAAAGCCGGTGATCGTGTAAGAATTAAGTAAGGAAACGCCCATGAAACTCATTCACACAGCCGTCCAATGAATGGCGCAGCGGATAGCAGTGACAAGTTCAAGCGATGGCAGCACACATAAAACGGTCGGATAGATAGAATAATCCATACGGAAAAAGAATGAAAACCAGTCACATCAAAAGTTACGCCCCAAAAGCCAGAACGGATTTTATCTCGGCCGTGACCAAGCGATTGAGCCTATTTGGGGTTTATGCGGATAACAAAGGCGAATTGACTGTGAGTGAGGCATCCATACACGGCTCAGTGCTACAAGTGGAAGGTAATAATTTTGATATCGCCTTTGCAAATCCAAGACAACAACTAGTCGAACGAGCCAAAAAACAGGGCTTCGATCAATTAGTCGAACAAATTGCCTATACCTGGTTTAATCGCCTGTGTGCCATTCGTTTTATGGAGATACACGGTTATCTTGAGCATGGGTTCCGTGTGCTGTCACATCCAGGCGGCAATAAAAATTTCGAAATTCTGGATCATGCTCAAGATGTAGCCGAAGAACTGAGGCTGAATCGCGATCACATCATCGAGCTAAAGCTGGCCGGGAATAAAGACGAAGAAATCTATCGCGAACTGTTACTGGGCCAATGCCACGCCCTGCACAAGGCGATGCCATTTTTGTTCGAGCCGCTCGATGACGAAACCGAACTACTGCTGCCAGGCAACCTCACCAAAACCGACTCTTTGATTCGTGATTTGGTAGATAGCATCCCAGAACAAGACTGGGACAACATCGAGATCATCGGCTGGCTCTACCAGTTCTACATCTCAGAGAAGAAGGAGCAGGTCATCGGCAAGGTGGTGAAGTCGGAAGACATTCCAGCGGCGACCCAGCTCTTTACGCCCAACTGGATCGTGAAGTACATGGTGCAGAACTCGCTTGGGGCGCAGTGGCTGGCGACCTATCCCGACTCGACGCTCAAAGGGCAGATGGAATATTACATCGAGCCAGCCGAGCAAACCGATGAAGTGAAAGCGCAGCTTGCAGCTATCAC